>CAYHMN010000015.1:0-18780 GCA_964357795.1 uncultured Candidatus Saccharibacteria bacterium
ATTCAACGCTGACTTCGACGGAGACCAAATGGCTGTGTATGTACCACTCTCTGATATGGCTCAGAAAGAGGCTCATGATTTCATGGCTTCAAATAAGAATTTACTTAAACCACAAGATGGTGCTCCAATCGTAATGCCACAGAAAGACATGGTCCTTGGATGTTACTGGATGACGAAATCTATTGATGGTGAGAAGGGTGAAGGCTTGTCATTTGGAAGTCCGAACCAAGCTATTACTGCTTTTGATCTAGGAGTTATTACTTTCCGTGCAAAAATTAAAGTTCTAGGTAGTGATAAATCTCGGTATAGTAAATTCGAAGGAAAACCTTTTGAGACTACAGTCGGACGATTGTTCTTCAATAGTATCTTTCCAGATGATTTCCCTTATCTAAATGAAGAAATAACTAACAAGCGTATGTCACTTATCGTAGATGAATTGATAATGCATTACGGTATAGATGCTACTCCAAAAGTTCTAGATAAAATTAAAGATTTTGGTTGTCACTATGCGACTTATTCTGGAATAACATGGGGGATTGAGAATGTGAAAGTCCCAGAAGGTAAGGGTATTATAGTTGCAAAAGGTAGAAAAGAAGAAGAACAAGTGAGAGAGCAATTTGCTGATGGTCTTCTTTCTGAAGACGAACAGTATCAGAAAGTCATAGAGATATGGGAACATGCCAAAAAGGAAATTGAGAAAACAATTCCAGAAACTCTTGATATTAAGGGTTCAACATATGACATTATTACTTCTGGTGCTAGAGGAAATATGGGTTCTCTTGTGCAGATGTGTGGTATGAAAGGTTTGATTGTGAACACTTCTGGAGCGACTCTAGACTTCCCAATTATCCCATCATATATAGAAGGTCTTTCTCCTCTTGAATATTTCATCACTACTCACGGTTCTCGTAAGGGTGCAGCTGATACCGCTCTAAACACTGCTAAGGCCGGATACCTTACACGTCGCTTGGTTGATGTGGCACAAGATGTAGTGGTAACAGAAGAGGATTGTGGAACTAAGCAAGGTAAAAAAATTATAGCTGTTGATGGAAACTTTGTGAAATATATACATGGACGCGTTCTACTTGCTGATATAAAAGACAAAGAAGGTAAAGTAATCTTTAAAAAAGGAGCACTCATAATGAAAGAAGATGCTCGCGCACTTGAGAAAATGGGTATCGTGGAAGCTTATGCAAGAACTCCACTTTCATGTGAGACGACTCACGGTATATGTCGTATGTGTTATGGGCTAGACCTTGGGCGCAATTGTATAATTGAACTTGGTCAGGCTGTGGGTATTATTGCAGCACAAGCTATCGGTGAACCGGGAACTCAGCTTACACTACGTACTTTCCACGCTGGAGGTGTGGCGACTGTGGACATTACTACGGGGCTCCCTCGTGTGGAAGAAATCTTTGAGCGACGTATACCAAAGAACCCTGCAATCGTGGCACAGACTAGTGGAGAGGTGATAGATATTACAGATAACGGTAAAGAAAAGGTTATAAAAGTTCTTTCTGATCTTTCCCCTGAAAATAAATTAAATGTACCAAAGACAAGAGCAGGAGCAAAAACAGAAGCTAAAATAAGCAACGAAATTGAATACACTGTTGCTTTCCGCCGTCAGCCACTTGTAAAAGTTGGTAGTAAAATAAAGCGTGGGGACTTACTTACTGATGGTTCTGCTGATATAAATGAAATCGTTAAATATGGTGGTAAAGAAATTGCCGAGGAATACATTGTAAATGAAATCAATAAAGTCTATGACTTACAGAGTGCTTCAATTTCACGAAAACATATTGAAATAATTATTCGCCAGATGTTCTCACGTAAGAAGATTAAAGACGCTGGAGATACAACATTCTCACCAGGCGAAATCGTAGAAGCAATAGAGCTTATAGAAGAAAACAATCGCGTGGTAGAAGAAGATAATGGTAAAATAGCAGAAGCTTCTACTATCGTTCTAGGTATCACTGAAGTGTCACTGACTACAAAGAGCTGGCTTTCTGCGGCATCATTCCAGAATACTAATCGTGTCCTTATCAATAACGCTATTCGTGGTGGAGTTGATAATCTTAGAGGGCTCAAAGAAAATGTCATTATCGGTAATCTTATACCTGCTGGTACTGGATTTGGAGTAGAGCGTATAAAGAAAATAAAACCGGATCAATCTGGTCAAGAATCTTCATCATTATAATTAGGTAGAAATAGGGTTAGTTATTATGAACGGAGCTGCCCAAAAAATAAAAGAAAGACTCTCTATTGTTGATGTTATTTCTTCATATCTACAAGTCACAGCGGCTGGCAAGAATTATAAAGCCCGATGCCCATTCCACAACGAAAAGACCCCATCCTTCTTCATATCGCCTGATAGAGGTTCTTACTACTGTTTTGGTTGTGGAGCGAAAGGGGATATATTTTCATTTGTCGAGCATTTTGAAGGTACTGACTTCCTAGGATCTTTGAAATTACTTGCAGAGAAAGCTGGCATTGTTCTTGAAAAGAGAGGTTCGTATGAAAAGACAGATGACAAAGAGCGCTACTATGAGATTATGGAAGAAGCGACTCTCTTCTTTGAAACAATGTTCGATAAAGAGCCTGAAGCAAGAAGCTATCTACGTGATCGTGGTTTATCAGATGGAACTATCAAATCTTTCCGTATTGGATATGCACCAGCTTCTTGGCGCTCAGTTTCTGACCACTTGATCAGTAAAGGATTTAAAATTGAAGATATGGAAATTGTCGGACTTGTAAAGCTAGGCAATAATGGTTTCTACGATAGATTTCGTGGGAGAATTATGTTCCCAATTAGTGATTCAAGTGGCAGGGTAATAGCCTTCTCAGGAAGAATTTTTGCTCTATCAAATAATCAAAAGAAAGAAGGTGATATAGAGGAAGCCAAATATTTAAACAGCCCAGACACAGTACTCTTCAATAAATCAAACGTACTATTTGGTATAGATAAAGCAAAAGGTGCTATAAGGTCACGAGGTTATAGCATCATCGTTGAAGGGCAGATGGATTTGATATTATCTCACCAAGCGCTATTTACTAATACTGTAGCAGTTTCAGGTACAGCCCTTGCTGATAATGTAAGTGATAGTGAATCAAAAATAAATAACCTAGGCTTGATTCGTAGACTATCTAACAATGTAATTTTTGCTTTTGACGGTGATGAAGCTGGAATAAGAGCTGCTAGTCGTTCTGCCGTCATAGCTTTATCTTTGGAGATGCAAGTGAAGATTGCAATCTTGCCAGAAGGGCAAGACCCAGCTGATATAATCAATGCCAATCCAGATTCATGGAAAGAAATCATAAAAAACTCAGTAAATATTGTAAGCTTTCATATTGATCGTATCTGTAATAGCTCAAATGACATAAGGATTAGAGGAAAGAAAATTCGAGAAGTAATTTTCCCGTTTTTGTCTATGGTGAAAAGTTCAATAGAGCGATCGGCTTATATAACTCTAATTCACAATAAGACTGGTTTGCCAGATCGCGCTATAATTGAAGATTTTGAAATCTATGAGCGAAACACAAATATAAGCAAGAACAATAATTTAGAGATTAATACAATGGAAGGTCAAAAGCAATCGCGCAGAGACCACCTCGAGCGCCGATTATTTGGGATAATATTCTGGACTGATAAAAATAGAGACGATGAAAATATAAAAATTTTACTTGAAGATTTTAAGAAAAAAATAAGTGATGAAGAATTTAATAAGATGATAAATACCCACGAACCATTCTCCGACACTCTGGCATTTGAAGCTGAAATGTGGTATGGTAGCAAGACTGACAATCTAGCAAGAGAATTAAAAGAAATAATACTCAACCTCGAAGAAGAAATCCTAAATGATAAAAAAATATTGCTTGGACCACTAGATACTAAAGAAAAGCTTACCGAATTTGACACTATATCAAAACGAATAGAAGAAATTAAAAAAAGTCGCTCACTATAATAATTAAAATCTATGGCAAAAAAAACAAAAATGAAAAAAAAGTTAAAGAAGAAGGTAGTAAAAAAGGTTACAAAGAAAATTGTTAAAAAACATACGTCAAAGAAGAAGGTTATAAAGAGGGCTTTGAAGAAGGTTCTGAAAAAGAAAATAAAGAAGGTAGTTAAGAAGATTGTAAAAAAAGACAGCAAAGCACTGAAAGGTGCCAAACTAACAGCCTTTGACCGTAAAATGCTTGATTTAGAGCAGAAATCACAGCAGGTAATAGAAAAGGGTAAGAAGCGTGGCTTCGTGACCTATGATGAGATTATTAAAGTATTTCCAGATATTGAAAACAATATCCTTTTCTTGGATGAACTTTATGAGAAGCTTGCAGTGTCAGGTATTGATGTTTTAGAAGGTGGCAACTTGCTAGATATGGATGGAGATACAGAGAAGCAAGCACTCAAGTATAGTAAAGATGCCCAGACTTACGACTCTATCCAAATTTATCTAAAGGAAATCGGCCAGTATCCACTCATTACTGCAAGTGATGAAAAAGATCTTGCTCGAAGAATAGAGAAAGGGGATATGGAAGCGAAGAACTTGCTTGCGCGAGCAAACCTCCGCCTTGTGGTATCTATTGCAAAGAAATATGTTGGACGCAGTTCTGACTTAACTCTTTTAGACCTTATACAAGAAGGGAATCTGGGTTTGTTTAAAGCAGTTGAGAAATTTGACTGGACTAAAGGATACAAGTTCTCTACCTATGCGACTTGGTGGATACGTCAGTCTATAACTCGTGCACTTGCCGACCAGTCTAGAACTATCCGCATACCAGTGCACATGGTGGAAACAATTTCAAAATACAAACAAGTAGTCCGCCGACTCTCCCAAGACCTTGGCCGTGAACCACTCGTGGAAGAAATAGCCACCGAGATGAACCTAGAAGTTGAGAAGATTCACATCATAGAGCAAATCAATCAGGAGACGGTATCATTAGAGCAACCAATAGGCGATGACGATGAGAAATCTACTCGTGGTGAATTTATCGCTGACGATAAGATACTCCGCCCTGACCAAGACGCCTCTCGCCGTATTCTTTCTGACCAAATAAAAGAAGTCCTAGATACTCTGACTCCAAAGGAGCGCAAGATTCTTGAACTTCGCTATGGACTCAACGATGGTATCCAGCACACTCTGGAAGAGGTAGGGGCAGAATTCTCTGTGACCCGCGAACGTATTCGTCAGATTGAAGCGAAAGTTCACGAAAAACTCCGCAATAATGAAAAAATAGCACGCTTGAAGAACTATTTCGATTAAATAAAAAAACACCTCGTATTGAGGTGTTTTTTTATTTTTCTAATTAGAGTTGTTCGGAAACTGAATCGTTGCTGGTCTTCAGGAGGCCAAAGAGGAGGTCAGAGTATTTCCAGAAAGCATCATTGCCTTTTATTTTTGCTACACATTCAGCAGCTACGAGCTTCTCAAATGAATGCTGGTGAAGAGGGTAGTGGCGATATATCCAACGAACAGAACCATTTGATTCTTGAACAATTTTCTTTAAAGTTGGGTCGTATTGTTTACAAAATGGACATTCGTAGTCAGAATATTCAATGATTGTAACAGGAGCATCAGGATTACCAAATATATGGTCCGAAGCTTCCACATCTAGAAGCTTCCCATCATAATTTTTGGTAATTTTTCCAAGAACAGCATCATCAACAACTCTTTTCACATTTGTATATGAATCAGCTCCACGGATTTCTGTTTTTACACCATCTTTGCTTATAACAATACTATATGGAGTACCACGCTCTTCTCGAGGAATATGGCTCATAGCTGTATTTACGCTGTTGTTTACCCTAGAATCTAATGCTTCTAAGTCAGTCTCTTCTATACAAGCAAGGAGTTTTTCTTTGGATACTCCAACTTGTTCCGAGATTGTCTTTTGGGCCGGAGCGACGCCACCACCTTTACTTGCTAATATACCTATCATTATAAGGACACCCGCGACGACAATTGCTACTGGGGTTGAAATTTTTTGTTCTTTTGTATTGTTTTCCATCAGATTATTATATCATACAGGTTTACTTGTGCACTATATTTCCTTGTGTGGTATAATATATCAGTAAATAAAGGTTCTCTTATTATTAGTTAATTTCTATCGTTAGATAGATGTAAAATAAAAATATATGATGATGTGCAATGGTGATTGTAAAGGTAAGTGTGGTTGTTCAAAGTTTGCTTGGGTTTTAGTTATTATTGGTGGTGTAAACTGGGGTCTTGTAGGCGCAGGTATGCTTGCAGGTTCTGATTGGAATGTAGTAAATATGCTCTTAGGTTCATGGCCGACAGTTGAGGCTATCGTCTACCTATTGGTAGGTGTATGTGCATTAGTTAAGATTTTCGGTTGCCCATGCAAGAAGTGCAAAGGCATGATGGGCGGAGGTTCTGCTCCAATGGGAGGAACTCCTGGTTCTATGTAATATATAGCTTCTAAAAATCCCCCGCCAGTTTGGCGGGGGATTTTTAGCTTGGAGAATATAGATATTTGTGTTATAATCTTGTCACTCTATGGGAATTGCCTATACCATTGTTTTCTATATTTTTGTGTTTTTGGCTGTCTACGCGCAGGTCTTTTTACTAGTCACATTTTTTGAAAAAAGAAAGAAAATAGTAAAACACTCCAACGATTTGGACCTTGATTACTATCCTACCGTTACAGTCACCATACCTTGCTATAACGAAGAGAAAACTCTAGAGGATACTGTGAACTCATTGCTTGAGCTAGATTACCCGAAAGATAAATTAACATTTTTTCTGGTTAATGATGGTAGTACTGACAACACACTAGAAGTTATGAAACAATGGGAAAATAACCCCAATATTAAAATTTTTGACAAGAAAAATGGAGGTAAGCATACAGCACTAAATGTCGGACTTGAAAATACTACAGCGGAATTTTTTGCATGTCTGGATGCTGATTCTTTTGTGCACCCGCAATCTCTCAAGAGAATGATGAGTTATTTCCAGAATGATATACATACTATGGCAGTAGCTCCATCTATTATCGTACATAACCCTAAAAATATTCTTCAGGTTGCCCAGAAAGTAGACTACGATATGGCTATATATACCAAGAAGATGCTCGGATTTATGGGCGGTATCCATGTGACTCCTGGACCCTTCTCTGTATTTCGAAAGAAAGTTTTTGACGATTTAGGACATTATACAAAGGCTCACAATACCGAAGACCAAGAAATTGCTCTACGTATGCAAGAACACAGGTATAAGATTGACCACTGCCCAGATGCATATGTATATACTGTAAGCCCAAATTCAGTGATGAAGCTGTACCGCCAGCGCCAGAGATGGATATATGGATTTATAAAAAATCTCATAGATTATAGAAGACTCTTATTTAGAAAAAAATATGGCGCAGTTGCAATATTTACTTTACCCTTAGGTATAGTATCTGTTCTCGGGGTTATATTACTATTCTTTACAGTTATATATAATCTAATCACATTTATATATCATAAAATTATACAAATACAGACGGTAGGAATTAATAGTAGTACAACAGGATTTGAATTTAACTGGTTCTTCCTCAATACAAAATCTACTCTTTTTCTGATTATACTCCTTTATATTCTTGTTGTTATTTCTAGTATAATTGGACGAAAGCTTGCATCAGAAAAAAGATGGTTTTCATTTACTGTTTTATATTTCGTGATAATCTACAGAATTATTGCCCCTTTTTGGATGTTGAAAGCTATATATAATGCAATTTTATCAAAAGAAGAGAGTTGGACCCTAGAACGTAGAACATAATTTATGGATAATCAAAATTTAGACTGGAAAAAATACGTAATTGTTTTCTTTATTACAGCGACTCTATTTGGGTCAGCTCTTTATGTGTCAGATTTTCTAGATAATAAAAGAATAAATCAACTTCGTTCTGATGCAGACAGGATAGCTCTTGATATATTATCATCAGAGACACAATTCGCATTACTTCAAGAGCTTTCTTGTAAAGATGTATCAACTACAGTTCTCTCATCTGAACTCAACTCACTTGCAGATAAAATATCATACAGTGAAGAGAATATTGGCAATAATAATACAGACGTTATAAGTCTAAAGAAGTCATACTCGCTACTTGAGATTAAGGATTACTTGCTCATGAAGAAGATTACGGAGCGTTGTGGAGAGAAGCCTATATTTATCTTATACTTCTATAATAATGACAATTGTGGAGAATGTACCAAGCAAGGCTATGTGCTGACCAGTTTACGCGAGACATACCCTAATCTTCGTGTCTATTCATTTGATTATAATCTAGACTTAGGAGCTATAAAGTCTATGATTTCAATATACAAAGTTCCAGATGAACTTCCAGCTATTGTAATAAACGGCAAGGTATATTCTGGTTTCCAGAGCGTGGAGGCTGTAGAGAAAACTTTCCCCCAACTTCAAACTATAAAGAAGAAAGAAGAACCTAAAAATACTAAAAAACCTACTCCTGCTACTAAGGTAGAAGAGGGGACAACAATTCCAACAGCGACTCAATAAAATTTCTCAGACTCGAACTAAGTTTTTCTCCATGACCTACCCTTACCTCTATTAAAGTTCTTAAAATTTGGTGTTAAGGCATGGCAATTAGGGCATAATAGCCTCAAATTCTTCTCCTTATTATTTTCGGAATTTCCATCAATATGGTCTACTTCAAGGGGAACATGATCTGTTTTCTTATGCTTTTCTGACCAAGAACATTTTGAACACTTTTCTCCAAATTTTTCTATAAAATATCTCTTTATGTATTTAGATATATTTCTAGTGGTATAATTTTTATTATTTAATTTCCACTCAGCAATATAGTCTTTATATTGTCTTTCGGTCTGGCATTTATTGGAGCAATAAATAACCTGAGTTCTTTTAGTTAGTTGTTCGCTACACTCAATACATCTTCTCATGTAGGATATTATACCACAATCAAAACTGAAAACAGGTATACATTATTATAAGATTCTTTTGGAGCCGCCTCCCAGACTCGAACTGGGGACCCTCACTTTACAAAAGTGTAGCTCTACCAACTGAGCTAAGGCGGCACATATTAAATATTTATTACTACTAGCAAAGCGGCGTAATATTAAATTTTGTTTTCTTTTACTCCCTCTATCTCTCCGTGCTCTCTCTTTACTTTTTCCTTGATACGTTTTATCTTGGCTTCTGATTCAAGGATTGCTTTACGGAAAAATGAAGGCTTTTGGTTTTCAGTTGATTCAGGCTTCTTTTGAAAGTAAGCATTTATCTTTGGCCATTTATCCGAAATCCATTTTCTCGTCTTTGTTACGCATATAAACCAATACTTTACTACCACAAGCACTATCCCTTGAACGATATGCTTGGTCAAATATAGCATATTTTTTTCTACGTGCCTAAAGGTCAAATCAGTTACTTTATTCTCAACATTCTCTGGCATACTAGCGCGAGCAGTCCGTAGCTCCCATGCACGAAAGGCTAGCATGCCGAAAGCGATTGTTATAGCTATAAAGAAAATGATAATAGTAAATAACATAATTATCCAATAGACTCACCAACGAATTGTACCAATGTTGCACCATTTTTTGCAAGGAGGGCAGAGATAGTCAAATCTGGGTTCTTGATGAATGGTTGATCCATAAGCGTTTGTTCTTTGAAGTAAGTAGCGATTTTGCCTTCAAGCATCTTCTTTTTTATATCTTCAGGCTTATCACTCTCTGCTACTTCTTTCTCAAAGACTTCAAGAACTTTTGCCCTATCTTCTTCTTTGATTTCATCACTTGTTATAAACGCTGGTTTCATCGCAGCGATGTGCATAGCGATATCTTTTGCTATTTCTTTAGTACCACCTTCAAGCGATACTATAACAGCACTCTTGCCACCATGAACATAGCATCCAAGGGTAGAACCTGCAATTTCTTCTACGTGGCCGAGCTCAATTTTCTCTCCAACTTTCTGGACAATAGGGTTTATTAAGTCCTGGGCATTTGCTTTTACCGCCTCTACTCCTTCATTGAGGGCCATATTTGCAAGGTCATTGGCAAGGTTAGTAAAGTCGCTATTCTTGGCTACGAAGTCTGTCTCAGAGTGGAGAGCCAGCAATAGTGCTTTGCCATTACCTTCTACTACTACCACTGTACCATCACTTGCATTGCGGTCTGCTCGCTTCATAGCAATAGAACTAGATTTCTTCTTGAGGATTATAAGAGCCTTTTCCATATCGCCATCTGCTTCTTGTAGAGCATTACGGCATTGCATAACAGAGACACCTGTAGAGTCTCTTAATTCTTTAACTTGTTCTGTAGTAATTTTTGTAGACATAATTTTTAGTTTCGCGAATTATATTCTTTCCTCGGGTCCTCGGGTTGGTTCACCAGACCGGCTCGGAAATAAAATAATTCGCTTCACACTTGTTATTTTATATTATTATTTACCAGCTTGGCCTTTACTATATGCATCTTTTACTAATTGCAAGAAGAAACTGATAGAAAGTACCGATGCATCATTGGCAACAATTCCATGCTCTACCTGCTTTAGATTGCAATCTGTATTCATAACAGCAATAACAGGAATATTCATCTTGTGAGCTTCAGTTACAGCTATATGCTCCTTTTTTGGGTCAATTACGAACATTACATCTGGAGTCTTGGTGATACCTGTAAGACCTTGGAAATTCTTGGCCATATCTTCCATTTCTCGGTCTATAAGTAGGCGTTCTTTCTTTGTATATTTATCTAAACCACCTTTTTCTTTCTGGTCACGAAGTTCTAAAAGCTTTGTGATACGTTTCTTGATTTCAGGGAAATTTGTAAGTGAACCGCCAACCCAACGCTCGGAAACGTAAGGCATGTTTAGGGCCAAAGCCGTCTCTGTGATTTGTTGTTTAGCTTCTGCTTTCGTACCTACGAATAGGATACTCTTGCCTGTACTTGCGTATTTGTGTACAGCTTCCAATGCTTTTTCTAGAAGCTCGTAACTCTTTTCAATATTTATAATATCAACGCCATTCTTTGTCGCGAATATGTACGCGCTCATCGATGGATGACGGCGACTCTTTGAATAGCCATAATGCGAACCTGCTTGAAACATACCTTCTACGATTGTATTTTGTGTACTCATATTTATGATTAATTACTTTATAATCGCTCCGTTTTTAAGCATTCCAGCTTGTCTACAAGGGTATTCTTAATAAAAAAATCCCTCACGGAACGTATATGGATGATATCATAAAATAAGGGTTTTAGCTAGGTTGACAAAATGGGCTTTTGTGTGATATAATGAGAGTCACTACGAACACTATTACCATAGTGTGGTTTAGTTATTTTCAAAACAAATAAATCTGTAAGCATGCCAAATGTAAGCAGCAGTATGTCTCGTGGTCAATCTCACGAAGTCTGCAATCAAATTGAAAACGCCTGTAAACAACAAGGCGTAAATCCTGAAGAAATAACAAGTGGACTTATCCACGACAATTTCTTTTTTGTTAAAACTAATGAATATTTGCTGGCGATAAAGGAGCAAAAGCCTGCTCCCATTATTGAGCCACAGTATTTTAAACTCCGTGAAGGGTTACTTTCTGTTTCTGCCAGTAACGGTATTTACAAGGAACAGAAATGGAAAAACTTTTTCAAATCTGGCATAGAAAATTATACCGGAAATGAGTGGAGTTATGTAACATCTGGTTGCTCTGCCATTCTTGCCACCAAAATACAGGCAAGTGATTTGATAAAAGATGGCAAATACAGCCAGTTTATCAAAGATGAAGAAAAGAATTTTTTCCAGGGTATTGAACAAGCTTTTAAAGCAGTGGAAGATAATCCTGCTTTGGTAGAGGAAGTTTTAAAACAAGACCATCGCATTCATGTGACGTTCACTAATGCATCAGGTGCCCGCTTCGTGGCCTTCGTTTGCAAGTGTTATGGCAAGCTCAACGTGAGCGTGAGCAGGCTTTCTTACGACGACGTGTGGGGTGCCGAGTATGGCAGCGTGGTTCTCTTTCCGCAACAGCCCTTAAAAAATTAAGTCTTAGTCGTAATGACTTAGACTCTTAAAACCTCAGACACTTTCGTTTGAGGTTTTTTTATATTGTATACTTAGGATAGAATTGCATAATACATACGGCTATGGTTTTATGTTTGCATTTCGATTTTATATTGTGTCGGCATAGCAACGGATACGTCTTTTACGAGAGTATATAATATGAAATAAATAAAAAATAATTTGTTGGTGCAAGATATTGGTGAACTTCTAAGTTCCAAATAAAATACATTGATTGTTCGTATAGAATACAAGGTGATATGGATGATATTTTGCACAAAGGTGCCCGCTTCGTGGCCAACGTTTACAAGTATAATGGCAAGCTCAACGTGAACGTGAACAAGCTTTCTAACGACAACGTGTGGAATGCCAAGTATGGCAACGTGATTCTATTTCCGAAACAAACTATTTTCTCCCTCGATTTACATCGTGGGAGTTTTTGTTAGTTTGTCATCAATACCTTTCTTCCACCCACCGAGCATTTTGCCAATCTCTATTAGTGGAGTTGAAAGGGTTATATATTTCTTCTCGGAGATAAGTCTGGATTCATATCCTAACTGAAAAAGAAAACGAAGTGTATCAAGAGTACTAATTAGTTCGCGAATCCCAAAAGACTTTTCTTTGATTGGCATGTATGAAACAGCATAGAGCTTTTCAAGAAAAGTAAGAAAGACTATATCTACGCGATTGCCATAAGTATAGCGTGAGGTTCGAGGGATATTTGGCAAGTTTTCAACCCAGACTTTATATATTTCTTTTGCTTTTACCAAAACTACCGGAATTTGCGTCGGGGGGGGGGTCTGCTCTATAGTATGAGTATTCATATGTACGATACTATCATATCTCTTCCAAATTTGTATGCTTCATGGAGAGAATTTCAAAATGGTAAAAAATCCAAGCCTGATGTGGCATTCTTTTCTCGTAATCTTGATGTTCATTTATATAATATTAATCAAGAATTAAAAAATAAAGTGTATAAACACAGTATATACAAAGCTTTCAAAATCAACGATCCAAAACCCCGCGATATCCACAAAGCACTAGTCCGAGACAGGCTAATTCATCATGCAATATACAGAATCCTCTACCCATATTTTGACAAGAAGTTTGTTTACGACTCGTATTCCTGCAGAGTAGGCAAGGGGACGCATAAAGCGATTCAAAGATTTGAAATATTTACACGTAAAGTTTCAAGAAATAATACGAGAACATGCTGGGTTTTGAAATGCGACATCCGTAAGTTCTTCGCAAGTATTGATCACAAAACTCTCAAGAGTATCATTTCCTCGCATATGCTAGAAAGTGATACTCTCTCACTACTCTCAAATATAATAGATAGCTTTCATACCCCAAATTCAATCTACGCCATGGCTGAGATGAAAAAAGGGCTACCACTCGGCAACTTAACTTCGCAACTCCTCGTGAATGTTTATATGAATGAATTTGACCAATATGTTAAACACAAGCTCAAAGTGAAATATTATATTCGCTATGCTGACGACTTTGTTGTTCTTTCTGAAGAGAGAGAATATTTACAGAGTATATTAGTAAAAATGAAAGAGTATTTAGAAAATAAATTAAAGCTAGATATGCATCCCGATAAGGTATTTATCAAAACTTTTGCAAGTGGTGTAGACTTTCTAGGATGGGTTCATTTCCCTAAACATAGAGTTTTGAGGACTGCAACAAAGAGGAGAATGATAAGGAATCTAATAAAGAATAAATACAAAGAAGAAAGCATTCAGTCTTATCTGGGAATGTTGAAACACGGGAATGGCTATAAAATAAGCTCAAAAATCAAATTGATAAAAAGGGGTTTTTAGGGTAGTATGTGTGATATGAAGCAATCACAACTATTTACTAAAACTAGGAAAGAAAGTCCTGCAGATGAAGAATCATTAAACGCAGAGCTTCTCATAAAAGGTGGATTTGTATACAAAGAGATGGCGGGGGTCTATGCTTACTTACCACTTGGACTTCGCGTACTAAACAAGATTATAAACATTATTCGTGAAGAGATGAATGCGATTGGTGGCCAGGAGCTGACTATGACCGCTCTTCAAGAGCAATCTACTTGGGAACCTACTGACCAGTGGAGCGATGATAAGGTTGATGTTTGGTTTAAAACTAAATTGAAAAATGATACAGAGCTGGGACTAGCAGTTACTCACGAAGCAGCTATGACAAAAATGCTTAAAGATTTTGTGCAATCATATCGTGACTTACCTTTTTACATATATCAGTTCCAAACAAAATTCAGAAACGAAACACGTGCCAAGAGTGGTGTTATGAGAACCCGAGAATTCATAATGAAAGATTTGTATTCATTCTCAAAAGATGAAGCGGAACATAACGAATTCTATGAGAAATCTAAAGAAGCCTATAAGAATATTTTTAAACGAATAGGGATAGGGCATTTAACATATCTGACGTTTGCTTCTGGTGGAATGTTCTCAAAGTTTTCGCATGAATTTCAAACTATTACAGGCGCCGGAGAAGACACTATATATGTAGATGAGAATAAAGGCATAGCTATAAACAAAGAGGTGTACAACGATGAAGTCATCGAAAGCCTAGGTCTTTCCAAAGAAACACTTGTAGAAAATCGCGCAGTTGAAGTTGGTAATATATTTACACTAGGTACTCGCTTTTCAGATGCGCTCAATCTAAAATATCAGACAGAAAGCGGAGATAGTAAATCTGTTTTTATGGGCTCATATGGTATAGGTCCTGCTCGTTTGATGGGTACCATTGTTGAAGTTCTGTCAGATAGCAAGGGTATTATCTGGCCAGAATCTGTGGCTCCGTTTAAAGTTCATATGGTTTTACTTGGCAATGAAGAGAATACAAAAGCTGAAGCAGAAAAGTTATATGGAGAGTTGAACGAGAAAAATATTGAGGTTCTATTTGATGATAGAGAAGATCTAACTGCAGGGGAGAAATTCGCGGATGCCGATCTTATTGGAATACCTTATCGTGTTGTTGTTTCAAAACGTAGTTTATCTGAAGGAGGATACGAAATAAAAAAGCGAACTCTAGAAGTTGGCAAGATAGTAAACAAAGAGCAAATGCTTTCTGAATTAAAAAATGTTTAATAAATTTTACAAAATGTTCTCGAACGATATCGGCATTGACCTTGGCACTGCAAACACGCTGGTGTATTTGAAAGGTCACGGTATTGTTATTAATGAACCATCTGTTGTGGTTGTAAATCAAAAGACTGGGCAGATTATCGCTGTTGGAGCTGAAGCAAAGCAAATGCTTGGGCGCACTCCTGGGCACGTGCGCGCAGTCCGACCCATAGTAGATGGAGTTATTTCTGATTTTGAAGTTACAGAAGAGATGCTCTCATACCTTATCGGTAAGGCTGAAAAGATGTCAAAGAAATTTATCCGACCTCGTGTACTCGTCGGAGTACCTACTGGTATTACCAACGTTGAAATTCGTGCGGTAGAAGATGCGGCTCGCTCTGCTGGTGCTCGAGAAGTTCATATAATTGAAGAACCAATGTCTGCCGCTGTTGGAATACGTCTTCCAGTCAAAGATGCTGTAGGGTCAGTAGTTGTAGATATCGGCGGAGGCACGACCGATGTAGCGGTGATATCACTATCTGGTGTTGTACGCTCAAAGAATTTAAAAATTGCTGGAGACTTACTCAATACGAATATTGTGAATTATATGAAAGATGAGTTTAAGCTTTTGATAGGTGAGCGAACCGCAGAGAATGTAAAGATTGCAATCGGTAGTGTGATAGATACAGAACCAATGGAAGCAGAAGTCAGAGGTCGTGACCTTGTCACAGGCTTGCCACGTCAAGTTATAGTCACTGATTCCGATATTCGTGAAGCAATAATGCCCTCAGTGCTTTCTCTTGTAGATGGAATAAAAGAAGTCCTTGAAACCACTCCGCCAGAACTTCTCTCTGATATTATGCATCGTGGACTAGTGCTCTCTGGTGGAGGTGCTCTACTGCGAGGACTAGACACTCTTCTTTCTAATACACTTAAAATACCTATATATGTGGCTGAAGACCCTCTCACAGCGGTAGCACGAGGTACAGGGGTAATACTCGATGACTTTGAATCATTTAGAGAAGTTTTAGTAAACACAGACGATGCATCAGCTCCGAGATAAAAAATATATAGCAAGGCGGAAAAATATAACCCGAAACTTTATCATTGTCGGAGTTCTTTTATTTATAGCTATTACAGGGATTCTTACAGTATCTTCCAGGATATTTAGTTCAATAGGTCAGCCATTTTGGAAGGCTCAAAATATAATTATAGATACAGCCTCTGATGCAGGTTATTTAGTACGAACTAAATCTTCTGTCTTTGATGAAAATGAAGCTCTAAAAGAAGAAAATACAAATATTAAAAATCAAATGATTGATTATCAGATTTTGAAATCTGAGAATGAACAATTGAAAGAATTGCTTGGTAGAATCCCATCGCAATATGATTTCACCCTTGCTACTATTCTTGCGAAACCAAATAGCTCCCCCTACGATACTATTATTATAGATGTCGGTAGTAATGTGGACATAATAGAAGGATTGAAAGTATATGCTGATGGCAATATACCAATAGGTGAAATCAGTAAGGTTTATGAGAAAAATTCTCTTGTAATGCTCTACTCAAATCCAGGCCAAATAACTAATGCAACGATAGATGGCTCAAATGCAAGTGTAGAGCTTGTCGGGCGCGGTGGCGGGAATTTTGAGATGACTATACCTCTTGACCTACCATCTGAAAACGGAAGGTTAATTTTATTGCCAGGAACTCAATCTGAAGTCCTAGCTATTATAAACGGACTTATTTCTATTCCAACTGATCCAGTAAAGAAAGTTCTTCTTCGTTCACCAGTAAATATTCAGAGTCTTAAATGGGTTCAAGTAAAAAGAAACTAATGAAAGTGTTTGATTTTAAAATAGAAAAGAAATTAGATGGCTCACTAGGTAGGGCAGGAGTTATAAATACCCCTCATGGAAAGATACAAACTCCTGCTTTCGTAGTTGTAGGCACAAAAGCAACTGTAAAAGCTATGACCCCCGAGCAATTGCAAGATATCGGCTCACAGGTAGTACTTGCTAATACATACCATTTATATCTACAACCTGGGGATGAAGTAGTGCGTGATGCTGGAGGCTTGCATAAATTTATGAATTGGCAAGGTCCGACGATGACTGACTCTGGGGGTTTTCAAGTATTTTCACTTGGGGCTGCATATGGTAAAGAAATATCAAAAGTTACAACTGTCACCGATCCCAGTTTCTTGATACCCGAGCGTTCTATCGATAGCATCATACCGCTTGCGAAAATTAGTAATGACGGAGTATCTTTCAAATCACACCTAGATGGCACAATGCACTACCTAACTCCTGAACGGTCTATTGAGATTCAGCACAACCTAGGCGCTGATATAATTTTCGCGTTTGATGAATGTACATCGCCCACTGAGAATGATAAATATCAAGACGAAGCTCTTTCTCGTACTCATGCGTGGGCAAAACGATCATTAGAATATCATAAATCAAAAAATACAAATCAGGCGCTTTTTGGAATAGTGCAAGGTGGACGGTCCGAAGAGTTACGTAAAAAATCAGCAACTGAAATTTCTAAATTAGATTTCGATGGATTTGGTATAGGTGGCTCGTTTGCCAAGGAAGATATGAGTACAGCAGTCAAATGGGTCAATGAAATTTTACCTGAAGAAAAGCCGAGGCATTTGCTTGGCATAGGGGAACCGGAAGATCTTTTTATGGGAGTGGAGAATGGAGTGGATTTATTTGACTGCGTAGGTCCGACACGTATCGCTCGCAACGGAACACTTTTTACCAAGAATGGAAAAATAAATTTATTCAACGCTCAGTTCGTGAATGATTTTACCCCCATAGATAATGATTGTGAGTGTTATACTTGCAAGAATTACACACGAGCATATGTTTCGCATCTATTTCGTGCAAAAGAAATGGAAGCCGCTACTCTCGCCTCAATTCATAATGTATACTTTATAACCCACCTCGTATCCCAAATGCGCGAAGCGATATTAAACGATACATTTATTGAGTTAAAAAAATCATTTTTAAATATATATGGCAAATAAAGTTTTTAAATTAAAAAGCGAGTACAAACCTGATGGTGACCAGCCGAAGGCTATTTCAGAGTTGATGAAAGGCTTGGAGAAGGGAATGGTTAAGCAGACACTCTTGGGAGCTACGGGTACTGGGAAAACTTTTACTATGGCAAATGTTATTGAGCAGTGGAACAAGCCGACATTAGTAATAGCTCACAACAAGACTCTAGCCGCTCAGCTTGCCCAAGAGTTCCGAGAATTCTTTCCAGATGCAGCAGTTCACTACTTTGTTTCCTACTACGACTACTATCAGCCAGAAGCATATATGCCGGTCACCGATACGTATATAGAGAAAGATGCTCAGATAAATAAAGAGATAGACCGTTTGCGACACGCCAGCACGCAAGCACTACTAACGAGGAAAGATGTGATCATCGTCGCTTCTGTTTCTTGTATTTATGGGTTAGGTTCTCCTGAAGAGTATGAGAAAGTAAATCTAAAATTAAATAAAGGTATGAAGATAGATAGAACGACAGTTATGAAGAAGCTCATAGAAGTTCACTTTGAGCGTACTAATGCAGATATAAACTCTGGACAGTTTCGTTCAATCGGAGCGAAAGTAGAAGTAATGCCCGTGTCTGAAACTTTTGTCTACCAGATAGAATTCGCTGGGGGAGTTATT
>CAYHMN010000016.1:0-12280 GCA_964357795.1 uncultured Candidatus Saccharibacteria bacterium
AGAAATGCCAGAGCGATATGCTTCTACGACAAAAGTCTATAGAGATGAGCAATCTGGAGAACTCGCTGGACTTTCACGTGTCCGCTCTATTACTCAAGATGACGCCCATGTATTTTGCCGTACTACCCAAGTCAAAGAAGAAATTTCTAAAATTTATGACATTGTCCAGACATTCTACGGAGCATTTGGCTTTACTCTTAAGCCTCGCCTATCTCTGCATGATGGAGCAAACATGTCCGCATATCTTGGCACTGAAGAAGTATGGATAAAAGCTGAAGAAGAACTGAGAGCTATGGTCAAAGAAAAGGGCGAGACTCCTATTGAAGCAGTGGGCGAAGCTGCATTCTATGGACCAAAGATAGACTTCATGGCAAGCGATTCTATCGGCCGAGAGTGGCAGGTAGCTACTATCCAGCTTGATTCCAACATGCCAGAGAGATTTGATTTGTTTTGTATTAATGAAGAAGGTAAACAAGAACGCGTTGTTATGATTCACGCTGCCATCATGGGTTCAATCGAAAGATTTATGTCTGTACTTATTGAACACTACGCTGGGGTGTTCCCTACATGGCTCTCACCTATCCAAGTATCTATAATCCCTGTCCGCGAAGAACATGAAGCTGAAGCCCAAAAAGTTTTTGATGCCTTACATAGTGAGTTCATAAGAGTTGAGAAAATTTCTGGTAATGAATCTCTAGGTAAAAGAATCCACAAAGCCAAAAGCATGAATACACCATACATCATAATTCTCGGAGACAAAGAAAAAGAATCTGGAACGCTCACTATAGAGAAGCGCGACGGTTCCAAAGATACAAAAACTCTTGAAGAATTCCTCTCTGAAATAAAATCTGAAATTAAAAACCGCTCCTAGAGCGGTTTTTAATTAAATATCCAAGTTAGCCATTTTGGCATGAGATTGGATAAAGGCTTTGCGAGGAGGCACTTCAGAGCCCATGAGCATATCAAAGACTTTATTGGCTTCTTCAGCATCAGTTACTGCTACTTGCTTGAGAATGCGCTTTGCAGGGTCCATTGTTGTTTCCCAAAGTTCTTCGGCATTCATTTCACCAAGACCTTTATAGCGTTGGATATGAATCTTTACAGATTTTTTATTTTTTTCACCTCCTGTCTGCGCAGGCAGGTCTTCTTCAACTTCTACCTCCACTTCTTCGCTACCCCCTTCTTGAGCACTTTCAGTCAAAAGCTCTGCGAGTGATGGCGCATCTTTACCGAGTATTTTATCTCTCTCTTCATCTGAATATGCGTAAAATAATTCTTTGCCTTTTTTTATTTTAAATAGTGGAGGTTGTGCAATATAGACATACCCTGCATCAAGGACTAACCGGAAATATCTATACATAAGAGTAAGTATAAGTGTACGTATATGCGCTCCATCTACATCGGCATCGGTTGCAATTATTATCTTATGATAACGCATCTTACTAATATCAAATGTATCTCCGATAGATGTCCCCATAGCAATAACTAGATTTTTTATCTGTTCGCTTCCCAGCATGCGGTCAAGTCGAGCACGTTCTACGTTTAGAATTTTTCCTCGAAGTGGAAGTATGGCCTGTGTCTTTCTATCACGTCCCATTTTCGCTGTACCGCCCGCAGAATCTCCCTCTACGATAAATATTTCTGATTCCTCTGCGCTTTTACTTTGGCAGTCGGCAAGCTTACCAGGTAGGGTCATTCCTTCAAGTGCACCTTTGCGTAGCACTGAATCCTTAGCAGCTTTTGCCGCTTTACGAGCACGAAGCGCAAGTATAGATTTATTTATTATAAACTTAGCTTCATCTGGATTCTCTTCAAGGAAATTCGTAAAGGCATCACCAAATACTGTAGCTACTGCGCCTTGGGCTTCTGTAGAGCCAAGTTTCGCTTTTGTCTGACCTTCAAACTGAATCTCCCGAAGCTTTACAGATACTACTACCATAAGACCTTCCAAGACGTCATCTCCAGTGAATGCCCCATCAGCCTCTTTAATCATATTATTCTTTTTACTATAGGTATTGAGTACCCTAGTAAGCGCGGTTTTGAATCCAGTAATATGTGTACCTCCTTCTGGGTTATAAATATTGTTTGCAAAAGGCACGATATGAGCATTCACATCATCTACATACTGGAGGGCTATTTCTACGCCGACATCATCAAGCTCACGCTCAATATAGAACACGCTCGGGTGAATAGGTTTCTGTGATTTGTTATAAAATTTTACAAGTGATACTAGCCCTCCCTCAAAGTAGAAAGTTGTAGAAGGTACTTCAAGCCCGAGTTCAGAGAACCAGAAAATATCTTCAAAATTTTTCTTTTCCTTACTGCCGGTTATTGGGTCCCATTCTCGGGCATCAATAATATCTATCCGAAGGCCCTTCACGAGGTACGCTTGCTGACGTAGGTGATTTACAATAGTATTCCAATCAAATTTTACTTGCTTGAAAATTTCCTCATCAGGCTCAAATGAGATAATAGTACCGTGCTCTTTTGAAGTACCGACTTTTTTAACCGCAGCTTTACGCTTACCTTGTGAGTATTCTTGGACATATTTCCCCCCATCACGATGAACTTCTGCTTTCGTATAAATAGAGAGTGCGTTGACTACAGATGCGCCCACTCCGTGAAGACCACCAGAAACTTTATATCCACTGTCATCCCCTCCGAATTTACCTCCAGCATGGAGTGTCGTCATTACCGTTTCCAGAGCTGAAACTTTTGTCTTTGAGTGAACATCCACAGGAATTCCACGTCCATTATCTACGACTCGTACAGAGTTCCCTGGTAAGAGTACTACTTCAATATGATCACAAAATCCTCCCATCGCTTCATCGCGTGAGTTATCAAATATTTCCCATACTAGGTGGTGAAGTCCATCTACACCAGTAGACCCTATATACATCCCAGGACGTCGTCGTACAGGCTCCAGACCTTCTAGGACTGAGATTTGGCTAGCTCCATAATTTTGGTCTTTTTTGGATTTTTTCTCTTCGCTTTTTGCCATAAAATAAGGTTTTATATCTGGTTAAATACCCTTATATTATAGCAGAAATGGAGGACAAAAGAAAGTATTTTAATCCATATATTACAAGGATTTTTGGAATATTTTTGTAAAAATTAACCCTTTATATTTTTCATCTTTTCCTTTATATCTTGTTCAAGATTTTTCACATCTTTTAGCTCTTCTATTAGATTAGCACTAGTATGTTCAAGTTCTATTATTTCCTCTTCTAATCCATTTATTTCATCTGTTTTTTTAGCATATCTATTCCTAAATCTAGGATTGTGTTTCTTAAGAAGAATTATTATAAATACAACAATAACAATGGTTAAGAATAAAATTACTACAAAATTTATATTGTCATTTAAATAAATTGTTAGTGTGCTTCTAGTATCCTTTTCATTTGGTAAAAATATCCATTTATCTATTATTCCCTGATGTTCTTTTGCGCTAATTTGTTTTAAGCCTTTTGCTAATATAGAATGGATGATTACTTTATCTTTAGGTGCAACAAAAGCCATCTTTGAATCAAGAGATAGACTACCAACAACTTTTATACTTCTCATAGATTGTTTAGATAATAAATAAGTAAGTGATGCCGAATTTATAACTGCAGCATCAACTTCATTTAGGGCAACTTTCTGCAAGGCAAGTTCGTTGTCAACCACCTCATCTATTATCACTCTAGGGTAATTCTGTTTAATATACAAACTAGTAGGAGAATCTTTTACCACAGCAACACTTCTATTGTTAAAATTATCTAAAGTCATACCCTCACGTGATTCATAGTCTTTACGTACAGCGATAACTATTGGAAAGGTTGAATATGGTTCGCTAAAAACAACTAGTGAATTATTTAATTTATCTACTTCTAAGGTTGATATATATTCAACTTTACTATCAGACATACCTAAAAGTATATCTGACCTAGTTCTAGCAGTCATAAAATCAATCTTTATATCAAGCTTTTCAGAAACAAGTTTAATATAGTCAATAAAAATACCTTGTGATATATAGGATGAATCATTAAAAGAAAAAGGTGGGTTGTTCCTCTCTGGTATGACCGATATTGTATTATTCCTTGAATCGAGCCATATATTTTCCTCACTATTTAAAAGGCTAGATTGAGCATAGATTGAAGAAATTGGACTGAATAAAAATATAAATAGAAATGTATAAATAGTAGATAATTTCATGCTTTAAGTATAATAACAAAACTAAAATTAATATGAAAGTGGTTGGATTATAGGTCTATATTTTTAATCTTTTCTTTTATATCTTCTTCAAGGATTTCAATATCCTGCAACTCTTCTTTTAATTCATTCACTACGTCAACTTTTCTTTTTCTATTTAGTAAAAAATTTCTACTTTTCTTTTTTAGAAGAAGGATTATCACTATTACAATTAATACATACAATATGATTGTATCAAGATTGCTTTGTGCATATAATGCGAGCGGGTTCTCTTCTTTTATTTCGTTTGGCATAATGACCCATTTATCAACAAGTATCTTTCTATCATTTGTACTTATTTGGGATAAGCCTTTGTCTAAGATAGATTGGAGAATTTCTTTATCTTTTGGTACTGCAAATGCAAGCTTATATTCAAATCCAGTACTGCCTACAACTTTTACGCTATTGAGAACCTGTTTGGAAAGATAGTATGAAAGAGATGTAATATCCATAATTGCAGCATCTACTTCACCGAGCACTACCTGCTGAAGTCCAGATTCATCGTCAACCACCGACTCTATAACAACCCGAGGATTGTTGGTACGGATAAATTCTTCAACCGCATAATCTTTGCCGATAGCTATTTTTTTACCTGTAAGATCACTTATAGTCAGAGTATCTCCTTTATCTAAATCTTTACGGATAACTATTACAGCAGGAGAACTTACATATGTGTCAGTAAAATATAATATATCTTCCCTCTCCTTGGTATCTGTCAGAGATGTGATGACATCTCCTTTTTTAACTTGTTTTACATCATCAAGTATCTGTGAGCGAGATCGAGCAGGCAGATATGAAATATTAGCACCTATTTTCTCTGCAATAAGTTCTATATAGTCTATAGATAGACCTTGCGGTGTACCTGCCGAATTTTGATACGAATACGGAGGGAAATTCTTTTCAGGGTATACAACTATAGTGTTGTTACGAGATTCAAGCCACAAAATCTCCTCTTTGCTTAAGATTGTATCGGCTGTGTTTCCTACAGAAGGTATTATAGATATGGTAACGAGGGTAGCTAGAAATACTAAGCTGTTCAGTCGCTTCATAGATTATATAATACCATATTTATGCCTTTTTTTCAGCATCTGTATGGGATAAAACCTCATTAGATAGAAGCTTATCTTGGCGCTCAAGCTCGTGCGCAGTTATCTCAATTTTCTCTTCTTCAAGACCCATCTTTCTTTTTAGAATTCGCATACGTTTAGATGAATACCAAGGAATAAAGTAGACAAGCATTACAAGCCCAACGATTGGTATTAGAAGAATTAATATATTTATAAAGATAATAAGCCATTTAATTATCTTACTATCACTGACAAGTAATCGGACTCCCAATCCTGGTTTTTCTATATTTTCATTAGCATCCACAAGGAAAGGTGTAGCATTGTAAACTCCTGCTACCAAATTATTTGGTGTGACATATTCAAACAAACCTTTATCATTATTCTTCACGAGTACATCGCTCAAACGCTTCTTTTTAGACTGGATGAAATCCATAAATTGTTCTCCAAATGATTTTTGGGATACATCTTCAAAGGATAGTTTGGTAAGTGCGTTTGGCTCACCTTTACCTTTTAGATATAGAGAATCCTTTGACAATATAGACTGAGAATACTCAGTAATGACCGGTAATGCTAAAAGTTTTGATGGGTTTGCACGAGCAATAGGGACATTTACCAAGTCCAGGGCGCCAGCTCCGATAATATTCAAGCTAGTTCCATTAAGTGCTCCGAGAACATTGGTTCCAAGCCCATCATTGGCTAGCACTGCTCCATCAGAGAACGAAACATTAGCTATCCCACGCTTTTGGGCTTGAAATGTAATATGGAAGATAGAGCCATTACTTCCTTGATAGCCAGGGTTAAGAATAACCCCTTCAAAACTAATTTTATTCCTTTGTATATTCGGGTCGTGAGTCCATATATTTAAAATACTATTATCGCGTGAGATTGAAACTATCCGGAGCATATCTGAAGGAAAGTTAACACTCCCAGATACTGCATTTATGGCTTGGTCAGATGAGCGTACTTTTATATCTAGGGTTACATTACTACCTTCTGAGACATTGGGAGATGGCTTGGTTATAAATAGTGATGCAGTACCAGCCGAAAAAGTAGTCGTAGCATAAAGTGAGACGATAATTACAATACTATACAGTATGGCTTTTATAGAGTATTTCATCTTTTTCTTTTTACCACGAAATATATAAAGTAGCAAATAACACCTAGAATTAATATCACAAATAACTGTAAAGAAGACAGTAGTCCTGGTATTTCTACTCTCGCTTCTCGCACATTACCACTAAAGTCTAAGGCTCTTATTTCTAAATCTCTTTTTAGTAGAGCTTTAGATACAGGGTAAGGGCTCATAATATCTTTCCATGAATCATTTCGCTCTTTGATTTGATATTTTTCTATTCCAGATTCTATATCTGTTGTGGAGAACATAACCATTGCGGGTGTTTTAGAGAAGAAGGAAGCTTTGATATATTCTATAGTGAAAGATTCTGGCGGATTTATATCACTGGTATCTTTTTCTAATTGGGTTTCTTCTTTGATAGAAATTGGATTGCGCACAACCATTATAGTAGCATTATTAATCTTATGAGAAAGCGTTGAGCCAAAACCATCATTTTGTAATATACTAGACCCAGTCACGATAAAATCCCCCTTGCCATCACTTTTCGCAGAGAAAAGTAACTCTATGATAGGTAGAGGTTGGAGTCCATGTTTATCTGGATCGTATACTCCATCTACACCTCCAGGTATAATCCCAGAAAAGTGAATAGAGCCGAGAGATTCAGTCGGAGGAGCCAACCATAACTTCTTGATTGAATTTTCCTCTTTATAACCCTTAAATAATAGAATATCTTTGGGATAAGATATCGTAACATCCACAGAATTAATTAATACTCCACCAGTATTCAAATTGACTAATACAGTAAAAGGATTACTATCGCTAATATTAGCAGGTGCTACTACAGACAAATCAGCAGCAAAAGCTGAAACATTGTATGAAAGGAATATAGCGATAGTAAATAGAAATTTCTTCATGTATATAAACATTATATCACTAGCCAGTCCAATAAAAGGCTAATATTGAGAAATCTACCAAGTTGATGACATTATCTTTATTTGTATCTATACATCGAGGTGGATTGTCTTTCCTATACCAAAATGCCATAACTGAGAAATCAATAAGATTTATCACTTGGTCAGCATTACAATCCCCTGGTATGTTTGTTGTCAGGTCAACACTAAGTATATCTATGTTTCCAATTGTAAATTGGATTACTTTACTTATCCTATTATCATCCACATATTTAGTATGTACTTTGTATTCACCATTTCTAAAGCCATTAAGTGGTATGGTAATCTTGTAAGTACCATCACTATTACTTGTTATCTTAAAAATTCTACTTTGTAGCCCGCCTAGTACAAGGTCAAGTGGAACACTAGGTAATGCATATCCGGATATAGTAATATTGCCACCTGCTTTCACTTCCACTTTGTCAGACCCAATCGTAGGGGCAAAAAGTATCCCGCTAATATGTGTTACATAACCAATTTTAATAACTACTGGATAATTGAGAAGTGTAGAGCGTCTACCCTCTTTATCAATGGCATATAGAGTATAAAGTACGTTGGGGCTATAAATTTCAGTTATTGTAGTCCTGAAATATCCCGCACTATCGGCGAGAGTTGTCGTCTTTGGTATACCATTTTTCCAAATATGGACTGTAGCTCCTGGATAAGCATGACCAGAGAATATTATGCCTGTAATTGAACCGCTGTTACAACCGTTACAATCTTCATCTACAGGACCTCCAACTGTTGCTGATATAGATACATTTAGAGTTGCCTCATGAAAACTCGCAGAGGTAAAGAGTGGTACAGATATAACCACAAAGAGCACGATGATAAATTTAATTATGAGTTTTTTATTATCCATGAGAAGGCAAATCGTTTGGTGTGTTCATACCAGCACGTGCCTTCTGTATAATATGTCTGTTATATCGCTTTATGAGCTTCTTTCCACCCCAGAATACTATTATAAATATAACTGCAAGGCATACGATTAACTGCCATGGGAATACAAAAAAGAATGTGCTCTTGGTTACACGTATAGCTTCCGTACCATAAAGAAGATTAACTTTTGCAAAGTATGGACCGATAGCAAAGTTGCGCCATTGATATTTTGCTTGGTCAAAGAATTGTGCGAATGTACCTGTAGGCTCTACATAATCTTTTGCACGTGGATTTTTCACCCAGTCTACATTAAAACGACGAGTACTATTCGGCAATATGTTGCCACTAGATGGGTTTGCATCTATGCGATCAGCTGGTAGGTACACAATGTTACGCATAGTAATTTTACCAACTGGCTTTATACGGTCTCCTCCATCATTGCGGAAACGATAAGTGAAAGATACTGGTAGAGTATTGTAAAACTTTTTATTGTCGCGGGTTGTGAAATCTACAAGACCTCCAGCTTCTTTGACATTACCATTCACAGAAAGTAGTACTAGCATTGCTGCTTTTGAACCAATAGAGACTCCGGACCCTGGAGTATTTGGACTAGTGCCCCACATTATTGACCCGAAATGTCCTCCTGGTTCTGCATTATCAGGAATATTTATAGAAAATGTAATAGTTTTTGATTCTTTAGATTTCAGAATGATTGATTCTGGAGCAGTCATCCAAGTGCCGATACCATCCTTAGGTTCAACAAAAGATGGGTTACCTGTATCACCTGACGCTTCAAAGTTTGAAAAAGAAGAATAGAAAGTTGTATTCCCTTCACTCTCGTTAGTTATAGTCATCTCTGGGGTTACAGTTTCCCCAGGGTTACCACTCACTTCAACACGAACAGGGCTTAAGCTTATCGCATATGTATTACTTGCACCGAAGAACAAGGAAATGTATACCGCTATGAAGAGCACAAGTATGCTCCTGTTGTTTGAATAATTATTCATTCTTAGGAATCTATATATCTATTAGAAAGTAGCAGTTGCTAAAAATGTAATAGCATCAGTATAGTCGTTGTGAGATGCCTGACTTACAGCGACTGAAGCATTTACGGCTATACTTCCACGGCCACCTGCTATAGGAGCACCATCCGTATCAAATATAGTCTCAGGAGTAACTGCAGACATAGATTGAACCACATTGGTTGCACTATTCGCAGCACAAGTATCACCATTATACCCTCCTTCATCATCTAAACCACCAGTGAAAGTCACTACACATAAACCATAGTTTTCAGTACCAGCAGTTACAGCAACTCCATCATTAGTATCTATGTCGTCTGCTGGAGTAGAGGTAGAAACAAGACCGCTTGCACCATTGGCATTTTGAACTGTGATTATAGCTCCTCCGCCTGCATTAGTATCTAGATCCACACAAATAAGGTTTATGGTATCGGTTGCACCAGATATCCTTGAATCAGCAGTTGTAATAGAACCAAGGGCTATTGTATACCCCCCTGCTCCTGATGTTTCATCTGTATCACAAGTACTATCGTTGCTTCCTGCAGTATCTAAGTCAAAAGTAATTGATGAATTAACTGAGGCAGTCACAGCAACTGTATCGTCATCAATAACACCAAAAGCAATTTGGCTTGAGTGAGATGTTGTAAATGCTGTAAAACAAGCAGCTACTTCATCACACATTTGAATATCAATATTTGTGGAAGCTACAGAAGCTGGGTTCAATAATGTACCACCTGCCCCTGTACCCAATATAGTGAATGTGACAGCTGAAGCAGTTGAAGATGAAGTGTAAGTCGTAGATGGTTTAACTGTAAAGATGTTATTTGTCGTATCAAAAGCAACACATACGTTCTGAGCAGTAGTAGATGTACAAGTGATAGTACCAGCACCTTGAGTAGTGCCTTCTATAGTATGAGAACCGTTACTATCTGTAAAGGCAAAGTCTGCATTGGCCCATGTACCGCTTGCTACAAAACTTGCAGGAAAATCAAAGTGAAAACCGTCATGCTGTGTAGTAACATCAAAATCAATAGCAGTAGGCATTGTAAAGCTAAAAACATGGTCAGCATTGGTACTAATTTGTAGTCTAGTTGCTGTATCTTTAGAAGCTGTAATAGCCAAAGCCTCTGCAAGCTGTGGACCAAAAGATGTAATTAGGACTAGAGCGACCATTGTGATTGAGGTTGCGATTTTCTTAAACATAGACTTTTTAAGTTTTAATATTTTCATAATAAACGACTTGTAATTAATAATTTGATAATAATATTTCTAAGCTTATTTTATCATATATTTCATATAAAAGATATATAAATATGCGTTGTGGATAACTATTGCCCTAGAATGTTCCAGTTGCAATGAAAGTAAGCTCATCAGTATAGTCATTATGTGCTGGAGTTGTTGTACTTATAGAAGCATTTACTACAATCTCAGCATGACCACCAGAAAGCGGTGCTCCGCCAGAATTTAAAATATTCGTAGGTGTACTTGTAAGAGCTCGTACGCCATTTGTCCCTGAGTTAAGAGCACAAGTATCTGAAACATAACCTGTTGCTCGAGTAAATCCAGTAAGTCCTGCAGTCGCCACACATAGACCATAATTCTCACTTCCAGCAGACATAGGTGCTTGTGCACTATTTATATTATCAGATGGTGCAGATGTAGAGACGAGGCCATTGGAGCCATTAGTATTTTGCACCGTGACTACCATTCCACCTGCTGCATTCGTATCAGCTTCAGCAATAATCATATTAATTGAGCCGTTTGAAACTGTAACTGATCCTGAAGATAAGGTGCCGAGTGGTACAGTATATCCTGGACCATTTTCAGTTGAGCCTGATGTTCCTGTATCTAAATCAAAAATTATAGTTGGTTGGGTAATTGTCGCACAAATTTTTCTTGTGTATGCACTTCCGTCTCCGACGTGAGCATTATCACTACTTGAGATAGATGCAATAGTAGTATCGTACCCAGAACAATTTGTATTTTGATATCCGACAGTGATGGTATCATTCCCAACTCCATCAGATAAGCAGACATCAGTACCGTATGTATTCACACTTGTCTCTTGAATGGTTCCATTTGTCACTCCAGAAATTCTAGCAAAGATTTGTTTATTAAAAGCCGAACAAGAGTTCCCTATTGATGATATACCAGAACAACAAACTACATTACTAGCGTAGTTAGCATTGGACTGGCTTGGAAGCTCAGAGTGAGCATTTGTAGAACCAGACATACGAAGAAGTGTTACGCTTCCACCAGTACAAGCTGCTTGTGTTGTTACACTACAAGAAAGTGCCGCATATAAGTAAGTGGCAGGATAAAAAAGTAAAGATACTAATATACCCCAATAGATATAACTAGAAACTTTTTTCTTCTGTTGAGCTTGTTGTTTCTTCTGGTGGTTTGGTTTGTTCATTTTTATCATTATTTATAGGAGCAGTTTCTATAATCTTATTTATACTTGGTCTATATAGCACAGCTCTGCCTGCTTTAGTGAATATCAGCACCTTGTCACCTTTTTGGGATTGGGTAAAGAAGGATTGATTCTTGAGTGCATTAGGGTCAGATACAGTAGCGATGGTCGGCTCTTCTCCAGTAGGTATGAGGTATATCTGGGCTACTTGAGCGAGCAAGTCTTCTGCTTCTTTTTGTACTTGTGCATTTGGATTATTCTTCAGTGCTCGGAATTTATAATAGAAATAGCCACCAAAAGAGAGTGAAGTAATAACTATCACTAATAGTACGATATTTGTAAATTTCCGTTTGGTCATGGGGATCATGGTATGCTTCCTGTATTATAGGACAAAAGAACAATATCAGCAATTAAAAGATACAGATTTTATGTTATTTAGAATCTGAAAACACTAGAGAAATAATTTCCAAAATTATGAAAATCAAAGTAACCTACAGACGCTAGCATCCTTCTATTCTTAAAGAAGAACCCGCTGTCTCCGCCACCAACCCCACCGCCCCCACCTAAGAATACTACTACAACCTAAACAAATTAACCGAATAAGACCCCCCAAAAAAAATCCCACCAATAAAATAACACAACAA
>CAYHMN010000016.1:12290-17017 GCA_964357795.1 uncultured Candidatus Saccharibacteria bacterium
CTACACCACCTCCACCACCTTCGTCTCCTCCTCCGCCGTCATCATCATCACCTCCTCCGCCACCACCACCACCTCCGCCGCTTTGACTGCCACCACCACCATCCTGACTTTCACCAAATATACCACCTCCTCTATAATCTTTCTCAAGGATAAAGAGCCAACCACTTCCAACTGAAACTACCCCTTGATTGTTTGTACTATTGAGTCCTGCAAACCATCTTCCATTTGGAGTTGCTACAGAGTGCTGAATATTAAGATAATCTGCATTTGCTGAGCCTGAACCATCTATATATAGTGTATGTATTCCAGAGTTGTCAGTACTATTAATAGTCTTCAGTTTCCCAGATGAACCACTAACATTCCAAGAAGTTAGGTGTTGCGTTGAACCAGTAGTGAATAATAGGGAGTGAGCTTCACTTCCGTCATCTTTGAAATCATTAAATGTATTATCTCCAGAAATAGTATAGCTACCAGTGCCGGTACTAGGAGCAAACCAGATATTGTTATAAGTCTTGCCTCCGCCGGCAAATGTCTTACCAGTTGCAGATGAGTCAGTAAGTTTGATAGTTGAAGTCCCTGCCGTCACGGTAGCATTACTACTTGTTGCCATGTCCCAGACTGTGCCTGTCCCCGTGAGCGTAAGAGTCCCTGAACCCATAGTGAGAGCACGAGTGTTACTATTTGAACTTGAGAAACTTGGAATTGATAAATTATTATCGTTCAGATTAAGAGTACCGGAAGTTAAAGTTACCCCACTTGTAAATGTATGGGTAAGGGTTGTCCCTAGATTTAGAGTTCCACTAGCACCATTAACCACAAGTGAGCCTGCAGAAACTGCAGATTGTAGTGTGGCTACTCCTCCGGTTTTAGTTGAGGTTACTGTTCCTGTAGTAGTGAAACCTTTTATACTTTGAGTATCAGTACCGTCAAGTATTATATTTGAACTTCCAGCATCAAGGGCAATCCCGGTGTTTGTGAAGTCTCCTTTTAGAGTAATAGTTTGATTACCGGTAGCAATAGCAACTGTGCCTCCAGTATAAAGCCCAGCATTATATCCGCTTGGGACACTGTATGTAAAAGCTGATGCCCCAAAATTTGCTGTACCTGTAAACAAAGCATTATTATTCCCAACCATCCCATATATAGTGCCAGTCAATCCTGTATATGCTACACCAAAGTTAGCGTTATTTCTTCTAAAACTAATCTCGCCATCATCCATATTTAGTAGGACACCTACAACATCGTTAGTAACTCCTATTGGTGGAGTTCCAGCTTCATATTCTGTTCCTACATCATTTGTATACTTATCACCTGTATAAAACCAATACATCCATGAGTTTGCATCTATCCCCGGATAAGCTGCAATACTAGCTGAAGAATTACCCACACCAATTCCCCAACCACTATTATCTGCATCTGTTAAAGTCATCTCCCAATACCATTTACCACTACTTTTACCTATAGTAGAACGTACACTCCCTGTTTCTCCATTTCCATTTGAAGCTACCAAATTACCACCAGAGAGATCAACATCTACATCTTTATCTGATGGATTCCATGTAGCATATGATGGTGAACCCCCTTGATTATCAAAATCTCCATTGATAACAGTCGCACTTGTAAACGTCTTTGTGTCACTTCCACTAAATGTCAGATTGTTAAATGTTGTGGTTGTAGCAGCGAGGGTTTGGTTTCCTCCAGAGAAGTTCACAGTACCAGTACCAGCATTAAATACTGAACCTGTACCACCCCAAACAGTTGCACTTGTATTTGAGAGATTCAAAGTGGTAGATGTTCCACCATTGAGAGTTCCTGCGGTAAGAGTCACATCACCAGTGAATGTATGAGTGCGTCCTGTTCCAAGGTTTAGTGTTCCACCTGAGCCGTTGATAGTCAGTCCTCCTCCAGCGACATTTCCTCCGAATGTAGCTGTGCCAGAAGTTTTGGTCATAGATACTAGACCGGTGGTGGTAAATCCAGCGATAGCTTGAGTAGCAGTACTTGCAATAACTATTGGGGAAGCATTGGCAGTAAATGTGCCACCACTATTTATAAAATCTCCACTAAAAGTTACTTGGAAGTTGCTTCCTGAAGTATTTAGTGATGAGCCACTACTAATAGTAAGCGGTACGCTAGTATCTAGAACTTTTGCACTATCAAGAGTAATCACCCCGGTACTTCCAATAATTACTCCCCCACTACCGTTGAATGTTGTAATCCATTCTTCAGATGAAGAATTTCTTGCAGTCGTAGTATTGTATTGAAGTGTTCCCGATGAACCATAAGTTACTACTCCTGTCGTCACTGTAATCGTTGCTGTTCCTTCCATTGAAAGTACACCGTTGACTGTCGGAGTAGTAGCTGCTGTTTTCACTCCACTACCACTAAGTGTAAGATTCCTATAGGTTATAACTTTAACAGTTTGCACTCCAGCAAAATCATAATTAATAGTATTTAAATTTGTACTCGCATCAAGAGTTCCTGCTCCAGCCATAGCATTAGTTGAACCATAATATAGAGTTGTCCCTGCTCCTTGAGTCCAGTGACCAGTAAGAGTAAACGTACCGTCAATAGTTACTCCTAAAGCTCCAGCAGTATAACTATTCGTAGTAGTCCCACTTGAAATTGTGAGTGAGCTTTGGAAATTAAATCCTCCTGTTCCACTACCTGAAATATTGCCAACAAGTGTCGCCGCCCCTCCGACTCTAAAAGAATTCGTAGCATCACTATTGTTTACAATACCTGCCCCAAAGTTCACCGCTGGAGCTGTAACAGTTGATAAATCAAGTACGCCTCCAGAATTTATAGTCACAAGTCCAGTAAATGTTTTTGCATTAGCTCCTGTTAGATTCACAAGAGACCCTGTGATATTTGTCGCACCATTGATAGTGATAACTTGGTTATTAACTGTAGTTGTCCCACTCAAGACATTGAGGTTCGGTAATGCTTCCCCCCCTGAGAGAGTTGTACTTATTTGTGCAGTTCCTGAAGTATTAAAAGTAGTACCAGCATTCCAAGAGAATGTTCCTTCACCGGATAGTGTTCCAGCAAGATTAAGTATTCCTGCATCAGTTGTAGTAATCCTACCATTTGAAGCAGTGCCACCAATTGTAACATTTCCGTTAAAGTTTAAAGTTCCAGTACTCGCAGAAATAGTTGAGGTGGCACTGGCACCTCCATTAATAGAAGTAAGACCAGTGACAGTGAGTGTTCCACTAGCTACATCGATTGCTTGAGTACCAGTACTCGAAGGTGTACTAAAAGTTATTGCTCCAGCATTTAGAATGGCAGTTCCCGCCAGAGTGATAGCCGTATTTGTACCAGTTGCATTGGCAGTAAATGTTACCGTGCCGCTAGAAGTTGTAGTAGAACCTGTAGGGAGTGTCACTCCACCTGCACCACTAGCAAGAGTCAGACTTGTGAGACTTAGAGTTCCAGCCACACTGTTTGTAAGAGTTGCTCCACTGTTTACTGTTACTGCTCCAAAAGTCATACTACCTGTACTAGTAAAAGCTTGAGTCGCAGTCAGAGCAGTGGCACCTATTCCGAAGTTTACCGAGCCTGCCCCACTTGATGCCGTAACTCCACTACCGAAAGAAAGTACTGGGTCAGTACCAGTTGTCAGATCAACTGAACCTCCAGAGTTTATCGTCACAAGCCCTGTGAAAGTTCTCGTACCAGTGTTACCTGTGGCATTTGCAAGTGCCCCAGTAATAGAAGTTGCTCCTGTCACTGTGAATGATGCATTTGCGAGCGTAAATGTCCCACTTGATATTGTCAGATTATTGGCTACAGTATCAGCTACACTTGTAATATTTCCTGTGCTGATTAATAGATTATAATAATTCGCCGAGCTTGCTTTCATTGTACAAGACACAGCACAGTTATAAGTCACGCTATTACCCGAAGCGTTCGCGGTAAATGTAGTCACGCTCGGTGCTGCCCCTAGAGTTAGAATTCCAGTAGCACCATTGGTAAATAAAGTTCCCGATATTACCCCAGTTACAACGAGTGTTCCATTATTAGTCAAACTCGTAGAGGCAATAGAAGCAAGGGTTATAGAGTTGGCACCACTGATAGTCTTACTTGCTCCAGAGAAAGTATGCGCACCCGAACCAGCATTGAAGGTGCCATCACTTTGTAAACTTCCAGGTAGCGTAAGGGCAACATTGGCAGCTGTATTATTCCAGACTCCTCCATTGTTGATAGTGACATTGCCATTGAAAGCTTTGGTGCCTGTCGCAGAAGTTATCGTTAGCGTCCCTGTAACAGAAGTATTGCCAGTTACAGTTAGAGCAAGAGCCCCTACAGTAAGAGTGCCAGCAATCACCGTCAGATCAACATCCGCAGTATTGGCATCAGAGAATGTCCACCCACCACCAGAGCCATTGAAAGTGAGTGAGTCAAAATTTTCCCCACCACCGACTATAGTATGTCCACTTGCGGTTGCAGTAAATAACGTCGTCTGGCCAGTAGACTTGGAAAATGTTCCTTCGTTATTATAGTCGCCTCCTACTGAGAGCGCATTTGTTCCCATAGAAAGTGTCCCTGTTCCATCTATGTGTACATCTCCATCAAGTGATGACGAAGATGCCGATGGGCTCGTAGTCACCGTCCCTCCAGGAGTAAAAGTGTCAGTAGTATATATATGTAGTTCATTACCATCTTCTATAGTAAGAGTATCCGGTGTTCCATCCACTGCATCAAAAAGCATTTCAGTGTTATTT
>CAYHMN010000017.1:0-15945 GCA_964357795.1 uncultured Candidatus Saccharibacteria bacterium
ATATCATTTACGATAGAAGTATTAGATACTGCTTCTGGAAAATCTTTAAAATAATTCAAAGCAGTTTCCTCATCTATCAGAGAGAAGTCATCATCAGAGAATTCAAATTTACTAGAATCTTTTCCGTCTGCTCCTGTGTTTACTTGTAGAAGTGTATGGTGCGCTTCATGGTCGTCTTTACATGGGTAGTGTGAATCTTGCGTAGCTACATAGGTAATATCATGCTTCTTTGCAAGAGCAACTAATTTTTCTCTGAGTTCTTGATCTCGCTCAATATGAGGATGAGCTTGGATTTCTATAAAGTAATTTTCCTTGCCAAAAACATCTATATGCTCTTTTACAAGTTCTTCAACTTTTTCTTCGTTTCCAGAAAGTATTGCTCGTGAGAGTTTACCCCCCATACACCCAGATAGCGCGATGATACCATCGTGGAATTCTCGGAGTAATTCCATATCTACTCGAGGTTTATAATAGTAACCTTTTAGGTTTGCTTCGGTTACTATTCTCATTAAATTTTTGTACCCTTGTAAGTTTTTCGCAAGGAGTATGAGGTGGTAGCGCTTGTTGTCTATACCGGGCTCTTTGTCTTCCATACCTCTCTCGGCTACATATACTTCACAGCCTATTATCGGTTTGATTCCAGCCTTCTTGCACTCCTTATAGAGCTCAATAGCACCATACATATTACCGTGGTCGGTGACGGCAATTGCAGACATTTTAGCTTCTTTGGCTATGCGAACCATATCCTCAATCTTGGACAATCCGTCAAGCAGGGAATAGTGAGAATGAGTGTGGAGGTGAATAAATTTAGAATTCATAGACCGATTATAGCAGTATGTTAATCTTATTGACAAACAATGCTATATATTATAAAGTCACAAATAACTGAAGCACTTTGACATAAAATTTGTATGGAATTAGATTGGTTATCCTTGCTTCTTTTTATAGAAGTAAAGACAACCAATTTAATTTAACTAAACATACAAATATGAAAAAAATAATTCTCCTGCAGGAAATTTTTCAATGTAAATTGGAAGAGCTTTCACCTGATGAACAGGAAATGATCCTAAAAGCAAGGAAAGCTACAAAAGGTTCCTATTCTCCCTATTCGGGATTTGAAGTTGGTTGTACTATCCAACTTGACGATCTAACCATTATTGAAGATGGATCTAACTATGAAAACGCAGCATATACAGTAACAACATGTGCTGAAAGAGTTTTACTCCATTATTTACATGTTACACACCAAACAGAAAAAATCATCAAAATTGCTGTCACAGCAAAACACAAAAGTGAAGGAGTAGATTATGTGGGAGAAACCCCGGTTGCACCTTGCGGTGTTTGTAGACAATCTCTAAAAGAAGTCGAAGACAGAATAGGTAAGCAATTAATATTTCTTTTGGATGGTTTTAACAACGATAAAATATATCGTGTTATAGGGATTGACTCTCTGTTACCGCTTGGTTTTGGTCCAGCTAGTCTGGGCATGACTGTCAAATAAACTAACCCATATTCTTCAACTAAAAAATTACGATTATGAGTATTCACATTGATGCCAAAAAAGGCGAAATTGCACAAACAGTACTTATGCCAGGAGACTTAGTTCGGGCAAAGTACATAGCAGATAATTACATTGAAGACGAAAGCCGATTTCGCTTCAATGGCATCCGAGGGATGTTCGGTTATACTGGTAAATCAGAATCAGGCAAAAAGTTTAGTGTTCATCCATCAGGGATGGGTCAACCTTCTTTGTCTATTTATGCGAATGAAATGTTAATGGATTATGATGTTGAAACGATAATCCGCATAGGAACTTTTGGTTCCTATCAGATAGATGTTCCTTGCCGTAGTATATTCTTACCGAAAAAAGCAATTACCGATTCAAATATGAATTATCACACGATAGAGGCTTATCCATCTTTGGATCTTTGGAAAAAAGCAGAGGAAGCAGCGGCTAAACACAGTATAAAAATTAAGACCGGCACTCTTTTCTCATCCGATACTTTCTATGACCTGAAAAATTATAAAAAGGGCGAGAAAAAGGATTGGGAAATTATGGCAGATAAGGGTGTTATTGGCGTAGAGATGGAGTCGCACGCACTCTTTTGCCTGGGAGAACATTACAAGAAAAAGACTCTCACCATATTGGTTGCAAGTGATAACCTTGTTACTGGGGAGCATTTGTCATTTAAAGAAAGAGAGACCAGTATCGAAGATATGATGAAAATCATCCTTGAAATCATTTAACACTAAGCAGTAAAAAACTGTAGTAAAAGATGGATAACTGAATAAGTTAACCATCTTTTTTTTATTTTTTAAAAACGAGACAGTACTACATGCTATAATCTAATTATATGAAATATATAGTCGGGATTGACGAAGTAGGCAGGGGTCCGATTGCAGGGCCAGTGGCAGTTTGCGCCTTCATGACTGATATAGGGCGTCAGCAGACACTATGGTGGGATTTTTCTATGCAAAACAAACTTCCACTTCGTGATTCTAAAAAACTCACAAAAAAGCAAAGAGAAAAATGGCTTAAATTTTTGAAAGAAGAAAAAGCCAAAGGCAATTGTGATTTTGCAGTATCGCTTGTAAGTGCAGAGTGGATAGATAAAGTTGGTATTGTTCGGGCAATACAAAAAGCACTAGACTCTTCTTTATCTAAGCTAAATACTAATGGCCAGTTGCTAGAGGCTATGATATATCTGGACGGGGGGTTGAAAGCACCAAAAGAGTTTATAAATCAAGAGACAATTATCAAAGGCGATGAGCTTCACCCAGTCATTTCTTTTGCTTCAATAGTAGCGAAAGTTTCAAGAGATAATTTGATGTCTAGATATGCGAATGAATACCCAGAATACGGATTTGAAAACCATGTCGGCTACGGTACAAAAGCCCACTATGAAGCAATCAAAAAGCACGGGCAAACTTCACTTCATAGGAAGACTTTTCTAAATTAAAAAAATAGATGATATATAAAGTTCACTATAGGGTCAATATCTGGTCCATAAACTATTGCTCCACCAAGAGCACCAGTGATAGTTATTACTATCAATCCAACTAAAGCAAATAACAACATAAAGCTACTATTTAGAATTTTATTTACTAGGGTGACGATTTTATTCCAATAATTTCCTAAACCACCCATAGAAATTTTCTGATTCCATTCAGACCTACTTATCCAAGATATCAAATACATAACAGAGATGATTCCGAAAATCCAAGTGGAAGCCGATGCGAACGTAGCATGTATTTCTATGAGTGGACGTAAACTACGATCAGCTAAGTGCTCGGCTGTCTCACCAGTATTGAGAGCAAGAAACGCAGATAATGTTCCTCCTATTACTAGAACTGCTTTCACATAGAAAAAGTAAGCTGTTTGTGTAAGCTTTTTAAACCTCATTAATTCAGCTATAGCATAGAATGTCATTAATGCTATAGGGAAATGTACAAAGATTGGGTGTATATCCATATCATTATTATACTACTTACCGTAATTTTTCTCTAACCACTTTTTGATATTTACTTTATCAGATGCCAGCCAAGCGGAGTTTGAATATATACGCTCGTAGGCTTGCTCTAGCGTGCGCTCGGCGCCAGGAGCTAGATTTTTCTTGAAGAATTTCTTAGCGTCAAGAGCGTCTTTCGCTTTAATGTGATTACCAAGTGGAGGAATCAATCGTGATAAGAAATGCCCGCCTTCACCAAAACGTTTAAGAATAACTTTCCAATTATTTTTTACAAAACTCCATGCTATATCTTTCCCATAACTATTGCGCCATACCGCAGTTATAAGGTGAGGGGCGTCTTGGTTACGAACATTCACTGATAGGGCATAAGCAAGTGTTTTCTTGAGTAATTCTTTATCTTTAAATAATGCTAATGCTCGGACGTACCTCTCTTTCTCTTCGTGCATCTCTGTGTTTAGGTGTAATTTTTGGAATTCTTTCCACTCTTTTATGCCTCCATTGTGGGCGACAATAGAATACGTCACGCTTCGAATATCAGCTTCAATTGGATTTTTACTTCTATTCTTAAATCTTTTTTGAGCTTCAAGTATTACATCTTTGTTTCCATAAAATCCTGCATAGGAGAGAGAGAGTGATCGGAGAAATGTATGCGAATGATCTTCACCTTTGATTTTATTCCAACCAATTTTTTTTGTAATTGGGTTAAAAAGTTCTAATGCGAATTTTTTATAGAGACCAACGAATTTTTCATTTGCAATAATGTTGTATATCCTATCTATTCCCGAAGCAATCTCAGACCATACTATGTATTCCGTCTCATTTTTGTATGATAGGGAAAATTCTAATGCAATACCACCAGAGATATACCCACCTTCTGCAAGTGCAAATAAATCACGAATAATTCCCAATCTATCATGAACAGAAAGTTTTCCGACTTCAATCTTATCCTTTAGTCGAGTAAGACTTTCTTTGTCATATCTGACTCTCACAACGGATTGCTCTCCCTTATTTACCTTGCCTATTGATTTTCCGATAAGCGGAGAAGAAGTCTTGGTAAGCAACCCTCCTAGCACTTTATTATTGCTTTCATATTGAAATGGTATATGCCAAACTGTTTTCTCTTTATTTTTTTTAGCAGAAATTCGGCTCGAAAAGAATCGTTCTTGTGATACAGAGTATTGATTATTCTTTTCCTTTAGAGACAGAAGAGGATATCCAGTTTTTCCAGTCCATTCACGCATCAGTCGTGTTACAGGCTTTTTACTTATCTTCTCAAATGACCCCCAAAGATCGACAGTGTTCGTATTCTTATAGCTATATTTTTTTAAGTAATGCTGTAATCCCATTTTGAAATTACTCTCTCCTAAGTATGAAGCAAGCATCCGTATAACAGACGCTCCCTTAGCATACGAGACGGTATCAAAGATTTCATTTATTTCATCTGGATGGTGAACTGTTACTTCAATTGGGTGCGAGTGGGCGAGTGCATCAAGCCGAAGAGCAGCAGCCATATCTGCAGTTAAGAATTGATCCCAAATCTTCCATTGTGGGAATATATGGTCGACGGCAAGATATTCGATATATGATGCAAAGCCTTCATTTAGCCATAAATCAGTCCACCATTCCATAGTAACCAAGTTGCCAAACCATTGGTGTGCTAGCTCATGAGCTATAACAAGGGCTACCCACTGTTTATTGGCCAGCGATGAATGTTCTTCATCTACAAGAATTGCTGTCTCGCGATACGTCACCGCTCCCCAGTTCTCCATCGCACCAGATTCAAAGTCAGGTATTGCTATCATGTCGAGTATCGGTAGTGGATAGGGAATACCAAAATATTCGTTATAAAATTCAAGAGACTTTATGGCTACTTGGAGAGCAAATTTAGCTTGATGTTTTTTACCTTCTGTTGTAAATACTCTGACTTGGACTTTATCTTTGGTGTATCCTTCTACATATTCAAACTCGCCAATTATAAATGCGAGTAGGTAGGTAGACATACGTGGAGTAGAAGCGAATTCCACTATTTTATATCCAGCTTCATGTTCTTTAACTATAGTCGGTAGAGTATTTGATATCGCAGTGTGATTCCCAGGGATTATTAATGATACATCAAATATTGCTTTCTGGGCTGGTTCGTCAAAGCAAGGGAAGGCACGTCTTGCATCAGTTGCCTCAAATTGAGTTGTAGCAAGATGTTTTGTCTTACCAGCGAGAGTATATCGGCTTCGGTAGAATCCTCGAAGAGTCTCATTAATAGCACCTTCAAATACGACGGATAATTTTGCCTTGCCTTTTTTGATTGGTTTTTTAAAAAAGAAGGTAACAGTTTCAGCTTTTATATCATAAGAAATTTTTTGCGCGAATTGCATATCTTTCCCTTGTGTAATTTCTGCAGTTTCAATATCTATGTCTTTACTGTGAAGTACAATCTCTTTCACTGCCTTATAAAGAGTAATATTTATTACTTCCTTCCCAGAAAAAGTAAAAGCCTCCAAGTCAGGCTTGAGGGTTAGATTATATCGCTCTGGCTTTATATGTGTTCCAAGTCGGACTGATTTATTTTTCATAATATTAATGTTTAAAATGTCTGAATCCAGTCGTCACCATAGCCATACCGAGTTCATCTGCTTTATCTATTGAGAGCTGGTCTTTCTTTGATCCGCCAGGTTGTACAACTGCAGTTACGCCGACACTTCCTGCAATCTCCACACAGTCAGGGAATGGAAGAAAAGCTTCAGATGCAAGTATTCCACCCGATACATCAAGACCGAACCCTTTTGCTTTTTCAAGTGCATTCTTTAGTGCATCCACTCGTGACACTTGTCCGGCACCCATAGTAACCATAGAACCATCTTTGACTATTACTACGCAGTTAGATTTTAAATGCTTTGCAATAGTAGCACCTATAACCATATCTTCCAGTTCAGTTTCTGTTGGTAGACGTTTTGTAACTACAGTAAAATTGTCTTTACTATCTACTTGAATATCTCTGTCTTGAACAAGTAGACCAGTGAGCGCGGTACGGATTTCTTTTTTTGGTATTTCAAAATTGTTTAATTTTAACACTCTTACATCTTCTTTCTTTTGTAGTATTGCTAGTGCCTCAGATGTAAATGATGGAGCAATCAGTATCTCAAAGAAAAGTTTTATTTCTTCTACTAGATACTTTGCAACTTTTTCAGTTATCTCTTGGTTAGTCACAAGTATTCCTCCAAATGCAGATACTGGGTCAGCTGTGTAGGCGCTTTTTAGAAGGGTAAGGGTGTCACCTTGACCTGTTGCACAACCGCAAGCATTTGTATGTTTGAGTATAGCAAAGGCTGGAGTATTGAAATCTTTTATAAGTCTCACCGCTGCGTCAGTATCTAAGAGATTGTTGTATGAAAGTTCTTTACCTTGAACTATTGTGAAAGCTTTACTCATGTCTCCGACGAACATCCCACTTTGATGTGGATTCTCGCCATAGCGCAATTTAGACCCTTGGAAGTAGCCTCTTATAGCAGTGTCATACATACTTGTGACTTCAAATGCATTACCTGCAAATATCTTTCGCTCAGACAGAGTTGTACTACTGCTACGCTTCAATATTTCTAATAGGGAAGTATATTGATAGACAGAAGGAATAATAACTACATCATTAAAATTCTTCGCTCCGGCACGAATAAGTGCAATACCTCCTATATCTATTTTCTCAATAATTTCTTCATCAGATGCACCCGATAGTAGAGTTTCCTCAAACGGATAAAGGTCCACAATAACAAGATCTATTTCTGGAATACTGTGCTTCTTTGCTTCTTCTTCATGTATAACATTTCCACGGATTTTAAGTATCCCACCAGCGATAGCAGGATGTAATGTTTTCACTCGTCCATCAAAAATAGCAGGGAAGCCGGTGAGTTCCTCTACCTCAGTAACAGGTACTCCAAGTTCCTTAATGAATTTTGAAGTCCCACCTGTAGAATATATCTTGACCCCCTTACTATTTAAAAGTTTTACTATTTCGTCTAGTCCATCTTTGTGAAAGACAGAGATAAGTGCTGTATGTATTTCTTTGTTCATAAATTATTTTGTTGCTTGCTCTATGCGTTCAAGTGCGACTATGAATGCTGTTCGGCGGATGTCAGTTTTTAATTCTCCAGAACGTTTGAATATTAATTCTGTTTCTTCTTCCATAATCTTTTTCAATTTCTTAAATACTTCCTCTTGCGTCCAATGCTCGCCTTTCAGATTTTGCTCCCATTCAAAAGTTGAAACTGTCACTCCACCAGCATTGGCTAGTATGTCTGGGATTACCGGAATGTTCCGAGAGTAAAGTATATCATCTGCCTCTGGTGTCGTTGGTCCATTGGCAAGCTCCATGACAAGCTTCGCCTTTATATCTTTAGCATTTACTTCTGTGATTTGGTTCTCAAGTGCAGCCGGTATTAATACGTCACATTCTAAGAGGAGTAGTTCTTCGTTTGTAATCATTTTTGAACCGGGGAATCCTGATATTTGCTTATTTTCTTTTTTGTATTCATTTAGAAGTTTTATATCTATGCCATCAACTTTTAGTATTGCTCCTTTTGAATCAGATATGGCAATTATTTTGTGGCCATTTTTTGAAAGTATTTCTGCGGCATTACCGCCGACGTTACCAAATCCTTGGATTACTATATTGCATGACTCTGGCATAGCCATTTTTATGCGTATTAGGTCAAATACATAAAATCCACCGAGTCCAGTCGCAGGTCCGCGACCTTCTGAACCACCGACTTCAATTGGCTTACCAGTAATAACAGCATTAGTCTTATCTCCAGTAATTTTCGCATATTCATCTACCATCCAAGCCATTATTTCTGGTGTGGTATTTACATCCGGAGCGGGGACATCTACTTGAGGTCCGATAATAGGAACCATAAGTTTAATCCATTCACGAGATAGTCGTTCAAGCTCACCTTTTGAAAGTTTCTTCGGGTCAACTGTAATCCCTCCCTTACCACCACCCATTGGAATATTTGCAACTGCACATTTTAGAGTCATCCAAAAAGCCAAAGCTTTCACTTCATTTATATCTGTATCTTGGTGGTAACGTATACCACCTTTGTACGGCCCACGGGCATTGTTGTATTGAACTCTGTAACCTTCAAATATCGCAAGTGTTCCATCATCCATAGTTATAGGTATAGCCACTCGTACTTCACGATTTGGCTGGTGGAGTCTAGATAGGAACTCTTTACTAAATTGTTTAACTTTTGTAGCTCGCTCTAGTTGGAGTAAGGCATTTTCAAATGGATTATTCATAAGTTTCTATGTATTCTTTTTATTACATTTTATTATACTCTTTTTAACTCCTAATATATAATTCTACAATAGCCTTATGGTATAAGCCTATTTACATGGGTAGGGGGCTTGACAAGTAGCACATATATATGCTATAATACCCTCATGAATACAAAAACAATAAAAATTTCAATAGCATTCCTAGCCGTTGCATTTCTCCTTGCTAGTGCGCATTCTGCACTTGCTTATGTTCCAGGTGTCTGGGATTATCAGCCTCGTATACCAAACAATGAACCTGCTTTTTATAAAGTCCCTATGACTTATGATGAGCCATTAGTTTTGTCATCTACGACAGTTGTAAATAACCAAAACACTACAACAACAAAAAAAGTTGCAACGACTAAAACTTCTACAACAACTAAAGACACTACTGTGAGAGATTCAGATACAAATGCTGCTCGCGAATTAAAGCCAGTTGTTACCACAGATGAGTTTAACAATAATGGTCTAACTGCTTTATCATTACAAGGTTCAGGTAGCTTTATGCCAAGCTCAATATGGCAGTGGTTAGTAGTGATATTCTTAATCTTAGTTATTATTATAATTGCTCGTATGCTAGGTAGATCTCGTACTCATGAAGTTCACTCAGTAACAGCACACTAATTAATAAATAAAAACCCTCCAAGTTATACTTGCGAGGGTTTTTATTTATTATCTACGCAAGTAGCATTTTTTGAAGGATTGACCTATAATTACAATATGAAAATGACTAACACAGAGCACGAAAAAGGATCAGCAATCATAGAGACGATAATAGTAATAGTGATTATTATCATTATTATTGCTCTCTTTGTGCAGAAGAAAAGACCGGCGAGTTACTATCTAAATGAAGCTAAAAAGACTACAACACAGCAGAGTGTTATTGAACCTCCTACAACTACCTCTACTTCTACAACGACCACCACTACTACTACAACGACACAAGGAGGGTTAGTAACTACTACGAATATGCCTCCGACAATTACACTCTATGGTGCGAACCCTTACCAGATATTCCACCCAGGAGTTTATCCTGATTGTCAGTATCCAGATAGATGCCCACCTAGGACGGATTTCTACTCTGAACCAGGATATAAAGCGACAGATAGGGAAGATGGAGATATCACATCAAAAGTTATTGTTGCAGACGAATTTGAGGATACTGCTTTTATGAACCCTTGTCGTAAATATAATAAAAAATATACAGTAACTGATAAAAATGGCGCTACAGCCACAGCTCGGAGAGTAGTGAACGAATGTAACGGTATGTAAATAAAAAACAGGGAGTTTCCTTTTAAAAAGAAAACTCCCTGAAGTGTTTTACGTATTAAACGCACCCATACACCCGGCAAAAATGTTAAGTGTCGAGTGACTCATAGTCATCAATAATACATTAGGGAAGATGGCATACATAGAGTAGAACGCCACACCTCCTATGGAGCATATAAATATAAACTTCAATGTAAACATTATATGCATGACTGTAAAAAAGATTCCACACAGAATTACTATTCCAAACTTCGATTTCGTAAATAACTGTAACTTCTTAGGTAAATATACCCAGTAACTTAATACTTGAGCTAAGCATACTGGTACGACTAGTACAAAGTGTAAGGTTTTTAGAGATTTCGGATTGAATTTTAAATCAAGGGGGAATTGCATTAATAATAAGAATGTGATTCCTGCTACAGTAAATCCAATATATGCCAAAGCATATTTTCTATCTATAGATTTAACTTTTTTTATTAATTCTTCTCTCCAATCCCAACCTTCTTGTAAGAGTTTTACTACACAGAAAGTTGTGCATGCTCCTAATACGATAAAGTTTGTTAATGAATTGTCTAATATTTTTAAATACTTCATCTTTATAGCAATCGGTGGAACTATGAAGATAAATAAGAGAGTAAAAATAGTTACCAAATAAGCTGTTATCACAGCTTTGTTCTGTAATATTGCGTAGTATGCTTTTTTCATGGTGCAGGAGTTTAAAGGTTTATGATTTGGTTTAATCGAATTTAACCACAAATAGACCTATATTACAAGGTCAAGATTATATCTTATTTTTACTTTTTCTATCCTTGCTTTTTGAGCCAGTCTATCATTTTCTTGAAAGTAGTTGGGCCAAGCTCACCATCTGCTTTTAATCCTTGGTCTTTTTGGAAAGCTATTACCAATTTCTGCGTAGTTGCACCGTAGTCATTGTCTATCCTGTTTGAAGTTTTGTTGTATAGATTTAGGAATTTTTGCACAGTTCCTACCCTTGTGCCTTGAGATTTTAGTTTAATGAAGATATTTCCATCTACAAGTTTCTGTAATTCATTTATTAGAGTTTGATTTTTGTATTTGGTTGGTGTTGTCGGTTCTGTTTTTGTTTGTTCTACTACAGGCTTCGATTCTTCCTTTACTACTTCCGGTACAGTATCTTCAACCTTAGGTTGTAGACTAGCAAGCTGTGTATTAAGGTTCTTCAATTCCTTTTTTAATTCCTCATTTTCTTTTTTTAATTCTTTTATTTCTTGATAATCTAAATGCTCAGGCCCTGATTGTAGACTAGTAACAGCCCAGTATCCAATGCCACCAAGAGCGACTAAAATTAAAATTGAAAACAATGCAGACTTCAAATTATCCATATTCATTATTGTATCATAAGTTTTAATTCCGATAAACTCTACAAATAAAAAAAGGCTGACACAAGGTCAGCCTTTTCAATTAATCTATTAAATAATAAATTACAAAGTTCCACATAAGCGGTCACCGGCATCACCTAGTCCAGGTGATATGTAATTATTAGGTAAAAGTTTTTTATCATTACCAGCGCAGAAGAATTTTACGTCCGGATGATCAGTTGTAACCTTGGTCAAACCTGCATCACAGCTCACTATACACATGAACTTAATTTTTTTCACACCTACTTCTTTTAGAAGTGTGATTGCATGTGATGCAGATGTTCCTGAGGCAAGCATAGGGTCAAGTATTATAGCTTCTCTTTTGTCAGCATCAGATGGGAGTTTATTCAGATATTCCTCTATAATGACCTTTTGTCTTCTCTTTGTTTTTAATTTTTTACTCTCCACTCTACGCAAACCAATATATCCAACTTTAGCTGTTGGAATTAATTCCAGCATTGCTTCTCTCATTCCGTCACCAGCACGAAGGATAATCACAATAAACGGGATATTCTTTTCAGGTATTCTCTTAGCCTCTGTAGCTTTCATTGGAGTTTTAATCTTAACTGGATTAAGGATTAAATGTTTCAAAACCTTATATCCCATTAAAGTTGTGATTTGCTTCAGCAATTTTCTGAATTCACTTGTCGGGGTGTTTTTATCCCTTAAATAAGACATCAGATGTTGAATTAATGCATGATTGTCAAAAATAAAAATGTTTTTACTTTTCATAACAAAATTTTAAATTGTGAGAATTAAATTTTAGCGCAAATGAATTTCTTGGACCTGTGCATTCTTTCGGAATCAAGGCCGTATCCTACCAACCAGGCAGGAGGTAAGTTATCTTCTCCGCAGTACTTTATATCAAAACCCAAAGGAGGGTAGCCTGCTTTACTCAAAAGTACACAGTAGTCGACAGATTTTGGGTTTTTACCCTTAAGGTATTGATCGATGAACCTTAATGTTTCACCTTCTTCTTTTACGTCTTCTACTACAATGACGTTGCAACCAGTCAGGTCAATAATGGGCTCAGCTACCAACTCTAACTTCTTTGTTTTTTCGTCACCAGAGTATTTAGATATCCTGATAGTCTCATCTACGGGGTGAATTCCGAGCTCCTCAAGCCGACGAGATAGATCTACCCCAAAGTACATTGCCCCATTAAGTACGATAAGAAGTACAAGCGGAGCAGGGTCGTCTTTGTAATCCCGTCTTATCATTCTCGCAAGTCTTGAGACTATGGTACTGATCATTTTTTGAGTATAGACTATCTCAAATCTTTGGTTACCGATTTTAATTTTTTCTCTCATTTTTTAAAGATTTTATGATTAGGTAATATTTTAAACAACTGTAATTAAAGTCACATTATAATATATCTGGCTTTATGTCAAACTAGCTTTAGATAGGGAATTATAATTAAAAATACAAGAAAAAATTCCGTATTTTACAGAATAAATAATAAGAACTATGTATTCATTTGCCAATTAGATACTCCATTTTATCTGGAACTCAAGTTCTTCACTCTTTTTGCTTTTTTCGTGTTCAATATTGATTATTGCATTTTCTGGAACATTTATTTTACCTCCTGCTACTTGGATAGAGAACTTTTTTCCTTTCTCTAGTGAGTCTGCAAGGCGACGAAGCTTTTTTATAAACTCTCCCTTCGTGTAAACTTTTTCAATATCTCTTGTTTTGATTTTTTTCATATTGCAGAGTATATCATACTTTACGATGATTTTTAGAACGTCAATTTTTATCTAGAAATAAAAAATACTTCCGGAATGGAAGTATTTTAATAAAAAAGTCACTTTTCAATATTTTGTAGCGAGCTCTCTTGCTTTATTGAAGTAATAAGCAAACTCATTAATATCAGATGAAGGAACTTTGACATCTATATTGTTACTCTTAGCTTCATAACACTCTTTTTCCTTATCAGGCCCACCATATGCGTAGGCTAGAAAGTAAAGTTGAGCCATATATGACTGATGCTCATTTTGATCCCTTTCTACTTCTTTTTGTAAGTAATTTCCATTAAAAAATTGGATATGCCTAAGTTCATGTAAGATAACTGAAGCTACCAATTCTAAAGACATATTTCTTACAAATTCAGAGACAAGACTTATCACCGGTCTGTTTACGCCAGATAGATATAATGTTTCTCCTGCGTGGTTAGATGTAGAGAGGGGAATATCCTCAAAAAGTATAATCAAATCTTTGAATAGTGAAGCTGAATCATCTTCTATTTGGAATTCTACCATTCCGGCATGCAATTTTGCCTTTCCGAAAATAATTTTTGGCCAACTACTAAACAATTCGTAAGATACTTTCTTTGGCATTACTATCGTTTCTCTTCCGTATTTTCTCAACAATTTGAAAGCATCGCCAACTTTTTTCTTGAGATCTATATCAACAGTGATCAGATCTCTTTTCTCAAAAATAGGTCCGTCCTTCAAATTTATCAATGAATCTTTTTTAATTGGGACGATAGTGGAGTCGTATGAGGCAGTCTCATTACTGTTACATCCTAAGATCATTAAGATGCATACTATTAACATATTTTTCATTATTCTAGAGTTTTATGGTTTTTAAAAAAGGCTTTATTAAACCTTCTCTAAGAGCCATAAAACCATATCAAAGATCCAATTCTTATTTCATAGTAGCATATTTATATTGATTTGTCAATTTGCTCTTAATCTTGGGCTAAATTATTTTAGCTATAATCGATAGGTTTTGATAAAATAGTGGAATGCATAAAATCCCAACAGATTTACAAAAAGCCATTACATCTTCCAAAATAGTAAAAACTTTATGGGAAGATATTACACCACTAGCACGCAATGAATGGATATGTTGGGTCATATCTGGTAAAAAAGTGGAGACGAGGAATATCCGGATAGAAAAGGCAATCTCAAAACTAAAAGGGGGAATGCGCCGACCTTGTTGCTGGGCTGGGTGCCCTCATCGCTCTAAATAATTTAGAGTTATTTTAGATAACTATCAAAATAAATAGCGTGGCAGGTATAGCCACCTGGATTATTTTGTAGATAATCCTGGTGGTAATCTTCTGCAGGGTAAAATTTACGGAAATGTTCCAAGCTAGTGACCACAGGGTCTTTCCACCTTTTCGATTTATTTACAATATCTATAAAGCTTTCGGCTTCTCTCTTTTCCTCATCATTAGCATAAAAGATAGCTGACCTATAAGATGTGCCGATATCATTACCTTGTTGGTTTAGAGTTGTTGGATTATGTATTTGGAAAAAGAAATCCAATAGTTTCTTATATGAAGTCACATCTCCGTCATATTCTATTTCCACAGCTTCGGCATAACCTTCATGGTTTTCATATGTTGGATTATCAACTCTGCCACCAGTATATCCAACAGTAGTATTTATTACTCCAGGTTGCTTCCTTATGAGCTCTTCAAGCCCCCAGAAGCACCCACCAGCTAATACAATTTTCTTTTTCATAATTTATTTTCCTGGAATAAATTTCATTGATATTGAATTTACACAATGACGAATATTCTTATCTGTTAATCCTTCTCCAGTAAATATATGACCCAAGTGTCCACCACATTTTGAACAAGTTATCTCCGTCCTTATACCATCGGCATCCAAGCTCTTATGAACTGCACCTGGTATTTCGTCGTCAAAACTTGGCCAACCGCAAGTAGATTCAAACTTATCTTTAGAGTCATAGAGAGGTGATTCACATTGTCTACAAACATAAACTCCAGTCTCTTTGTTATTTACATACTCACCAACAAAAGGAGCTTCTGTGCCCTTATTTATTATTACTCTTTTTTCTTCCTCTGTCAGTTCGTTCATCATAACATTTTATCACGAGTTCAAATTTTTATTAAGAAAAATTATCATATTTCTAGTGTTATTTTTCAAAGCCCCGAAATTTGGATGATATTCGAAGAGATTTTATGATTTTGAAATGAAAGATTGTCCTGAATCAATGATCTGAAAAGGGATACTGAGAAATGTTGAAATTAGTATACCTTCACTGACACCTTTTTGCCCGCTAGTTTCTATGCTTGCTCCAATGTTTTGCATCTTACCACTTGCTTTTTCTAGAGGTATAGAGTTACCATTTTTAAGATATAGATTTATCTGACTCATCATAATAACATTACTGATATTCGTACTATTAGCTCTTCCTCCGAGGTTCGAGTACTGTGGGTACAGATGGAGATGAATCTGTACTACTTCAGAGATATCGATAATGGTGATACTATTTCTTAATATAGATTTTTTTTGAATAGTTATTTTCCCCGAAATTTTATTAATACGAACGATACGATTTTCATAGACAAGAATAGCACCTACCCCGACGATAATGAAAAATAAAGAAATAATAAGTGATTCATGTTTTATAAAAGCGTTGTACCCTATATATAATCCAATAATGACAAAAAGGATAAGTACCCAGTATACTCTTTTTGTTGAATCATTAAGAATAATTTCATCTGATGTTTGACTTTTTATTTTCATATA
>CAYHMN010000018.1:0-15666 GCA_964357795.1 uncultured Candidatus Saccharibacteria bacterium
TTAGTTTTGATTGAAAATAATGGCTAATTATAGTACTATCAGCACTATTTATTAGCCGTCGTAGCTTAGTGGTAAAGCACTGTCTTGGTAAGACAGAGACCGTGAGTCCGATTCTCACCGACGGCTCAATAGTAAGACACCTACGTGTCTTACGGGTGGGAATCGGAAAGCTTTTCGATGCCTACGAGGAATTTTATTCCGAGTAGGCCGAAAAGGTGTACTGCTCCTGTAAGGAGAGATTCTCACCGACGGCTCCACATTTTGACTCATAGGTTTTTTACTGTATACTGCAGAAAAACCAAATTTTAACCTGTAAATTCAAAATCATGAAAAATTATAATCTAATCGTCTTTAAGATGGGTGGAGTTTTATTCACAAAAATAGGCGTAATTAAAGAAATCTATAAAAAAGCCTTGGAATTTTCAAAACACCTTTTCAGTTTAGAAAATTTTAAGATTATGTTTGTATGTTCGGCTACAGAAGGAACTACCCGGCAGTTGATTTCTCTCTATGAAGCAGTAAAGAAAAAAGACCTAAAAAGGAGAGATAAAATTTTAAAAGATTTGCAAAAAAAGCATCATAGTTTGATTTATGAAATATTTCCCAGTACACATGCTGACCATGCGAAACAGGAAATAAGAAAGCTTTTTAAAGCTCTTAAAAATGAAATTATCTTGAGACCAAGTTATCCAGCTATTGTAAAATATGGAGAACTTATAAGCTCAACGATATTCTCATTATTGTTGGAAGTAGACGAAAATGTACACCACCTTTTTGATGCACGTGAATGCATAAGAACTTATGGATCATTGAGTTGTGCAAAACTGAACCTTCAAAAATCGGTAAAATTTACCATTCAAAGTATGTCAGGAAAGATAAATCATAATGATGCATTTATTACACAAACTTTCATAAGCCAGCACCATCATTTAAGAAGAACTTCGATATTGCCATTAAATGCCGGTGACCTTTCTGCTGCAGTGTTTGCCCATGCTCTTAATGCGGATTATATGATTTTTCTGAAGGATGTACTTGGAGTATTGGTAGACGAAAATGGGGAAAGAGATAACCCATTAAATATTATTCCAGAGATGTCTTATGGTGAATACACCAAAATGTTTAAAGGCAAGGACAGATATCCGGTTTACCCTGAAGCTATTTCAGTTTTGGGAATTAATAAGATTCGGACACGGATCTGTTCATTCTACAACCTAAAAGCATATGGCACAGAGATAAGAGAAGTGATAGCTTAAAAGAATAACTTCACTCAATAATTAAAACATAAACCTCCGCTACGGCAGAGGTTTATTTTTGTTATAATGAAACCTATGCAGAAAGATACAGAGGAAATAAAGAAAGAAATAGAACTACTGGAAGCAGAAATGGCAACTGCGGATTTCTGGAGCGATAAAGCTAAAGCTCAAGCAACTATCAGGCACCTAAATGAACTCAAAGATGAGCTGGAAGGAAGTGAAAAATATGATAAAGGCAATGCCATACTTTCTATAGTCTCTGGTGCAGGAGGGGATGATGCTGAAGATTTCTCAGCGATACTTTTGCGGATGTATTATAAATATATTGAAAGCCGTGGTTGGCAAGCAGGGTTGATACATGAGAACAAAAATGACGTCGGAGGATATCGGAACGTATCCATTGAAGTAATTGGGAAAAATGTTTATGGCACATTGAAGAATGAATCCGGGGTTCATCGGCTTGTGCGCATTTCTCCATTCAATGCCAAATCGCTTCGCCATACATCTTTCTCTCTTGTAGAAGTTATTCCTAAATTTGAGAACCTGCCTGCCGGTAGGCAGGGAAATAATAATGCTATAGAAATCCCGCCAGAGGACATGAAGATTGAATTCTCAAAGTCTGGCGGTCCTGGAGGGCAGAATGTAAACAAGCGCGAGACTGCAGTCCGCATCGTACATATTCCTACCAATCTATCTGCTCATGTCACTACCGAGCGCTCGCAAGAGCAGAATCGCGAGAAAGCGATAGAGATACTCAAAGGCAAACTTTTCAAAAAGCGAGCCGAAGACCAAGCTCGCATACAGGCAGGTCTGACACCATCAAAAACGACTGAGATAGAATGGGGAAGCCAAATCCGCTCATATGTCCTTCATCCATACAAACAAATCAAAGACCACCGCACCGGCGTAGAAGTCCACGATGTAGACTCTGTGCTTGAAAGCGGAGAACTCGAGCCGTTCATCGAAGCAGAAAGGAGTTTGTAAAAATAAAGAAAAATAGAAATTTTGATTAAACTTTAAAAAAAGTTATAATAGGGTCTGTGATTTACTTCAACAACGTTACAAAACAATACAAGGACAACATGTCTCTTGACGATGTCACTATAGCTATCGCATCTGGAGAGTTTGTCTCTGTGGTTGGACACTCTGGTGCAGGGAAGACTACGCTTACAAAGCTTATCCTTGCTGAAGAGAGCCCAACAGACGGCACTATCTTCTTTGAATCTACTGATATCCACAAACTTTCCAATAAAGACCTCACGAATTTCCGCCGTAAAGTCGGAGTCGTATTTCAAGATTTCAGGCTTTTACCGAACAAGACCGCTTATGAGAATATTGCATTTGCTATGGAAGCTACAGGCAAAGATGATGCAGAAATAGCCGAAGACGTGCCCCACGTGCTTGAACTGGTAGACCTTACAAGCAGGGCTTCGCACTTTCCACACCAACTCTCAGGTGGGGAGAAGCAGAGACTTGCCATTGCCCGCGCTATCATCACTCAGCCGGAGCTTATTATTGCCGATGAACCAACAGGCAACCTAGACCCTATAAATACGAACGAAGTTATAAGTATCCTAAAGAAAATCAATGACCTAGGTACAACCGTAATCCTGACTACTCACAATCGCTCTGTAATAGACCAGATAAAAAAACGAGTTATTACCCTTGAGAATGGTAAAGTTATTCGCGACGATAAAGATGGGAAGTATATGTTATAATAAATTTTATGTTTTTAATCCACACCAAAAGAATTGTGCGCTCTGGATATCGCAACTTTGTGCGTAGTGGCTTCACCTCCCTTGCCTCAATATTGATGATGGTCATAACCCTCTTCGTTATCACCAGTCTTATCTTTATCAAAGCGACTCTGACAGAATCCCTCAATGATATCAAAGAGAAAGTTGATGTCACTATCTACTTCGTACCTGGTGCCGATGAAGATTCTATCGTGGCGGTACAATCTGCACTCTCGAAGCTTCCAGAAGTTAAAGATGTTTCCTATACTTCATCAGATGTGGCTATTGCGATGTTCCGCGAGAAGCATGCCAATGACTACCTTACCTTGCAAGCTCTAGATGAACTTAACACTAATCCACTAGGAGCATCACTTAATGTAAAAGCGAAAGATCCGTCACACTATGAGAGTATTTCCAAATATTTTGATGGAGACAATGCCCTTGCGAAAGGAGCTCTGACCATCATAGATAAGATTGACTATCATCAGAATAAAATCGTCATAGACAGGCTCACAGCTATTATCGCTGGGGCAGAGAAGCTTGGTTTTGTCTTGTCGCTTATTCTTATATTGATTTCTATAATTATTACCTTCTCTACTATTCGCCTTATTATATATATGTCACGTGAAGAGATTGGGGTGATGAAGCTAGTTGGGGCAGGACCTCGCTATATCCAAGGACCGTTCATAGTATCTGGTGTTCTTGTAGGTATTACCGCAAGCCTGATCACCATCCTTCTGTTCTTCCCTATATCCATCTGGCTCGGCAACCAAGTCACCGACTTTGTAGGTATCAACCTGTACACATACTTTAAAGCAAACTTCTTCCAACTATTTATTATTATGCTTGGCTCTGGAATCCTACTCGGTGGTATTTCTAGTGCTTTTGCTATCGCCCGATATCTCCGAAAGTAATATGAAGAAGAAGACTACTCCCAAAAAGAAGAAAAAACTAGATAAATGTAAATATATTTTCGTCATCGGTGGAGTTATGTCTGGTGTTGGTAAGGGCATCGCTACAGCTTCAGTGGGCAAGATTCTATCTTCTCGCGGATTGAAAGTTAATCTGGTAAAGATTGACCCATATCTAAATGTGGATGCAGGAACTATGAACCCTACCGAGCACGGAGAAGTATTTGTACTAGACTCTGGGCTCGAAACAGATCAGGATATGGGTAACTATGAGAGATTCTTGAATCGTGATTTGGGTCCTGAAGATTATATGACTAGTGGCATGGTTTATAAAAGTGTTATTGAGCGTGAACGCAATCTTGGCTACGGAGGCAAGTTCGTAGAAGCTATCCCTCATGTCCGCGATGAGATAGTGGAGCGATTAGAGAAAGCTGCAAACTCTGCCAAGTCCGATGTATCTGTAGTAGAAATCGGTGGAACTGTAGGAGACTTTCAAAATGCACTTTATATAGATGCAGCCCGTGTGATGCATTTGAAATCTCCAGGTGATGTACTATTTATTATGGTCTCATACCTTCCTATTCCTTCTACTATTGGTGAAATGAAAACAAGACCTACCCAGCACGCAGTCCAACAACTTAATTCCTATGGTATCCAGCCAGATATTATTATCGCTCGCGCAACTCAAGCTCTGGATCAGAAGCGTAAAGAGAAGCTTGCTATCTGGTGTAACGTCAAAGCTGACCACATTATCTCTGCTCCAGATGTAAATTCTATTTATGATGTACCTATAAACTTTGAGCGTGGACACCTCTCCGACATTCTTCTAGAAGCTCTCGGGAAGAAAGGCAAGCATGCTTCCGATATGAAAGATTGGAAGAAATTTGCCGGTCATGCACACAACGGCCACACTAAAGTAAAGATTGGAATCGTAGGTAAATATTTTGACACAGGTGACTTCCTTCTTTCGGACGCATATCTTTCTGTGATAGAAGCTATAAAATTCTCGGCATATCATCTGAGTGTAAAACCAGAGATAGATTGGATAAATGCAAAAGATATCCAAGATAAGAAATTCAATCTTGCGTCGCTTGCTAAATACGATGGAATCATTGTACCAGGTGGTTTCGGCGAGGCAGGCATAGAAGGAAAGATTACTGCAATCAAGTGGGCGCGTGAACACAAAATTCCATACTTTGGACTTTGCTACGGAATGCAACTTATGGTCATAGAATATGCTCGCAATGTTTTGGGTCTGAAAGATGCGAATACTCGCGAAGTGAACCCAAAGTCCAAGAATCTAGTAATAGACGTAATGGAAGACCAGAAGGAAAAAATCGCTACCAAGAATCTCGGCGGTAGTATGCGACTAGGAGCTTATAAAGCAAAGTTAAAGAAGGGGAGTGTCGCAGAGTTTGCTTATAAATCTACAAATATATCCGAACGCCACCGCCATCGCTATGAAGTGAACAATGCCTACCGCGAAATGCTAGAGAAAGCTGGATTAGTATTCTCTGGGGTTTCCCCTGATGGCAACCTTGCCGAGATAGCAGAGCTCCCAGCAAAATCACATCCATTCTTCCTTGGAACCCAATTCCACCCTGAGCTAAAGGCTCGCCCACTGTCTCCGCCCCCACTTTTCTCCGCTTTCATAAAAGCATCTATAAAGAAGAAGAAATAAAATAAACTTCGCACGAGATTTATTTTATTTTCAATCAATCCACCTCGGGTTGACTTTTTTGTATTTTTAGGTAAAGTGATACCTAATATCGATATTTTATAACACGCCTATTGCCCTAAAAGCGAAAAGCACAAAACCAAAGCCAATGGCAAAAATTAAAGTCACTAACCCCGTTGTAGAGTTAGACGGTGATGAAATGACCAGAATTATCTGGAGATTCATCAAACACAAGCTCATTTTACCCTACCTTGAACTTTCTATTGACTATTATGACCTGGGAATAGAAAGCAGAGATGAAACAAATGACCAGGTAACCATTGATGCAGCTAATGCGATTAAAGCATGTGGCGTCGGTATCAAATGTGCCACCATCACACCCGATGAAGCAAGGGTTGAAGAATTCAAACTGAAAAAAATGTGGTTGAGCCCGAATGGCACAATCCGTAACATTTTAGACGGTACAGTGTTCCGTGAACCAATCCTTATGAATAACGTGCCCCGGTTAGTTACGAATTGGACAGCACCAATCATCATTGGCCGGCATGCTCATGGAGATCAGTATAAAGCTAAAGACCTGGTAGTAAAAGGAAAAGGAAAACTAACTATGACTTTTACTTCCGAAGGTGGAGGAGAGCCTGAAGTGATTGAAGTATTTAACTTCAAAGGTAATGGCGGTGTGGCGCTAACAATGTATAACACAGATGAAAGCATTTATGCTTTTGCCCGCAGTTGCTTTAACATGGCGCTTAGTAAAAAATGGCCGTTGTATCTTTCAACCAAAAATACCATCCTGAAGAAATACGATGGCCGGTTCAAAGATATTTTTGCAGAAGTATATAAGGACGAGTTCAAAGCCCAATTCGATGCAGCTGGTATTATATATGAACATCGCCTTATTGATGACATGGTAGCCAGCGCTATGAAATGGCACGGTGAATTTGTGTGGGCGTGCAAGAATTATGATGGTGATGTGCAAAGTGATAGTGTTGCCCAAGGGTTTGGTTCACTGGGTCTTATGACCTCAGTACTCATTACACCAGACGGACAAACAATGGAAGCTGAAGCAGCACATGGTACTGTTACGGCGCATTATCGTGAGCACAAGGCGGGCAGACCAACTTCTACTAACCCTATTGCCAGTATCTTTGCGTGGACCAGGGGTCTTGCGTTCCGGGGTAAAAAAGATAACAACCAGACATTAATCGATTTCTGCAATATGCTGGAAGCAGTATGTATTGAAACTGTAGAAAGCGGTAAGATGACGAAAGACCTGGCAGTTTGTATTCATGGAAGCAAAGTAGAACATGGTGAACACTACCTGTACACGGAAGAATTCCTGGAGGCGATTGATGAAAATTTGAAAGCCAAAATGGCTTCTTAAATTATAAGCGTGAGTAGTTTTGGTTTCTCAGTGTAGGCACCCTTAGCGATTAATATTGCGGGGTGCTTTTTTATTTCTTTTTACTTTTAGCTAGATTTTCTTTTGCTCTCCACTTTACAACTTTTGCTATTAGACTTGCAGGGAGTGGTTTACCGAGAGGGAACTGCAGAGTACTTTTTGTTTTCGGAGGGATATATTTTGCCATTTCTTTTTGGAATTTTACTACAGCAGAAGGCATAGGGTATAGCCCGATGTGATTTTTGTGACTTGCAAAATATACGAGCATGCCGTGATATTTATAGGCAGGCATGTGATAGCTCAATACTTCTTGTGCATCTGGTGCACTTTTCTTTATAACTGCTCGCATCTGTTTGAGTAATTTCTGCACATCTTTTGGATAGCTTGCTATGTATTCGTCTACAGTTTTTACTTTTTTCATTCTACTCCTTTATGATTAACGTGAGCTTGCTTTTCAAGCAGTTCTAATTTTTTGGAAATTATTACGAGCTCTTCTTTTATATCAGCGATAGCTGTGACCTCATTCTTTAAGTTGGCTTCAGTTCTTTCACTAAGCTTTCTTTCACCTCTAAGTCCAGAGAGAATCAATTCATTACCAATAAAACTAGCAGTGAAAGCCCCAGTAAAGTAAAGTATCAAACTTCCTACTAGGAACGACAGTGGTCCATCCCACCACGGAGTAGCGAAAAGACTTGTGGAAGAAGTCATAGAAAAGTAATTGATAGTATTGTGAATCTCATCGGCGCTATGCCATACTCCCCGCCAAAACAGAACGATACCAATACCTACAATAAGGGCATATATTTTCGGTCTATGGCTTAGATATGCTTGAGTCTTTTGTTCAATGGTTTCAAAAATTTTCATAATTTTATTATACCAAAACTAAGCTTATATTGACAAAAAGAGGTTAAATGATAGATTGAAGAAAAACTTTACAACTATGGAAGGAAAATATAAAGACGTGATTTCTTTTGGTCTTACAGAAGACACTCTTAAACATATAACCGAAAAGGAATTTGAAAGCATAAGAGATTATTCTATAGGAATATGGAAAAGTTTCTTCAAGAAACAATACCCACTAATAAAACTTTTTGATAACCCGATTGAGGTTGTAAAAAAATTTGATAGAAAAATGAATAAATTCTTTATAGAGTATCCTCGCTCAAATGAAGGTTTTATTATCGGAGCTTTCAAAGAAAATATTCCTCTTGCTACATCCCAAACGATATTTAGAGAAAATGGAACTGCTCTTATCATTGATGACTTGGGCGGGATAGAAACAAGCTACGGAGGAGCTTTTCAGGTAATTTTCAAAAATCTTACCGGAGAATCTTTTCTGGAGAAATCTGGAAATCTTTCAGATAACGGTTTAAATTTTTGGATTCTTGAAAAATCTTATGCTTTGAACATTAAAAACAGGCCTGAACTTTTTTTAGGTCATTACATCAAATAAAACAAATGCAATGGAAAAAAAGAAAATATTATGGGACGCTGATGAGGTTTTGATAAAAACCACCCCAGCTTTTGATGCCTATCTCAACCAAAAATTCAATTTGAATTTAAAGTATGAAGATCACATCACATTTGACCTCACAGAACTTTTGCGGATGAGTGAGTCTGAGATAAAAAAGGAAGAAAGGCTCTTTTATGAAACTGACTTCTACTTGAACATTGAAGCGAAAGAAGGTGCTCATGAGGTTATTGACTATCTTTCAGAATCATATGGGCACCTCATTGCCACAGGTAGAAGTATTTCAGATGAAAAACATCTTCACCTCACCTTAGACAGACTCTTTAAACCTCATCATTTTTCCTCAGTGCACCATATGGGAGGTGAACATGGGTATAGTCTTAAAAAGCAAAAATGGGAAAAATGCAGAGAAGAAGGCGCAGGTCTCGTTATTGATGACTATCATAAGACAGTCTTCAATGCTGCAAATAATGGGGTACATGCAATCTTGATGACAGCTCCGTGGAACAAGGGTCTGACTGATTTGCCCAAGCTTGTAAGTAGAGCAAGGAATATGTATGAAGCCGTAGAAGTGATAGAAAGAAAGGCCAAAATAATCTGGCCAGAGTAATAAGAAAAAATTAAAATACCATCCTCGCAAACCGAGGATGTTTTATTTTATATAATCATTCACTATCTTTTCTAATTCAGCTTCGTTTGTGAACATGTAGGATTTAATACCTAAGCTTTTCGATACATCTAGATTAGTTTGCTGGTCGTCAAAGTAAATGCAATCTTCAGGCATGAGGTTATTCTCAGAAAGTACTAGTTCCCAGGCTCTTTTATCTGGCTTTACAAAGCCAGTCTGCCAAGAGAAATAGACTTTGTCTACAGCTTCGTGAATCCAAGGATAGTGTCCATAATATTCTGCGCGTTCTTTGAAGCTGTTGGAAAGGATGAAAACTTTAATTCCTTTCTCTCTTAGAGACTTGGAAAAGTTAATCATCTGTTCTGATTGTATTTCTGTTTTGAACCAGTAATCCCAGAATTCAGATTCAGATAGATTTACCTTCCATTCATCTAGTGCAGGCTTCCAATAACCAAACGCAGGTCCTGCGTTTGGTTTTCTTGTTTCCGCCATTATCTCAAATAGTTTTGGTAGAAATACTGAAGTCGGAATATTAAAATCCTTTTCAAATCTATCGCTCATTTTCGGGCTTTGTAAGAAGATTCCATTGAGGTCAAAGACGGCAGCTTTTATCATGGGTTTATTATACCAAAATATCAATAAAATGAATTGTAATTCTTGGGTTTTATGGTAATATATCGAGGTTGCAATGCATTGCCGACTCGTCTAATGGTAGGACACATCCCTCTGGAGGATGGTATTGGGGTTCGAGTCCCTGGTCGGCAGCAAACTTGAGCTAGCTCAAAGATAAGCTTTATTTTACGCATTCATGATATTAGAAAAAGTAAAACCATATATTGAATACATTAAAACTCCAGAAGGTTTGTTTGTTTTTATTCCGGTTGTTTTAACAATTATTGGTATTTGCGTTACAATTTACATCTCAAAGAAAAATAAAGTTGTTAATAATGGAGGCGGAAAAGGTGGTGATGCTAAGGCAAGTGGTCTAAACAGTTCTGCAATAGGAGGAAAGGGTGGAGGTGGAGGTCCTGGTGGTAAGGGCGGTAATGGTGGTAGCGCGGAATCTTTTGGTAATAATTCTTTTGCAATGGGAGGAGAAGGTGGTGAAGCTGGGCAAGTAGATAGAGGAGGACGCGGTGGACGAAGCCCATTGGAAATTTTGGGAATTCCCAATACTCAACTTCCTGATGGAACACATTTATGGGACTACGGACGTGGTGGAGATGGAGGAAATCCTCACGTTCAAGATATGCAAAAACAAAAATTTGAAGAAAATAAGAAAAATTATTCTGATCCTAGAAATTCAAATAAATAGCCCCACAATAAACTGACAGAAAGTTGCTAAAAACTATTTCAAATTAATAATTTAACTTGTAGATTTTAGCTCCAGGTGCAAGTGATTTAACCAAATTGATACCACTTACAGCAGATTGTTCTGAAGTATAACCTTCAGCGCTATCAGCGATAATTTTGCCGTTTCCAGCATTTAGATGCCAACGATATTCACCTGACCTATCTTTATAAATTTCAAATTTTGCTTCATGCATATATTTAATTTTTTAAAAGATTATTTCTTCTAACGGGGAAATCGACCTTAGAGTGGGTTCCCGGATAAAAACCTATTTAAATCAAGTTTCTATCCGGAACCCTCTAAGTGATTGATCCACAACAAAAGGGGGTAGGAGTTATTCTTTCTGTCAGTTTATTAAGGAGCTATATTGGTATTATATTACCAGATTTAACTATTACAAGGTGCTCGAGATGCTTCGTTTTGATACAATAAAAGTATTAAAAATAACCTTACTGGGCTTGACCGACTACGGCTCTTGCTCAAAGACGCCAGCAGTCTAGTTTAGTATCGAAGGACCTAAAGGGGTCAGAAACTAAAGGTGGTATAATAAAAACATGATACCAAAAAATACAATTTGTCTATGGTTTGATAAGGGTGCGGAAGATGCAGCAAATTTTTACGCTTCTACTTTTCCAGATAGTAAAGTAAAGAGTGTTTTTCATGCGCCAAGCGATTTTCCAGGAGGAAAGAAGGGCGACGTACTAACTGTAGAATTCACTGTCTGTGGGATTCCATGTATGGGGCTAAATGGTGGTCCTGTATTTAAGCAAAGCGAAGCTTTTTCCTTTCAGATAGCAACAGAAGATCAGGAAGAGACTGATAGCTACTGGAACGCGATTGTAGGGAATGGAGGAAAGGAGAGTGAGTGCGGGTGGTGCAAGGACCGCTGGGGAATATCTTGGCAGATTACACCTCGCACACTATCAGAGGCACTTTCCGCAGGCGGAGTAGAAGCAAAAAGAGCTTTTGATGCAATGATGACAATGAAAAAAATCGACGTAGCGGTTATTGATGCAGCGCGAAAGGGTTAAGGTTTATCTTCAGACATCGCAGCAAAAATTCAGAATTTGCTATAATAATACTATGCCTGATCAAATCGTACTTTGTTCTCTACCATCCATTTCTCTTGATCTTCTTTAGTCTTGCTTTGGTCACTCATCACATCTGCATGAGCTTCCATGTAATGTGGCATAAGCGCTTGCATCCATTGTTCAAATGTTTCGCCTTGCGCGGTTGCTCCACATAAATCGCATTTTAGTGTTTTCATATTAGTTACATTTAATTAATAATTTACAAATTTGAGGTGTCAGCATAATTAAATAATACCCCAAACGCCTTACACCATATCATCACATACTTATAATCTTTAATGTCTATATCTGTGGGTATTTTGTAGTTTAGGTTTCCTTCAGTTGCTCTTACTTTTCCAAGATTTATATATTCTTTTGCATCTAAATCTTTAGCAAGATATACATAAATATCTGGTCCATTGATTGTTTTAAAGTTTTCATATCTTACATATGTATCAGCACCATCAGAAACAATCCGAACCGATCCGCTGGCTTCGTGTCCGGAAGTACCCACTATTTGAGCAGATTTAATTTCTACTTGTTTAGGTACGGCCGGAGTATCTGTTGTATTTGAAACAGGTAGAGCTTCGTCAGCCTTTATGTTTATGAAAAGTGGAGAGATAAGATAGTATCCAATTCCAAGTACTACGATTATTACTAATGTGATTAATAATTTTTTAACCATAAATCTATGTTAACATTTTCCTACCATTTTCTCTACTCAATAAAGTAAAGACAGCTTTACATTATTATTTTCTATATGTATAATCTAGGCAACATAAATATATGCAAGAAAAGATAAAAAACGAAGTGAGTAAGTATAGAGGAGATCTGGGTGTGACACAAGAGGACCTTGCTTCTAAGGTGAATGTTAGTCGGCAGACTATTATTGCACTGGAGAAGGGGAACTACACCCCATCAATATTACTAGCATTAAAAATTGCTGGCTTCTTCAAGATGCCAGTAGAGAAAGTATTCAAAATATCTTATGAAAAATAATCTAAAAGAAACTATCGTTACCATCGCTTTGATTGCCATTGCCATTTTGCTACTCAACCCCTTCCATTTTTGGATGCCAGATATGATGGTCATGGCTATGCTTGCTTGCTCCCTTGTTATATTTGGTATATTTGCAAGCTTTATCCTTCGAGAAAAATCAGTAGATGAGAGAGAGGCTCAACATAAATCTCTGGCAGGTAGAAATGCCTTTCTTGTCGGTTCTGGAATCCTTATGCTCGGAATAGTAGTACAAGGGTATACTCACACAGTAGATCAATGGCTCATTGTGGCGCTTATCGGTATGGTGATAGTTAAAATTATTACCCGTCACTGGAGCGACAAGAACCTTTAGTGTATATAGGAATCGCGTTATCCACAAAACAAATGTAAAGTGCACTTTACATTTGTTTTTCTTTTATTTATACTAATAGGTATATAAGTAATTTATAGATAAAATATTTTTATGAATAAAAATACAGGAATTATTGTAGGGGTTATAGCATTGTTGGTGATAGTCGGTGGAGTTTATGGTTCTATGAATAATAAAGACAGTATGGTTGAGCAAGACAAAATAGCGGATGAGAAAGTGATAATGGAAAAGAAGGCTATGGAAGAGAAAGATGCCATGTTGAAAAAAGAAGTTACTAATGGAGATAATATGGATAAGAAAGAAGAAACAAGTATTATAAAAAATGATGTGATGGTAAAAGGTTCATACGAATCCTATACACCCGAAAAAGTAGCGCGAGCAGAAACTGGAGATGTAGTACTTTTCTTCCATGCCTCATGGTGTCCATCATGTCGTGGGCTTAATTCAAGCATTGAAAGTAATCTTGGAGCTATCCCCGAAGGTGTGAGCATTTTAAAGACGGACTATGATAAAGAATCACAGTTGAAGAAAAAATATGGAGTCACATATCAGCACACTCTTGTACAGGTGGATAAGGATGGGAACATGATTAAGAAATGGAGTGGAAGTCCAAGCTTAGACAGTCTTCTGTCGCAAATACAGTAGTATGATCTTTTTTCTCATAGCAATTCTAGCTGGAGTATTTACGGTAGTAGCACCTTGCATACTACCATTATTACCGATTGTTATTGGAGCTTCCGAAGAAGGTGAGAAACGAATATCAAAACGAGCAATCACAGTTATCGGAGCGCTTTGTGTGTCGGTGATTATATTTACACTTCTGTTAAAGGCCACAACTCTTTTTATATCTATCCCTCAAGTATTCTGGAGTAGTTTCTCAGGGGTGGTTATTATCTTGGTTGGATTAGCAATTGTGTTTCCATCACTCTGGACAAAAGCACCATTCGTTCAGAAGCTAAGTATATTTAGCAATAAAGCTGTAGGAGCTGGATATCAAAAGAAAAGTTATAAAGGAGATATGCTCATAGGCCTTGCTCTCGGACCTGTATTTACAACTTGCTCTCCAACTTATCTATTCATCATTGCTACTACATTACCAGCTAGCTTTATCGTCGGACTAGCTTACCTTCTGGGGTTTACGTTTGGTCTAGCACTAGCACTACTTCTCGTTGCCTACTTTGGGCAAAGAATTGTAAATAAAGTAAGTGAACATATGCAAACTACAGGTAAGATAAAACAAATATTTGGAGCACTCATTGTCATTGTCGGTATTCTCATTTTAACTGGATACGACAAAAAGATAGAGACACTAATTCTGGATTCAGGATATGGGGCAACCATACAGCTTGAAGATAAATTGATAGAAAAATTCGCACCAAAGGATGTGAAGAATGAATCTTCTGAAGAGAAAGTTAATGTGGCAAAAAGCATGGTAGCTGATAATAGTCGTGAAATAATTACTTTAGCAGGTGGATGTTTCTGGTGCACGGAAGCATACTTTCAAGAGCACTTAGGTGTGATAGATGCAGTCTCGGGTTATGCAGGTGGTAGTGAGCAGGACGCTTCTTACCTCAAAGTTTCAAAAGGAACCACTGCCCATCGTGAAGCTGTGCAGATAACCTATAATCCTCAGATTGTTTCTACCGAAGAAATACTAGATATTTACTGGTCGCATATAGACCCTACAGATACTTTAGGTCAATTTGCAGATAAAGGACTTCAATACACTACAGCTATTTTTTATCATAATGACGCACAAAAAGAAGTAGCACTTGATTCCAAAAAGCGTCTAGAAGAGAGCGGGCTTTTTGAGAAGCCCATAGCAACGGAGGTGCTATCGTTTGCGAATTTCTTTAAGGCTGAAGAATATCATCAGGACTATTACAAAAAATCCTCGGATCATTATGAGCGATATAAAAAAGGATCAGGAAGGGCTGGTTTTGTGGAGGAGACATGGGCAAAAGATGCGGCGATTAAATTTTTAGAAACTGAACAAGTAAAGTCTGTAAATAAAAAAGTAAAAACAGATTATAATTATACCGATGAAGAAATTGCAGAATTACTAAAAAACCTGGATCCTTTGGCTTACCATGTAGTTGCAGAAGGTGGGACTGAATCGCCATTTAACAATGCCTACTGGGATAATAAAGCAGATGGAATTTACGTTGACAAAGTGACAGGTAAGCCCCTTTTCTCGAGTACTCACAAATATGATTCGGGTACAGGATGGCCAAGCTTCTGGAGGACTATAGATGATGATTCTGTAACGATGCATGAAGACAATTCACTTTCGACTACTCGTACAGAAATACGAAGTGATGCAGGGCATATAGGGCATGTATTTGAAGATGGTCCGAAAGAAGAGGGTGGTCGTCGTTTCTGTACAAATTCAGCTTCTTTAAAGTTTGTTCCTAAGGAAGAGATGGCGAAAGAGGGATACAAGGAATATTTGTATTTGTTTGAAAAGTCTGTTTAAGGTACAATCAGACCTATGAATCCAGATGAACAAATAAAGTATAGACCGAAGAATTTAACAGTAGATGATATTAAAAGTGGTTGCGTTACGCTCTATGGAGACAACAATGAGGAGACCAAGCTCTGCATGATCCAAGAGGAGTTCCGCCAAGGGATAGACATGATAAGTGAATTCACTCCATCAGTCACATTCTATGGCTCAGCACGGCTTACCGAGGACCACCCATCATACAAGCAGTCACAGTCGCTCGCATACCGCATATCCAAGGAATTGGGCTATGTAATCCTCTCAGGTGGAGGAGCAGGTATTATGGAGGCTGTA
>CAYHMN010000019.1:0-15467 GCA_964357795.1 uncultured Candidatus Saccharibacteria bacterium
ACTGCCCAGCTTTCCAATGAAAATGGTACAGCAGTTCGGGATGCCGTATTCGGTAACGTCGGAACGATGATAATATTCCGTGTCGGTGCCGATGATGCAGAGTTCATAGAGAAAGAGTTTGAACCAGAGTTTACTGCGCAGGATTTAGTGAATTTACCGAACTACCATATTTATCTAAAGCTCATGATTGATGGAGTCACTAGCCGTCCATTCTCAGCAAGCACACTTCCTCCGATGAAAATTGATTTGTCTGCAGGTGTGAAAGAGAAAATTATTGAATCTTCTCGCAAGCTATATACTCGTCCACGTGAAGAAGTTGAGGCGGAGATTAATCGCTGGAGTGGAATGCTCCAAGTCGGCGATGACGCAGCGAAATATAAAGCAGATTGTTCTAATTGCGGTAAGGTTACGATGGTTCCGTTTGAGCCGAAAGAAGGCAGACCAGTGTATTGTAAAGATTGCATGTTCAAGATTAAAAGTGGGGAACTAAAACCTCAGACTGGATTCGTAGCTTCACGTTCGGCTCGCCAAGATGAAAAGGTTTCTACTGCACCGCTTGCTGCACTCGGTATAGAGTTCACAGGTGGCCCAGCTACAAAGCCAGTAGGTCAAAATGTACAGCGACCAACGCAATCTAGTGGCTCGCACACTCCTCGCCCGCAAGCTAATAATACGCCAAATCCAAATAGCAATTCAAATAATAATACAAATAACCGCACTCCTTATAAACCACCAGAGCGCAAGCACTCTGGCCCATCACCACTTCTTCGAGGCTTATTAGAGAAGATTGGAGTAGATAATAAAAAAGAAGAAAATTTACCAAAGGAAGTAACTCCTGTAAAAGTTCCTGCACCTGCGCCAGTTTCACTTTCTACACTCAAGAAGCCAGAGAACAATGTAGTTACACACCCGCCTATGCCAACCAAAGAAGCTTCAGATGAGAAGAAAGCATCGCTAAAAGATTTGCTAGCAAAAGTAACGAATCCACAACCCAAGGTAGACATTCCTAAGCAAACATTAGAAAATAAGGTAGAAACAAAGATTGAACCAGTAGTAATTCCTAAAGAAGAAATGCCTGTACCACCACCTCCACCGGTTCAGAAACCTATATCAAACCCAGTACCTCCACCCCCACAACCAACTCAAACTACTAAAGAAGAAGTAAAGCCTATAGTAAACGTAGTACCAACTCCACCAAAACAAGATGATATAAATAAGACTGATACATGGCAAAAGAAAAAAGCCCAAAAAGAAGTTCCCGAATATGTGCTTCGTAAAGTATTAGAATAAATCTATGTTTACAAAAATATCTAAAATTTGTATTACTTTGATTATAGTATTTTTCTCGTGGTCACATCCTGCCTTTGCTTCGTTTGAGATTACAGAGATAATGTATGACCTTGAGGGTACCGATACGAATCGCGAGTGGGTAGAAGTTAAAAATACAGGTAGCGCACCTCTCGACTTATCTGGATGGTTTTTCTTTTCTGATAATACAAAGCATGCACTTGTACCACAAGGAGCATCGTCGGTTCCTGCAGGAGGATATGCAATCATTGCACAGAACGCTACAAATTTTATGGCAGATTGGCCAAGCTTCGGAGGCTTGTTGTTTGATAGTAGTTGGACAGGTTTTAACAATGAACAAGGAGAAGAGATTTCCCTAAAAGATCCAGATTTAAATCTCGTAAGTCCGGTTACGTTTACTTCAAGCCAAGGTGGAGTGGGCGATGGTGATTCCTTGCAGAATATAAATGGTTCTTGGACTTCTGGCACTCCTACTCCAGGAGCAGTTAATCAAGGGGGTTCTGGGGGAGATGAAGAAGAAGAGGAAGGCGGCGGAGGCACTTCGTCATCTGAAGAAGATGTAGTAGTAAAGAAAAAAGTAGAAGCCCCTAAGATGAAGACAAAGATTATAGTAAAAAATACTGTTGTCGCAGGAGTTCCGCTTAAGATTGATTCAATTACAGAAGGTTATGAGAAAGAAACTCTAAAGGTTGGTAAATTCTCATGGAATTTTGGAGATGGAATGTCAAAAGAAGAAAGTGAAGCAAAGCAATTTGAGTATACATACACATATCCTGGAGAGTATGTTTTAACTTTAGTATACAATAATTATTATCATCCCTTTAATACTAGTCCAGATGCAAGTGATAGAGTTATTATTAAAGTTCTCTCTAGGGAAGTAGCCATCAGCTCTGTCGGTAGTGGCGCGGATACTTTCGTAGAACTTGAGAATAAGGGAGGTGTCGAAATTGATTTATCAAAATGGTCTATACAAGCAGGCAACAAGATATTTTATATACCAAGTGGAACTGCAATCTTAGCAAATAAAAAAATAAAGTTTTCCCCGAAGGTAACTTTATTTACAGCAGATGATATAAAATATGTCACATTATGGAATGCAACTGGAGAAACTTTTGCAACTTATCCATCAGTAAAGACAAATCAAAGTTATACAGCATCGAGGGTTAATACTACAAATACGACTAATAATACTACATCTAAAATCCCTGCTTCTTCTGTTATTAATCTAGATAATCTGGGTGCAAGCGCAGGAAAAGCTTCCAATTTAATATCTACATCTACTCTTGCATGGCTCGGACTCATAGGAATCATAATAATAGCTTCTATGAGTGTCTATCTTATTCGTAGAAAAAATTCTAAAGATGAATATGTGGGTGATAGTGTAATCCGTGCTTCTGATATGACAATAGTAGAATAGCCTTGTTTTTTAATGCTTTTTGGTATATTGTGGATATATGAAAAATACTCCAAGCAAAAAGCCTACCGATACATCTTGGAATAAGGTGGCTAGTTGGTATGATGAAATGCTCACGACTGATGCTGATAGCTATCAGTCAAAAGTTATAGTACCGAACCTTCTGCGAGTTCTTGATATCAAGAAAGGAGAGGTAGTTTACGACCTTGCCTGTGGGCAAGGATATTTTGCGAACCTTTTTCTTCGCAACGGGGCAAGTGTTACAGCTTCTGACTTATCAAGGAAGTTGATAAGTATTGCAACCGAGACTCTACCGAAAGAAATAAAGTTCTATGTAAGTCGGGGAGACCAGGCTCCATTCCTCAAAGACAAATCCATAGATACAGTAGTTATAGTTCTAGCAATACAAAATATTGAAAATGTTTCGGGAGTATTTGCAGAATGTAAAAGAGTTCTTAAAGATAGTGGAAGGGTAGTGTTAGTTATGAACCACCCAGCATTCCGTGTACCACAGGGGAGTGATTGGTATTTCGCAGATGGTACTCAGTATCGCATAGTCGGGAAATATCTTTCAGAATCCAAAATATCTATAGATATGACTCCAGGGGAAAAAGATATAAAGAAAAAGATTAAAACCATATCATTTCACCGCTCACTCCAATACTATATGAAGTTGCTGTCCAAGAATGGTTTTGCCATAACTAGACTGGAAGAGTGGATATCTCACAAGAAAAGCCAGAACGGCCCTCGCCAAAAAGCCGAAGACACAGCCCGCAAAGAAATTCCAATATTTATGTGTTTGGAAGTTAAGAAAATAAATTAGATAGCTCCTATCATAGGACACACATAAAACCGTACTCGGTTTTTGCTCTGCTCGTCACTCAAGAAAATAATAGTCTGAGTACATACTTTATTTTCTAAGCTCCTGCGCAAGGTCCTACTCAAGGACTATTCTAATTTATTTTCTTTGCCTATTTTTTCTAAAGCTTTTGGGATTTTTTTAAAATCTTTCATCAGCGTTTCTCTCATACCTCCGTTGTAAAGCGCAGCAGCAGGGTGGTATAGGGGGAGGAAGGCTTGCTTCTTTCCGAGCTCTGGAATATTTTTTATTAAAAGCTTTCCATGAATATCTGAAATTTTTTCGGTAGGGAAGAATCGCCCCATAGAGTGGCGACCCAGGAATACGATAAGCTTCGGTCCTATAATTTTTAATTCATTTATGAGCCACTCATTGCAAGCTTCTTTCTCTTCGGGTAGTGGATCACGATTGTCCGGTGGGCGGTATTTTACAATATTTGTAATATAAATATCTTCGCGCTTCATTTTTATATTCTCAAGCATTTCCGCCAAGAATTTCCCTCCAGCCCCTATGAATGGCTTACCTTGCAAGTCCTCATTCTTCCCTGGTGCTTCGCCTATAAACACAATATCGCTTTCTGCATTACCATCACCGAAAACTGCCTGAGTCGCAGTTTTCTTTAATTCGCAAGTACAATTTTCTTGCCAATAGGCGTTCAATTCATCGAGTTGTTGGCGCTTTGTCATTACTTCATTATTGTAATATCTGCGCCGATGGAGTTCAAGCGTTTAGCGACATCTTCATATCCACGACTTATCATGTACACATTTCGTAGTATTGAAGTGCCTTCAGCAGCAAGCATAGCTATAAGGATAACCATAGAAGGACGAAGAGCCGGAGGGCAGACGACTTGAGCAGCGGTCAGAGGAGTACCACCCGTAATATATGCACGGTGTGGATCAGCAAGAGTTACATTTGCTCCAAGCCTATTTAGTTCGGTAAAATATATTGCACGATTCTCATATACCCAGTCATGAATCATGGTCTGACCCTTGGCTACTATCGCTATTGGTACAAAGAAGGGGAGGTTGTCCATATTTATCCCTGGGTACGGATTTGCATGAATTTTGTCTGGAGGCGCAGTTAAAGTACTTTCCATAATTTCTATATCAACTAGTTTTGTGCGGTTGTTGTGCGAAAGGTATTTCTTTAGAGTTTTATATTTGAGCCCCATCTTTGCAAGCTTATAAAGTTCAAGCGCAAGAAAGTCTATCGGGACTCGAGTGATAGTAAGATTGGACCCGGTAACTATAGCTGCTGAGATAAACATCATGGACTCTATCGGATCTTCACTATTATGATATTCAATATTTTTATTTATATTTTCTACTCCATGTATTTTAAGAGTTGTTGTTCCTATACCAGTGACTTTCACACCGAGCTTGCCAAGGAAGAAGCAGATTTCTTGCACCATATAGTTTGCACTCGCAAATTGCATAGTCGTTATACCATTTATTCCTGCCGCTGCCATTAATATATTTTCACAGGCAGTATCGCCAGCTTCGTACATTATGATGTTGGCAGGCTTGATATTCCCAACTGTAACATCATATGTGCTTCTACTAGTTTTAACCTTAACCCCAAGCTCATTTAGAGCATACCGATGGGCTGCAATAGTGCGCTTGCCAAGGTTACACCCTTCGGCATGGGGAAGGGAGAAAGATTCAAGGTGGTGAATAAGTGGACCCATGAGCATAATAATAGAACGAGTTCGTATAGCTGACTGTACATTCATGTCTTTTAATTTGAATTTTTTCGGTGGAGTAATTTGAACTGAGTTTTGATTTATCCACTTTACCTTTACGCCAATACTCTCCAGTATCTCAATGACTCTGTATACTTCCTCTATACGGGCGATACCGTGAAGAGTTGTAATACCTTTGTTGATAAGAGATGCACACAAAAGACCAACTGACCCATTCTTTGAATAATTGGTTGTAATGCTTCCGGAAAGTTTTCGCCCCCCTACTATTTGAAAATCTATAGAATCGTTGATAGAAACAATCTGATGGTCAAGGACACGACTTATCTTGGATAGTAGTTCTGTACTGAAATTCTGTTCTCCTTTCTCCATACGAGCCACTGCAGATTGGGAAGTGCCAAGTTCTTTGGCAAAGGCACCCTGAGTAAGCTTCCGGCGTTCCCGGAGCTTCTTTATGAAGAAACCTATCTTTTTCTGCTCTGTTTTTATCATGTTTTTGGATTATATATCATATATGATATAATGGCAATATGTTAGAGATGCGCGAAAATGTGGATATCAAGGAGCACTGCACTCTCCGAGTCGGAGGGCAATTTCGCTATTTTGTAGAACTCTCTAATAAATCAGAACTTCCCGAAGTGTATAAAATAGCTCGCGAAAAAAATTTGCCAGTTTTTATTCTTGGCGGTGGGTCAAATATGGTTTTCCCAGATGGAATACTAGAAAAAGTTGTGGTAAAAATAAATTTCTCAGGTTTTGAAGTATTAGATGATACAGATGAATACACAGATATTAAAATTGGGGCAGGGGAGAATTGGGATAGTGTTGTAGAACGGACAGTAGATATTAATTTATCTGGGATAGAAGCCATGTCAGCAATCCCTGGTACTGCAGGAGCAACCCCAGTGCAGAATGTAGGTGCGTATGGGCAAGAAATAAAGGATACACTACTTGAAGTAGAAGTTTTTGATATAGAAAATAAAGATTTTAAAATTATTACGAATTCTCTCTGCAGTTTCAGCTATAGAAACAGTATTTTTAAAGGGGATGCAAAAGGTAAGTATGTCATAACTTCCATAACTCTCCGACTCTCAAAGAGTAAACCCTTTATTCCCAATTATCCGGGAGTTAAAAAATATTTTTTAGAAAACAATATAAACAGCCCTACACTTCTCCAAATCCGCGAAGCGATTATAGATATAAGGAGTGACAAATTACCAGACCCAAAATTTATCCCAAGCGTAGGTTCATTCTTCAAAAATACAATTGTAACCAAAGAAGTTGCCAATAATTTGAAATACCAATACCCGACTATGATAGTGTTCCCAGTGAACGATAAAGAGACAAAAGTCCCATCAGGATTCCTTATTGAGCAAGCAGGATTGAAAGGTAAAAGCTTCGGACCTATTTCTTCCTATATTCATAATGCTATGGTACTTGTGAATAATGGTGGAGCAACTCGCGCAGATGTAGAGCGCGTTCGAGATGAAATAACACAAATTATATTTGAAAAGTTCGGCATCACTCTAGAAACCGAACCCGAGTTTGTTTAAAATCTAAATACATAGTATATTTCTCATATTGCTGCCGGAGTGGGTAGAAAATAAACTGCTTTATTTTCTACCAGAGTGATAACGATGTGGACCGCCACTCCGGCAACAGGTTTTTAAGAAATACGCAGTATATTTCTTACTGTTGCCGGAGTGGCGGAATTGGTATACGCGCGCGACTCAAAATCGCGTCTCGCAAGGGATGAGAGTTCAAGTCTCTCCTCCGGCACAAAAATTTAATAATTTTTAGGAGAGATTTGAAAGCCGGAGGCAGACGTGCCGAGGCGGGGTCGCGAGCTTTTTCAGTAGAAAAAGACTTGTGACCAAGTCTCTCCTCCGGCACAATGAAAAATCTTCCACTATCATACATAGAATTATCTAAGAAAAATTTGATCCACAATATCAAGCAGTTTCGTCGTATTGTAAAGCGAGGGACAAAGATTGCCGGAGTGGTGAAAGCTAATGCGTATGGTCATGGAGATGTAGAAGTAGTGAAAGTTCTCAATCCATATGTAGATTACTTTCAGATAAATAGCGTAGAAGAATTAGAAAAAATAAGAACTGTTACAAAAAAGCCAATTCTACTGCTTGGGTATGTAGGCAAGAACGATATATCTCGAGCTATAAAACAAGGTTGTATTCTGACAGTTTTTGATTTACACCACGCTCTACTTATAAATGAATCCGCTCGCAAGTTAGCAGTGAAGCAAAAAGTGCATATATCTATCGACGCTCATTTGGGACGCGAGGGATTGTTGCCATCTCAAGTAAGTAAGTTTTTGCTTGAAACAAAAAAGATAAAAAATTTATCTATAGATGGTGTATATGCGCACTTTGCAAATATTGAAGACACTCGTCCGACTGTATCAGGCAATACTATAGATCTATCTTATGCAAACAAGCAGATTGCAAGCTATGAAGAGGTAATAAACCTTTTTAAAAATGCTGGATACAAAAATATCAAGACTCATATCTCTGCTACTTCAGGGGTGCTTGCATATGAGAAGTGGAAAGGTATTCACAACATTGTCCGCGTTGGAGTCGGACTCTATGGTATGTGGCCAAGCGTTGCCTTACAAAAGATGTGGCAGAAGAAAATCGCACTCCTACCCGTGATGCGCCTCGTCACTCATATTGCCCAAGTCAAAACTGTACCAGCAGGTGAATCTATAGGTTATGGACTCTCATATATGACGCGTAGGGATACTATGATTGCGATAATCCCACAAGGATATTCCAATGGAATCAGTAGACTATCATCAAGTAATGGCGAGGTACTTATAAAAGGTAAAAGAGCCCCGATACTCGGCCGTGTGGCTATGAATATGTTTGTTGTGGACGTGAGCCATATAAAAGGAGTTAAACCTGAGGATGAAGTCGTGATTCTAGGGACCCAAAAGCAGGAGACAATAAGCGCTGAAGATATAGCCAAACAGACTCAAACTATAAACTACGAGGTCACCACTCGGGTAAGTGCTTTACTACCTAGAATCGTGAAATAGTTGCATTTTCACAGGGTTTATAGTATCCTGTACCCACTATGTCACAAGATAGACTTTTAAGACTAAAATGTAGTACTTGCAAGAGTGCTAACTACTATACCAGTAAGAACAAGAAACTCGTCACTAAAAAGCTCGAGATGAAGAAATTCTGCAAAAAGTGTGGTAAAAACACTAAACACAAAGAAGCCAAAATAACTGGATAATATAAAAAATACCTCAAAACGAGGTATTTTTTATATGGCGGGCATTGTGGAACGATATCGGAACAGTACTTATGATAAATATTCCCGATCCGATACCCAGCCTACTCCTAAAATTACAAGAACATGGTCTAGTTTAGTATTTGAAGTTCCTCAAATTTAGACTCAAGAAACTCTTCTATAGATTTTAACTCATCCAATAATTCTATTGATCTACCTGTTGGTATTAATTTTGGTTCCCGTTTTCCTGTTTCTTCGTTCTTTTTATATCTGTATCGAATTGCTAATGCAACACTAATTATATATCCATCCTCTCCCTCAGTCACACAATTAACTATCGAGGAATTTCTGTGAGATATATGTTGTCGGGTTGCTTCTAGTATCCAAAAATCCGGGGATGCATCTAATTTTTCCCAAAATTCATACATAGGCTCACACTTTAGTTTTAGAGCATTTTTAAATTTTGGGCTCCAAGAAACATTGAATTCTTCTTCATTAACTCCTGATTTTATATTAATAATTTGTAGTAGCATCTGTGAGGCTGCATGTAGTTCAAAAATACAACCGTCAAGATGATAAAAAAATTCATCTGGTAAAGATTTTGATTGACCAAGTGTATAAAGCTTTGAAATTTCCTTATAAAAAAATTTCGCTGCATTAATTTTAGTTTTAAAAGCTTCTGATAAAGAATTCATATATGGGAGGGAAATTTGCATATTTAGCAATTTTCCCTCTCTTGCGGGCGATGGAGGAATCGAACCCCCACCAAAGGTTTTGGAGACCTTCGTTCTACCACTAAACTAATCGCCCTTACAAGCGTGAGTATACTACAAAATAGATCTATTTCAAAAAGTTTTTTATACTTTTTACTACTACTAATTTATCGTTATTTTTTCTCGCATCTATCCAAATTATATCTTTATCTCTTTTAAACCACGTCTTTTGGCGTTTGGCATAGTGCCAGCTTTCAGTGGTTAATTTCTCAATCATTTCCTTCTTAGTTAATTTGCCTTGTAGGTAAAGTACACCATAGCGGTATTCTAAACCGAGTTCATCCATACGTTTCCAAGAGATGCCCTGCTTATGCAGATTCTCAATTTCTTTGGGCATTCCTTTCTTTATTCGTGCAAGTAGTCGAGTATGTATTTTCTTCTTCAAAACTTCGTCAGGAAGTGTAAGCCCAATCTTTAGTGCATCATATTCTGTCCCAGATTTTACTTTAGGGACTTTACCTAGAGCTTTTACTATCTCTATCGCGCGAATCAGCCGAACTGGATTCTTACTATCAATATTTTTCGCCCGAGCGGGGTCAAGCTTCTTTAGCATTTTGAAAAGTTCTACTACTGACTTTTTGGCAAGCATTGCTCGTAGCTTTGCGTTAGGTGCGACTTCTGGAAGTATCGTGCCATTCACAACTGCATCTATATAGAACCCTGTACCACCGCAAAGTATTGGTACCTTACCGCGTTTTAGTATTTCTTTTATTTTCTTATCAGCAAGCAATTTATAGTCACTTACAGAGAAAACTTTTTTAGGATTCGCTACATCAAGCAAATGATGGGGAACACCTTGCATTTCCTTCTTGGTGATTTTACCCGTACCTAAATCCATACCTTTATATACTTGCCTAGAGTCAGCAGAGATAATTTCCCCGCCTACTTTCTTTGCAATCTCCACAGCAAAATCGCTCTTCCCAGTAGAGGTTTGACCCAAAATAACGATTAGCTTTGATTTATTCATATTTATAGTAGCCCTTTCATATTCGCATAAAAATACCTTTTTTGCTATAATCGCCCATATATGAGTATCAAAAGTTTTATAACTGAAAAGTTAATACGGGCGAAGATGAAGAATCTACCAAAGGCTCAGCAAGATATGTTTATCAAGCTTATCAACGAAAATCCAGAGCTTTTCAAGAAAATCGGCGATGAAGTTAAAGTTCTCACTAAAGGTGGTATGAGTGAAATGTCTGCTACCATGCAAGTAATGCGTAAGCATCAAGCTGAAATTCAACGAGCAATGCAATAATATATGTCACTATCCATCGGTATCGTCGGCTTACCTAATGTCGGCAAATCTACACTATTTAATGCGCTCACCAAGAAAGGCGTACCAGCCGAGAACTACCCATTCTGTACGATTGACCCATCTATCGGTATTGTTCCTGTGCCAGATGAGCGCCTCTGGAAACTTTCAGAATTCTCAAAGTCGGCAAAAACTATCCCTGCGGCTATAGAATTCGTAGATATCGCAGGGCTAGTAGCAGGTGCTTCAAAAGGTGAAGGACTCGGCAATAAATTCTTGGCAAATATCCGAGAAGTAGATGCCATTTTTGAGATGGTTCGTATATTCCCACTAGGCAATCATAAGGGCAATGAGATACTCCACGTGTATGGTGATATAGACCCACTTCGTGATATAGAAGTTATAAATCTGGAATTAATACTTGCTGACCTAGAAACTGTATCAAAGCGAAAAAATAACATACAGAAAGATATAAAAAAGGGCGACAAAGAAGCAATAGTAGAAGATAGTGCACTTCTAAAACTGATGGTTGCACTTGAAGCAGGCAAGCTAGCGAACGCGTGTGATTTTGATGAAAAAGAATCAGAGAAAGTAAAAATGCTAAATCTACTAACTTTAAAACCATTCATCTATGGGCTCAACAAGCGTGGCGGAGCCGAAAATCTAGATACTATGAATCCTGAGATATTCAAAGAGCTGACTGACTACATAGAAAGTACAGGTTCTCGCTATGTCGTCCTTGATGCGAAAGTAGAAGAAGAATTAAAAGACTTTGAAGGGCAAGAGAAAGAAATGTTTCGTAAAGAACTCGGCGGTGAAGATGATGGTATCAATAGCCTCATCAGCGAAGGCTACAAACTTCTTGGGTTAGATACTTATTTTACAACGGGAGAAGATGAGACTCGCGCGTGGACAATAAAACACAACTCTACTGCACCAGTAGCAGGTATGGCGATACATACAGACTTCAAAGATAAATTTATCCGCGCTGAAGTTGTATACTGGAGTGACTTACTTGATGCAGGTTCATACGGTGAAGCTCGCTCAAAAGGTAAAGTTCGGACAGAAGGTAAGGATTATATAGTAAAAGATGGAGATGTAATAGAATTTAAAATATGATTAAACTAGTATCAGTAAATATTCAAGGTGATAATAATCATGAAACGGTAACACCGTTTCTTTTAAAAGAGAGTGCTGATGTTGTATGTATACAAGAAATTTTTGAAGAAGATATAAAAATGTATGAAGAAGCTTTAGGTATGAAAAGCTTTTTTAAGCCTATTATGTATAGAGAATCTTTTAAAAATGGAGGCGAGAGAGATAAATTATTTGGTCCAGCAATATTTACAAATCATAAAACAATCTATAACTATGAATATATTGTTGGTGTGGAGTCAGATATACCTGTTTTTGCAAAACCAAAAGATAGTATGATTGAGCGAAATATATCCAACATCGTGCTTTTATGGGCTGATATCACAATGCCAGATGGTTTGGTTTTTAAAATCAGCACGACTCACTTTACTTGGACTCCAGACGGGATGACGACTCCTTATCAAATAGAAGATACAACTAAATTAATTAAAACTTTAGATGAAAATCTGAAAGATTTTGTTCTAGTGGGTGACTTAAATGCTCCACGAGGTCAGGAAGCTTTTGCAATGCTTGCCCAAAAATATAAAGATAATATTCCACTAGAGTATGAATCAAGTATTGACCCAAAGCTCCACAGAGTTCAGGGGCTCATACATATGGTAGACGGACTTTTTAGTACAAAAGAGTATGAGGTAAAAGATGTAAAACTTATAGAAGGAATAAGTGACCATAAAGCCGTAGTAGCCAATATACAAAAAATTATTAGTATATAAAATATGCCCGTTGTATAATTAGCCCATGAATTTATTAGACCAAAAGTGTATTCCGTGTGAAGGTGGAGTGGAGCCAATGACTAAAACAGACGCGGAGGCTATGATTGCTTTTCATGTGAAAGATTGGATTTTGTCAGAAGACGCAAACCATATATCAAAGAAATTTGAGTTTAAAAATTTTGCGGAAGCTCTTTCTTTTGTAAACAAAGTAGGTGCTATAGCTGAGAGTGAAGGACACCATCCAGATATAAACCTTATGGATTATAAATTTGTCTCTATAGACTTATCTACTCACGCGATAAAAGGACTTTCTCAGAATGATTTCATAGTAGCTGCTAAAATAAATGCAATATAATGATTGGCAGAAAGCTGAAAAGGTTTTAAAAGATGGCGGGGTAGCAGTCGTACCTACCGATACTTTATATGGTCTAGTTGCTAGTGCTCTTAATAAAAAAGCAGTTGAGAGGGTATATAAGATACGTGGACGAGATAAAGGCAAGCCTTGTATAATACTAATCTCATCACTTGCTGATCTAAAGAAATTCGGTATAAAACTTAGCGATAAACAAAGAGAATTTTTGAGTAAAGTCTGGCCAGGGAAAGTCAGTGTGGTGTTACCTTGTACTGAAAAGAAATTCCAATATTTACACCGAGGTACAAAAACTATCGCATTTAGGATGATTGGCCCAAAGAATAAAAATCTATATAAAATTTTAAAATCTGTCGGCTCGCTCGTAGCACCTAGTGCCAATCCGCAAGGGTTACCGCCAGCAGAAAAAAGAAGTGAAGCTCGCAAGTACTTCGGAAAATCTGTAGATGCATATGCATGTGTAGGTAGGAAGATTTCCAAGCCATCTACTCTTGTAGAGTATAAAAATGGGAAAATTAAAATAATTCGTGAAGGTGCTGTAAAAATTAAAAAAGACTAATCTATCAGATTAGTCTTTTTTGTTGGTTTTCTTTAAGTCGGCTATTTCTTGCATAAGCTTACCCAGTGTATCTTCAATACGTATGAGCATTGCTTCATCGTGGTTATGATTTTGAGCTCCTTCCTCTTCTTCGGTAATCTCCTCCACATCCTCCTGAATTTCATCCACATCCTTTTCAATTCCTTCCACATCCTCCTGAATCTCCTCCACGTCTTTCTGAATCTCATCCACATCCTCCTGAATCTCCTCCACGTCTTGGGCAACTTCACCCAGATCTTCCGCTTGCTTGTTCACACTCATTTGGATAAATATGGCAAGATAGATTGCTTCAAGAGATACGATAGTTGTAACTACGAGCAGGATTTTATCAAAATCAAAACCAAAAAAATAAAGTCCAAATGAAAACGCAAAAAGAACCGTGTGGACCACGATTGAGCCTGTAGAGCCTATCCAGTGTGTAGCTTTATTGGCTACACGACCCAAAGTTCGCTTTGATTTTTCTCTCAAATGATTCATAAGCTGTGGTGTATTATACACCAATTTTCTGCTATAATCTATAAATATGGATATAATTACACCTCAATCAAGCGCAGTAGACAAGAAGCCATCAAAGTTTGTACAAGTCTCTATTATAGTGGCAATTGTTATTGTTCTAAACCTATTCTCAAACTATGCTGTCTCTCTTGTCTACAATGAGCCAGCTTACGAAGATTTCATAAAACCAGAGCAAATTGTAGAAAATGTTCCAACGAAAGATAAATGTGTATCTATCGGTGGCCAGTGGAATGAATTTTCGTATCCAGATGAGAAAGGTAGAACCAAAGTAGAAGGGAATTGTAATTCTAACTATACCAACCAGCTCAACTACGACAAAGCTCGCGCTTCATATGAGAAGAAAGTATTCATTACACTCATCGTATTCGGTGTCTTACTCCTAGTTCTTGCTGGGTTCCTATCTATAGCAATTCTCTCCATATCTTTTGCTTGGGGTGGAGTACTCTCGCTTATTATCGCATCTATTCGCTACTGGTCTCTTGCTGACAGTATATTCAAGGTTATCATCCTTGCTCTTGCCCTAGCGTTACTCATCTGGCTTGCAGTAAAGAAGTTTAATAAGTAAAACTACCCGCGATAGTAATGAAAAACTACGACCATAATAAAATTGAAAAGAAATGGCAGAAGGAATGGGAAAAGGAAGCTATTTATAAAGTTGAAGATAAAGTAGAAGATAAGAAGAATTTTTATACACTTGTGGAATTTACGTATCCATCGGGCAATCTTCACGTGGGTCATTGGTATGCTTTTGCTGTACCCGATATTTACGCTCGTTATAAACGTATGCAAGGCTATAATGTACTTTATCCTATGGGCTTTGATGCCTTTGGACTTCCAGCTGAAAACGCAGCTATAAAGCTTGGCGCAGATCCGAAAAAACTGACCTATACTCAGATGGATACAATGCGCACTCAATTGCGGTCTATGGGCGCTATGTTTGACTGGGATAGAGAGATTGTGTCTTGTGACCCAGAATACTATAAATGGACACAAAGCATGTTCAATCAGTTTCTAAAGCATGATTTGGTATACAGAGATATCACGAAAGTAAACTGGTGTCCCAAAGATCAGACCATACTTGCAAATGAGCAGGTAGCAGATGGAGCTTGTGAACGTTGTGGTGCACAAGTAGAACAGCGTAACCAAGAGCAGTGGATGCTTCGGATTACTAAGTACGCAGATAGACTTATTGACGATTTAGACAAGCTTGATTGGCCTGAAGAAATTAAATCTGCCCAGCGTAACTGGATAGGCAGAAGCGAGGGAAGTGAGATTGATTTTCCGCTAGTCGCTAGTGGCCAGAAGCTAGGTGCTATCAAGGTTTTCACAACACGGGCAGACACTTTATTTGGAGTTACATATATTGTACTTGCTCCAGAACATGAATTAGTTGAAAGGTTAAAACTGGAAGCGGAGAATCAAAAAGAAATAGAAAAATATGTTTCAGATACAAAGAAAAAATCTGAACTTGATAGAAAGCAACAAAAAGAAAAAACTGGCGTAGAAATCAAAGGTATAAAAGCCATCAATCCAGCAACTGGCCAAGAAGTGCCTG
>CAYHMN010000020.1:0-14606 GCA_964357795.1 uncultured Candidatus Saccharibacteria bacterium
AAGTTTATTGCTTGTACTTTTTTGCATAGTCAGCAAGACGAGAAGGCCGGAGGCAGACGTGCCGAGGCGGGGTCGCGCAAAATTTCAGCAGAAATTTATGTGTGACCGAGTCTTGCATCGCGCACAAAAAAAATTAGCCAAACACATATGCTTGGCTAATTGTAACGAACTTTGTTCTTTTACTGTTTATTTTTTTCCACCTCTTCCTGGTTTTCCTTTTTCCCTTTGTCATTTGTCCCTCCACTAAATGGAGAAATCACACTAAATGTCTTTTTAATAAGTTTGCTATCTCCAGTTTCAGAAAGGTCCCATTTCAGCCTGTTATTCATAGTAGTTCTTTCTGCTGCAATACCTTCAATTTCCAGGTCCACAGTATTGTATGAACTATACCAGTACGGACTTTTTTCGCTTCTATAATACCAAATGTAATGCGATTTTCCAGTTTCAGCTATCACATATCTGATTCTGAATTTAAAAATATTTCTCGTGTCGTAACGCACTATGCTGTCAATTTCCCCAGCGGTATTTGCTGCCAATGTTCCTAATATTGATGTTTTTAATTTGAAATCATGGGTTTTTACGCCACCATTGTCAGTAAGCTGGGTTTCTTTTGTTGTAACAGTTTTGGTTGCTGTATACGTTACAGTAGAAGAATTCACAGGATGAATGTTTTTAACATAGGCATCGTTGTAATAACCCTGCTCAAGAACCTGTCTAAGGCTTTCTTGCGTCATCAGGACAATAGTTTTAGTGCTGTCGCTTTTTGATGTCTGATCAGTTGGTTGGGCAATTATTTCCCCTGTTTTTGGGTTGCAAGAGCTTATAAGGCACACAATGCCTATAGCTAAGAAGAAAAGGATAAATGCTTTTTTCATAATAGTGTTTGTTTTATTTTTTAAAAAATTAAGATTTAGAAATAAGAATTAATCAGAATAATTAAGAGTTAATTGCTCTGATTAATTCTTATTTCTTAATAAAACAAACAATTTCAAATAACTTATATTGTGGCGATTATAGCATACTTATATTGCTATGTCAATATAGAGAACTCATATAATTTCTTTGAGAAATAACCCTAAAGTGGTATCTTAAGATTGTTAGATATCAGACAAAAACCGCTCCTGTAGTTCAATGGATAGAACTGCGGACTTCTAAGCCGTCGATGTAGGTTCGATTCCTACCAGGAGCACATAAAATAAAAGAACCAACTGCTTGGTTCTTTTATTTTATGTGCTGGACGGAGCGATGTTTTGCTACCAAGCAAAACCGTGAGTCGGGGTCGCGAAAATTCCGAGCGACGGCGAGGAATTATTTGTGACCACACATCTCTAATAATTTATAGACTTGGATCAGGATATGATGGAGGGTTAGTTTGGAGCTCCTTCTCCTTTTGAGCTTTCTTATCAAAAGACTCCGTTACCTTTTTGAGTAGATCTTCATTTAGTGCAACATTATCGTCTTGGACAGTAGGAACGACTTGGAATATCTGATCATTCTTTATTTTATACAAAAGGTAAAGACTAAAGAAAATAAGACATAGTACAATTATAAAGAAAACTCGTAGAAGAATCCCCCAATGTTTATGAGGATTTATAATATTTGAATCTTTCGGACTCTTTTTTGCAAATATATTCTTAATGTTTGGAAGTGAAATTTTCATAAATTACGATATGAGAATACTAAATGATATTGTGCTTTGCCACAGAGTAGCACCCACTTGGGTTGCTTTACCAGTTTTTTCATCTACAGTTACTGATTGTGGAAGTTGGTTAATAGAAGTTCTTGTTATGCGTATTTGATAGGGAGCATTCTCGAGCAATACAATCATACGCATAACATTTGTAAATGAACCTTTATTACTTAATCTGACTAGCAGGATATTCTTTTCAGTGGATGATATTTCAAAATTCTCAACTTTCACTTCGGTATTGATATTGGCGCCCAATTTCTCTAGATAGTCTATAAAAGAATCTATACTAGTAGAGTCAACAAAATATCCATCTATCGTCTCCTTTGTTTCTTCTACTTCGGCAATTTTCTTAGTAAGAGTATTTATGTTTTCTTTCCTTGCCACTTTGTTTGCAAGATTTACCAACACCGCCGAAGTATGTTCATTTTTATTTGCGATAATTTTGAAAAAGAACACAAGTGTTGCAAGCGTAGCGAGCATTACGACAGCTGATATAATAAGAGTTATAATTGTACGATTTTTTAACATATTATTTCATCGTAATTGATATTGTAAAGTTTATATTTGATTTCTCTAGGAAGTCTGAAATCGGTAGCACGGTTTTGGATATTCGAGGATTGCTATCAAGGCTCGCCTTGAAATTACGCAAGGTAATACGGTCACTTGCCTGACCATGAATTTCAAAGGTTCGAATACTCTTATCTTCATTAAATGATATCTGTTCTAAAGTAATCCCCTTCGGCAAAGGTAGTATTAAATCTTTCAAGATCACTTCAGAAAGAGGAGTTAAAGATATATTAGTAGATAGTATGGCTAATTTAGAATTGATATCATTAATAGTTTTATTTAAATCTTGGGTTGCTATTTCAGGATTAGCTATATTGAAAGCTTCTAATCTAGCCGAGGCAAGATTATATTTTGATACTGAGAAGAAATAAGAAGGTAGCACGAGGAATATAGCGATAACTCCACATAATGCTATGAAAGACATCATGGTGCTCGCAAATCGCATTTTATATAAACTACGAAGAGTTTTCTTTTCAGCCTCTGGTAAAACGTTTATCATAGACTGCGGTTTGTGTGAGTAGTCAGCAAGTGCAAGACCGAGTACAGTCGCATAGCCAAATGATTCCTCAAATGACATTGAAGGGACAGAGGTTTTCATATCAGAAATATTTACCCATGCATTAGCATTTTGTACTTTGATAGCCATACTAGACTCTAGATAATTTGAGAGGCCAGTTAGATTGGCATCTCCTCCGCAGAGAATTATTCTACTTAGCTTCTCGTGCTTGGTGCCATCATCTTCATGAGTTTTCCAGTATACATAGTGCCTGTTTAGTTCATCGCGCAATACTGAGATGCCGTTTAGAATTGCTGGGAATATATCATCAGCATTAGAAGTACTACCAAGTCCATATGAGAGCTTCATTTTCTCAGCTTCTTCAAAAGAGATATTGAAGTTCTTGGCAATCATATTTGTCAGAGCAATTCCACCTATATCAAGCGTAGTAGTGAAAAATACTCGGCCATTGTGAGCAATAGATGCTCCAGTGCGCGCTTCTCCGAAGTCTACTATCATTACTGGGCTTGGATCATCATAGGGTATGAGTGCACGGGCAATGGCTTGGGCTTCAAGTTCAAATGAAACTGGTACGAGTCCAGACTTTTTGAAGATTGATAGATAGCTATCAATAGTGGCAGTTGCGATAGCTAGAACTTCTACGAATATTGTCTGGTCATTCTCTAGCACTATCTCATAGTCAAAAGTAGTATCCATAGCTTGGAGTGGAATATGTTCTTCAAGTTGAAGAAGTATAGCCTCGCGCAAGTCTCCCCCAGTAGATTTGGGTAATCCTATTGTAAAAAGATACATCTGTTCTTCTGGTAGAGAAATACGAACAAAGTGCAAGCGTTCACGGCGTGCTAATTCTTTTAATACTCGCACCAATTCACTCTCATTTTCAATTTTACCTGAAACTACTACTCCAGGAGGAATTTTCTCGTGGCCAAATCGTCCTAGTCGCAAGCCGAGTGGTGTAGCAAGTAGCTCTCCGTACTTTATAGATTTATCAGAGATATCAAGAGCGCACGAACTCATCGCCAAGTATGATGGCGTTGGGAAATAGCGATTATATGGTTGCTTCATACTCTATTATTATACGCTACTATACCTTCTTAGAAAAGGTATTATCTTGGTTTAGATACAAAATGATGCACAATTTTAATCAAAAGTGGAATAAATGAAAAACTAAGAACTAATATAGCTACAGGTAGTACCAATTCGTCAGGATTTGGAATTAATCTGCCAAAGTAATATCCGAGGAGTGGTACAATCGTTGCCCATAAGACACCCCCAAGAACGTTGTATAAATTAAAAATACTGCGTCTCATTAAGCCCACCCCCGCTACTATAGGTGAGAATGTACGAACGAAAGGTATAAACCGAGAAAAGACAATAGTCAGTGGGCCGTATTTTTTATAAAAATTTTCTATATCGTATATTCTTTTTTTATTGAACAGGAAAGACATATCACGCTCAAATAATTTCCGCCCCATAGTTTTGCCACTCCAATAACCAATATTGCCTCCGAGAATAGCAGCGACAGCTACAATAGCTATAAGTAGACTTATAGGAAAAAATCCTTGAAAGGCAAAAAGTCCACTAGCAAAGAGTAAAGTATCCCCCGGCAAGAAAAATCCAAAGAATAAACCAGACTCAGAGAAAACTATTAGAAATATTCCGAGTAGTCCTGCGGTTTTGATTATGAATTCTGGGTCAAGCATATTATCGTACTTTGCTTCCAGCATTAACTGATACTTCTGGTACTAAGAAAACTGGTCTGCCATCTACCCCATCTACAGCCATAAGCATGCCATTACTTTCTAATCCTTTTATAGTTCGTGGTTCTAAGTTCACTATATATAGTACTTGCTTGCCAACGAGCTCTTGAACGCTCGGGTAGAATTCATGGATACCGGAAATAATTTGCCGAAGTTCAGGTTCACCGAAATCAATCATGCATTTTAAAAGTTTGTCAGTCTCAGGTACCGGCTCAACCTCCCGAATGGTCCCCACTCGTATATCCATCTTCTTAAATTCATCATAAGTTACGTATTCCATAGTTAGATTATAGCACTTCCTGTTGATAACATTTTTCACAGAAAACCAACTCTTTCCGATCTGGAGCATAAGACGTCTCAAATTCTACTTCGCATTTAACTTGATGAGAATGATTTGATAGGTCGCATATGCAAGAGCGGTGATATAGTTTTAGAGGATTCCTTAACTTAATACGCTCATAATGTCTACAATTAGGGCATAATCTAGGTAAGGGTAAATTCATTTTCTTGTAGAATTTTAATTCTTCAGAAACAATTTTAAATGACTCTGTGCATTGTTCTAGGCATTTACCTTCATGCTGACAAGCAATAATCTGATTCAATACATCCCCATTAATATCTTTAATTTGGTCTGGTATATCATTAGTTTTTAAAGTAACTTGATAATTTCTAGCTTCAAGATCTTTCCAAGTATAACCACTTTCTATCGCTTGTTCTTTTGTTAATGGAAAATATTCTTGGGCAAGTGAGTCATTATAAGAAAATGGAGAGAGGTCAGATGGGAAAAATTCTCCATATGTATAGATACGTTTTTTAGAGTCTATGTAAGGCATTTTATTCATATGCTCAATTATCTTTGGCAATAAAGCCTCATACTCATCTTTTGTATATTGCTTATTTAAAATACAATATTGTTTTTTCCTTAATCCTTCACACCCAAATATATTTAAACAGTTATGACATTCTTCATTGTAACGTGAATCTTGATTTGAAAAATTTCTGACACCAAAAGCTGTATTTGATCCAGAGAAACCATGAGCAATTTCATAAAGAAGCTCAGCATTAAAGCCTTGGAAGGAAGTATCGTAAGAATCTTTAGTCTTATTTCTACAAAAAAACAAGTATTTAGAATCCTCTGCTTGATGAGAACTGAAGGAATTATGAGTATTACGAACTTCTACCAGATCATCACCGTCTGAATTAAGAGACTTATAAATACGAGCATACCTACTAGGTATCTCTAACTTTAATTCTTGAAGCTTTTCTAAAAATTCTAGGTGGTTCTTGTAACTGCCAATTCTATTTGCATTTATAAATTCCTGATATTCTTCTCTAGTATAAGGTTGGTTAAAAATATGATATTGCTTACTCACAAGCCCAACACAACCAAAACAATCCATACAATTCCTACAATCTATCAAATAAGAGCTATTAACACAGTCTGAGGAGTAACAACTAAAAAATACATTACTTACTCGTTGGCATTCAAAAATTTCATAGCTAAATTCAACTTTTTCAGAAAAAGCAACATCTAAAGAATCATTTGAATCGAAAATTTGATTACCAAAATAAACTCGCTCATTATTTATCCCGCCAAATAAAAGATAACATTCTTTCAAATCCAATCCATAATTGCAGTATTCGCTAGATATAAAGTTTGTTTGATAAAGATTTGCTCTCGGAACTGAAGTTTGGAGTGATTTAAATTGTTCAAAAAATGAAGTAGTAAAATCATAATCTTGACCATAGTCGATAGGATCCCATTTATCAGAAAGCCAACATCCCTTACAATAGATAATATATTGGTGTTCTTTGTTATACACAGAAAGTAATGATTTATTGCAGAGATTACACTCACGTCTATAGAAAACTCTATTGTTTCTAAAAAGTAATCTACGTTGAAATCTACAATCTGGACAAAAAGTCGGTGGTGGAACATCTATCTTTTCATAGAATAAAAAATCCTCAGATTCAATAGAGAAGTTATTCTTACAGTTTTGGCAGACGCGAGTTTCCATATTATTTTTGATTCTTTTTATCTAAATATCTTTGTAATATTAGTGCGGCGGCGGACGCATCGGCTTGGAGAGATTGGTTTTTAGAAGTCTTTCGAGCATTGTTCTGCTCCTTTCCTTCTCGCCCACGAGCTTCTACTGTCGTCATAAACTCTTTTTGTAAGTAGACAGGTAAATCTAAATCTGTTTCTAGATTGTGTTTTAGTTCTTCTATGCTTCCCATAATTTTATTCGGCTTACCAGATAAATCATGTGACTCACCAAGGACAATAGCAGAGATACTTTCCTCTCCGCAAATATTGTGAATACTATCTATAAGCTCCATATTGTTCGCTAGTATTTTGTATGGGAAAGCTAAAGTTCCTCCATCGTCTGAGATGGCGAGTCCTATTCTTTTTGAACCATAGTCTATTCCGAGATGTTTCATACTATATATAGACTATCATAATTGCTAGAAAAAGGTATTCTTGATATGATTCGCCTATGGAAACACTAAGTCAAAATGGTTTACTAATTTTAATATTAGCAATGGCATGGACTCTTCCATGGAAAGGTTACTCACTTTGGACAGCATCAAAGATGGGCCACAAACGATGGTTCATTGCACTCATAATTCTCAATACACTTGCAATCGTTGATATATTTTATATTTTCTACATTGCCAAAAAAACTCCCAAAGAGTTCTGGAGAGTTCTGACATCAAAAATATAGAAAACACTCGGACCTTGCTCCGAGTGTTTTAGTATCAGCAAAACTTGAAAAAAAATAGGAAATAAAGTAGTGTAGTAAACGGAGGCGTGCCTGAGTGGTTGAAAGGAACAGTCTTGAAAACTGTCAGGGGTGAAAGCTCCTCGTGAGTTCGAATCTCACCGCCTCCGCAGAAAAAGAAAACCCGAAAGGGTTTTTCTTTTTTAACTAAAATTAACTACGAAATTATACATCCCCATACTGCACACTCCTTGGAGAGGAACGCCGGCTTTAGGAATCCCGACATCTATAATTGTTTCTCCATTTTGTGGTAATACTTTTTGATAATCAAGTGAGCGAATAACGAGTGCAGATGAACAATCATATGTGCCATTTGTTTTCATAATTAATTTTGTAGGAATACCTGCTTTTGCTGTTGATACGTTTGGAGAGTACCCTCCTTTTGCCAGAATTGTGATATATTGAATACCATCTTTTATCTCAGAATTTTGGACTGATTGGGATGGATTATTATCAGAAGCATTTTTTGCTTTTGACCCACCGATAAAGAGGATGCCTATGCCAATGATAAGACCAAGGGTGATAATTAGTGAAGCAGTTTTATTCATAAAATTATTATAGCAAATTAAATATTGAACAGTGGACTAATAATGCCAAGACCTGCAAGACCTGCTAAAAGAGCGAATACTCCGAGGCCTATGACAACAACGCCAGCAGATTTGAAGAAGAGTGGCGCGTGCTTACTATGAGCAAACGACGCCGAGCCAAAAGAAAGTAATGCGAGCATTGGCAAAGTCCCAAGAGCAAAAGCAAGCATAATTAGAAGTCCAGACATAAATGAACCACTAGAAAGTGCGACTACTTGCATTGATTGAGTAAATCCACACGGTAGGAAGAAAGTGCCAAACCCTACTAGTAGAGGAGTGAGTGTCTTGTGCTCAATCTTTCTGAAAAATTTAAAGACCCCGGAATGCATTACAACTTTATTCTTTGTAAATACTCCGACTAAATTGAGCCCTAGTAACAGCATGACAATAGATGCAATGATTCCTAGAATCGCAGTGAGTGTGAAGTTTATACCTATAGCATTACCGATTAACCCCAATACTCCACCAAGAATTGCGAAGCTAACTAATCTACCAATATGAAATAGTAAGAAAGTTTTCTTATCACTTACATTGTCTTGTGAAATTTTTGCAGATAGCGACAGAACTAAACCTCCAACAATCGCAAGGCAACTAGAAACAGAAGCGATGAGTCCTATGATAAAGCTTGCTTGTGGTGTCGTTGTCCCTCCAATACCAAGGTTTAGAATCCCTGACTTCTGTAATATAAAAAAGATTATTAGAAATGCCAATCCTATTGGTAGAGCTTTCCAGATGACATCATCTTTTTTCTTTTCTTTAATTACTTTCTCTAATGAAAGAGAATAACCGTTTGGTTTTATTTTATTTGTGAGTAGTTGTGCTAGTTCTTCAGGGTTTTTTTCAATAATAGTTTCTACCTCTACAGTTTCTTTTTTGAGATTAACATGCACTTTATTAATAAAATCTTGTTCAATCAAGATATCCTCAATCAAGATTTTACATGATGCGCAATGAGTACCTGTTACATGGAATGTATATTTATTCATAATTATAGTTTCTTAGCTTTAATTCTAAGTGAGTTCGACACTACTGAGACGCTCGACATTGCCATCGCAAATCCAGCAAACACCGGTGAGAGCAACCATCCAAATATCGGATAGAAGGCTCCAGCCGCAAGCGGAATACCTACAATATTATAGATAAATGCCCAAAACAAGTTTTGCTTGATGCCTAGCATTGTCATTTTTGAGAGTTTGATAGCTTTTACAAGTTTGGACATATCGCCACCTAGAAGCGTTATTCCTGCAGATTCTATCGCTACATCAGTCCCTGTGCCCATAGCTATCCCCACATCAGCTTGGGCTAGAGCTGGGGCGTCATTGACGCCATCACCTGCCATGGCCACTATATGACCTTGTGATTGTAGGTCTTTTATTTTTATCAATTTATCTTGTGGTAATACGTGTGCTACTACTTCATCTATGCCGACGAGTGTTGCCATATACCTCGCAGCTTTCTCGTCATCGCCTGTTAGCATGATTACTTTAATTCCAAGCTTGTGAAGATCGGCAATGGCTTGTTTTGATTCAATTTTTATCTCATCTGCTACCATTACAAAGCCGAGCACTTTATCTTTATTTGCAATAATAACCGGGGTCTTCCCTTGCGAGGTAAATTCTTCAATTAATGAATTATTAAAATTTATTTTTAAATCACTGATAAGTTTCACATTACCGACATAATACTCATTCCCATTTACTACTCCTTTCAAACCTTTTCCTTGAATACTTTCAAAATTTGAAATTTCTTGTACTGGTATATTTTTCTGCTGTGCATAATTTACAATTGCGGAAGCTATTGGATGTTCAGATTTTTTTTCGATTGAGGCAAGAATTGATATTAATTCATCCTCTTTTAGATTAGAAAAGTTTTGGATATCAACAAGGGTAGGTTTGCCGATAGTTATAGTCCCTGTTTTATCAACGATAACAGTATCTACTTTATGAAGCTTCTCAAGTGTTGCGGCATCTTTAATCAAGATACCCTCGCGAGCCCCTTTACCTACTCCTACAATAATAGCTGTCGGTGTTGCAAGGCCAAGCGCACATGGACAGGCAATAACAAGAACTCCAACAAATGATACTAAGCCAAACGATAGAGCTTGCGCGAAACCGAGCGAACTTGTCCCTATCGCAAGCCATGCCCCAAGAGTAAGGAAAGCAATGACAATGACAATAGGTACAAAAACACTTGAAATTTTGTCTGCTAGTGCTTGTATTGGAGCACGACTTCCCTGTGCTTCTTCTACCATCTTTATGATTTGAGCGAGTAATGTTTCAGATCCTACTTTAGTTGCTTTGAATGTGAATGCGCCTGTAGTATTTAGGGTTCCAGCAACAACACTATCACCCACTTTCTTTTGCACAGGCATTGGCTCGCCGGTGACCATAGATTCATCTATGAATGATGCTCCTTCTATTATTTCTCCATCAACAGGAATTTTGGTTCCTGGTTTTACAATTATTAAATCTCCATGCTTCACTTCATTTATAGATATCTCTATTTCTTTACCATCACGAATTACTAATGCAATTTTAGCTTGAAGATTTAGGAGCTTTTCTATTGCATCGCCAGTTTTCACTTTTGAGCGAGCTTCTAGATATTTACCGAGTGCAATAAAAGTGATGACAATTATAGTGACATCATAATAAGTTGCTTCTACATTTATGAAAGGCTTAAGAACATCTTCAAACGCTGACACAGCAAAACTGTATAAAAATGCGGATACTGTTCCTATCCCAATTAATGTATCCATATTTGCTTTTCCATAGCGAAGGAATCTATAAAATCCTAGAAGATACTGCTTCCCTACTACAAAAAGTATGTAGGTAGCCATTATAGGTAGGAGGTGGTGGAAAAATTCTTTGATTGTATAGCTCATTTCGGGAACTTTATTGTAGATAGTCAGAATATCCCAACCCATAACAAAAATACTAAATATGGCAATAGGAATAGCTGATATGATTTTCGTTCGCATATCTTTTATTTCAGCTAACTTTTCCTCTTTGGATTGATTAATTCCAATATGCTCCGCATGTTCAGTCTTTGACATTCCCATATCATTTACAGTTGGAATCATAAGAGAATAGCCTAGTGGTTCTAGCTTTTTATTAAAAAGTTCTGGACTTGTTTTGCTTGCATCAAAAGAAATCTTTGCATTTTCTGTGCCATTATTCACTGATATCTCTTCTACTCCATCAATTTTATTAACAGTTCGTTCAATAATACTTGCACATGATGCGCAGTGCATACCTTTTACTTTGTAAGTTTGTTTATGCATATTACTTTCTTTTTAGTTTATATACTTTTAATATCTCTGCAGTTGCTTTGCCTGTCTCCCCTTTTTTTATCTGGTTAACAACACAGTGACCGAGGTGACTTTCCATAAGCATGTCTTCTACGTTTGAGAGGCCTTGCTTAATAGCAGATGTTTGAGTAATAACATCAATACAATAAGTATTCTTATCTATCAGGTTCTGAAGCCCACGAACTTGGCCCTCTATTATCTTTAGCCGTCTTATCATTTTTTGTTTATCTTTATGCATGGTTCTAGTATACCCCCTAGGGGGTATACTGTCAATACTCTCTTTTTTCCTTTGCATCACAAAAGTGTATACTGTACGTTATATATGACAGAAGATGAAAAACAAGAACATTTAAAAGAGCTTATTCTGCAAGCGAAGGCTGGCGATGATAGCGCTTTTGAGGAGGTATATACTCTTTACTACACTCCACTTTATCGTTATATCCTAGTTCGTATAAAGAATAAGCAAGAAGCAGAAGATATAGCCCAGACTGTCCTCATGAAGATATGGGGGGCAATCCAGACATGGGATAGTAAACACACATCAGCAATTGCATTCTTCTTCACGGTGGCGCGCAATACCCTGATAGATTACTTTAGGAAAAGTTCTAGAAAAGAAATAGTGTCAGATGAGATAGTGAGCATCTACGCCGAAGAAGGAGCTGGGGTAGATGAAGAAAGCAATTCTCGTGAACTCCGTGAAGTGCTTTCCCAAGCTACAACACAACTCTCAGAAGAACAGCAAGAAATTATCACTCTCTTGTATACGAACGATCTGACATATAAAGAGATAGCGACAATTACTGGCAAGCGTGAAGATGCCATAAGACAACTCCACTCTAGAGCTATAAAGAAGTTAAGAGAAATATATAAATATTAATAAGACCTGTCCCGTACTAAATTTTTGATTACGGGGCATGAAGATAAAAATTATCAATTAAAATTTTAGTACTGGGATGACTGATCAAGAATTCGAAAATATAATAAAAAAGAGTTTTAAAACAAGTGCGGTTCCGAGCCGTGAGTCTTTTACTCGAGCCCTTTCGTCACTAGAAACTCCTGTCACAAAAAATGGAGAGATGCGTTATAATAGACAGACGGGACAGCCGTCAAACATTATAAATAATAAATTTGCTAGTTTCATAGCTATTTGGAAATCAAGACGCATAGTATTGGTACCGAGTCTTGTCCTTCTACTCTTTGTTGGTGCATTCTCTCTATCAGGGCAAAGTGGTAAATACAATTTAAGTATTGAACAGTTAGCTCAACGAGATGCAATCATAGAAGAACTAGATTTTGTCGACGAAGACGAGGCTCTACTAAGCGAGCTTGATGAACCATATATAGATGAATTTAGTACTATCCAAGATGAAATTTAATTTAAAAAAGTCAGTCGCGAGCTTGCTCGTAATGCTTACCTTTGTACCAACATTTGCTTTCGCAGATAACGAAAACAGTGGAAAGTTTAGAAATGGTGAAGAAGGAAAAGAAAGAGGTAAATCTGCTATGAATTTCTGTGCTCGTATTTCTGATATTTCTTCAAAGACTGCAGATCAGATTACTAAGGTTGAAGAAAAGCAAGCGAAAAGTCAGAGTGAGCGCCTAGGTAAACTTGAGCGTAAGCAAAGTGAAGTAGACGAGAAAAGATTTAAAAACCGAACAGAGGCAGATGGTAAGCGCCTAGGTAACTGGGAGAGAATGGGTGGTAAGGCAAAAACAGACGCTCAGAAGGCTGCTGTAGAAGCTTACAAGACTGCAATCCAATCTGCAGTAAGTGCTCGCAGAACTGCAGTGGATGCAGCTGTGAAAGCTTACCGTGACGGATTAGCACTTATTATGTCTACAAATTCTGGTGCTCTAGCTACTGCTCTAGCTACATTCAAGGCAAGTGTAAACACTGCCGTAGCGAAAGCTCAAGCTGACTGTACAGCAGGGGTAGATAGTAATACAGTGAAGACTGCGTTCAATCAATCAGTGAAAGATGCTCGAGAAGCTCTGAAGAATGCTCGCAAGAGTATAGATAAGAGCGCTGAAGTTCAAGCTCTAAAGAAGACTCGCGATGATGCTATAAACGCAGCAATCACAGCTTTCAAGAGCGCTACAGAGAAAGCTCGTGCAGATTTAAAGGCCGCACTTGGTCAGAACTAAAACATACTCGTAAGTTTAAAAGACCACTCTGGCATATGCCAGAGTGGTCTTTTACATATGGTGTTGGTATAATAATGGGATGGAAAAGATTGATATCAATACTATAGAGTGGCAAGCTCCAGAATACGCTCACAAAGAACGCGGGAATGACTTCTTGTGGACTATCGGTATAGTTGCTCTAGTAGGAGCTATCATCGCTATCTGGTTCGGCAACCCTGTGTTTGGAATATTTATATTGATATCTGGTGCATGTCTGATAATGTTCACCATACGTAAACCAGAAGAGATAACATTTTCTATAGGAAGCGACGGTATCAAGATGGGTAAAGATTTACACACTTGGAAAAACCTCAAGAGCTTCAACATGAAAGAAAGTGAGCCTTACAATAAGCTAATGGTGGAAACTACAAAGAATTTCCTCCCTATTTATACCCTCCCTGTCCCCCACTCCATCGCTGAAGAAGTGCGAGCAACTGTTCTAAAAGTAATCCCAAATGCTGAGATTGAGGAATCTCGCTCTATGCTTTTCATGGAGAAGCTTGGATTCTAATATTTATTTTTTATACTCCAATAACGAGCCGGCCTCTACTTCTATCGGGTCGGCTTTTCTAAAATATTTTTTAGACTTTTTATTATATATATCTTCATGCGGTGAATCATCGAGCAATCCACCGATATCCCATAAATCTTCTTCTGTTGTAATCCAAGACTTACCGAACTTGGCCAAATTAAAAGGTTTGGAGAAACTTATCAATGTTTTTTTACCATCATTATTAGTAAAGTACTCATGGAAGTACGACAGCGCAAGCTCGCGGACACTTTTGTACACTGGCTCACGATAGCGAAGCACGGCGTGATTCGTCTTTGATAATGCTCCCCATCTGCCATTCCTTTTAAAAAGGGTTACTACATGGTCAAAATCTTTTTTAGAACTTTTTAGGTCAAGTATTAGTGGCTTTTCTCCATGGAACCAAAGTATTGCCGCAGACAAATATGCGCCCTCTAGGCAGTGAGATGTACCACGTGCGAGTGTTGTCCGAGGCGAAGAGCAAGTCTCCCCTTTCTTCTCAAAATTAGGTTTGAGTGTATTCAGAAAATCCTGAATCTTAGCTGGAGTATTCAACTTCTTGAAAATCTTTATTTCTTTTTCAGTTAGTCCCCACATAGGCAGATTATATCATCTTCCTTGCGAATCAGAGCGAAATGATGTAGATTTATGAAGTATTTAATGGTCCCGTCGTTCAATGGAT
>CAYHMN010000021.1:0-14453 GCA_964357795.1 uncultured Candidatus Saccharibacteria bacterium
ACGAACGAGCCCAAAGAATTAATTTAAAGCCACGTAAAATATTCTCAAACCAAATGACAGGGCTATTCCAACCATTTGGAACTCCGAGAATTGTTAGGGGTAATCCTATCTCGCTGTTGTAGCTCTTCTGGCTTTTTCGAACAGTTTTGAATTTAGAAAGTACGGTGAAAATAGCATCCTTGGTAGATGTCTTCCCAACTGACCCAGTGATGGCGATAATTTTTGGCCTATATCGTTTAAGTACGATACGTGCTTGCCATGTCAGAATTTTTATAACAATTTTTTTAAATATTTTTTTCATTATCTATCGGGTGGAACATCGTAATAATTAACCAAATATTTACTTATGCTTACAAATGGCGGAATGAGTGTCTGGGAAGCATATCTCACTTCTTTAGGGTTATTCAAGAAAAGAAAAACTAGGAACTTCGGGTCATATGCTGGAAAGTAGCCAAAGAAAGAGTGCATATGCCGATCTTCATAATACCCTTTTCCGTTATCCATTGCCACCTGAGCCGTTCCAGTCTTAGAAGCTACACTGTAATGCTCGAACTTGTGAGCTCCATTATCATACGCCTCAAAGACATGTACAAGCATCCGAGTAATAGTCTCTGATGTTTCAAGCTTTATTATACCTTCTCTTGTAATTGGATAATCTATTATCTTTGATGGTCCATCTTCATAACGAATCTGTTTAACCAAATGTGGTGTTACTAATTTACCACCGTTGGCGATAGAAGAGAAGGCACGCGTCGCTTCTATCGGTGTGAGCGCTATACCTTGGCCAAAGGAGGCGTTGGCGTACTCTATATCGCGAGGACTTTCTAGGTTCTTTATCAATCCTGATGTTTCATTTGGAAGGTCTATCCCCGTCTTCTCTCCTATCCCGAATGCTTTCATATATGAACGCATATTGGAATGTCCCAGTCTGTCTTCTACAAAGACCATCCCAGTATTGAGAGATTGGTCAAGAACAGTTTGCATAGAGGCAAGTCCGCGAGCTTTCAGGTCAAAGTTGTGAATTTCTTTTTTATTCACCACAACTACACCCTTATCTACATAAGTTGTTTCTGGAGTGACTACTCCTTTATCTAGTGCCGCTGCCATAACAAGTGGCTTGATGACCGATCCGAACTCAAAAACACTTTCCACTATCGGATTCTTGTAGTATTCAATATCAGATACTTTTCCAAAATTATTTAAATCAAAATCTGGTAGCCCGGTGATGGCATATATCTCACCATTTTGTGGATTTATAATTATTCCACCTGCCTGGTCAGCATTCCACTTCTTTAGTGCTGCTAGGAGTTCTGATTCAAGTATATGCTGGGTAGACGGCTCAATAGTTGTAACTATATCACCTTGCTTGTTGTCACTATTTGAGACTGAATCGCGAAGATTTGAAAATACTTCGGCAAAGAAATTCACGTAAGCTTCGTCTTTGGGTTTTGAAAGAGTGGAATTATAGAAACGCTCCAAGCCATACTGACCTACCTTATCATCTTCCTTATATGCTAAAAATCCTAGCGTCTGTGAAGCAAGACTCTCGCCAGGATAGAAGCGCCAATTGTCTTTATACACAGATACTCCGGGAAGCTTCAGGCTACTTATGTGGTCTGCTTGCTCTTTGGTGAGATGAAGAGCTACTTCTTCGTAGGGGTCATTGCTCTTAGATGCTCTGGTCATGAAGGTATCTCGGTCCATGTCTGTATAAGGCTCGAGTGCTGTATATAGTGCATCTTTATCTGTAACATTTTTGGTATTCAGAGCAACCTTAAAACCAGAAGCTACAGTCCCTGCTGCTACTAGTGAGCCATCTTTCTTGGAGAAAAATATTGACCCACGGTCAAAAATATCGCCTGCAGGTGTAGCATACTGCTTGTCGGCACGCAGTGCATAATCATTCTTATTAAGAACTTGAACATAGAAAAGCTTCAGTATGAGTATGAGAGAAAAAGCAAAAACAAATATAGATATTGTCTTTATTCGTGATTGGAATAATGATGGCTTCATTATCGGACTGCGACACTAGTAGCACTACGCATTGTGAAGATATTATTCTTTGCTTCGACAAATCCTAGAGATGCTGCGAAATTCTTATCAATTTTATTTGTACTATTTAAATATGTAAGCTCAAGCTCACCAACTCTGCTACCGACTTTTTGAGCTTCGCTTTCTAGGGCTTTACGGGCAAGGACATTGAAAGTAATGGAGCCAATCAAATAAACATAAGAAGCAGAAAGAATGATAAGAATACTTATGAATACGCGCAGTAGTACCCTCTGTATATCTCTATTTTGCACTATATCTATGGTTATTGTTTTTGCTTTATTCATATTTTTTCTATTATTCTTAATTTTGCACTGCGACTCCTTGGGTTATTTATAATTTCGTCTCTAGTTGGTATAATTGGTTTTTTTGTAATAATATTTGCATATCCTTTTTGTTTTATTTCAACATAAGCTCTTTTGACAATACGATCCTCTAAGCTATGGAATGTGATGATTGCCATACGTCCTCCAACCGCAAGCCTTCCAAATCCTTTTTCAATCACTTTCTCTAAGTTGGTGAGCTCACTATTAGTCGCTATGCGGAGAGCTTGGAATGTCCTAGTGCTCGGATGAATCTTCAGACCCCTATAAGATCTACCTACCGCGCTATCTATAATCTTCACTAGGTCAAATGTCGTCTCTATATCTTTCTCTTTGCGAGCTTCCACTATCGCTTTGGCAATTTTCCGAGAATATTTCTCTTCACCGAAGCCGTAGATGATATCTGCCAAAGTTTTTTCTTCCCAAGTATTCACGATATCGCGAGCAGTCAAATCTTCTTCCGTCGGATTCTTCTTCATCGTCATAAGTAGTGGTTCATCTTTCATAAATGAGAACCCTCTACCTGCAATCTCTAGCTGGAATGATGAAAGTCCTAGGTCAAGTAAAATGCGGTCAACATGGATAATATTTAGCTCATCTAAGACTTTATCCATGTCTTGGAATCCGATAGTTCGGAACACTGTGTCATGGGGCAATTCCCCTACCAGCGCTTTGGCTCGGTCCATAGCATCAGAATCAAAGTCCAGTCCTATAATCTTCACACCACTCCCGAAGCGTCTGATAATCTCAAATGTATGCCCCCCACCTCCGAGTGTGCCATCTACCACTACATCGCCTGACTTGATAGCAAGTCCGTCGATTGATTCATCTCGTAATACCGGTATATGCGTCATATTAAAGAACACCTATCTGCCCTAATTTATCAGCGAGGGCGTCTGCCTGTGTCTCTACTTTCTTCTTGTAATCATTCCATGACTTCTCGTTCCAGATTTCTGCACGGTTTTGAACTCCGATGACGATAACTTTGGTGGAAAGTCCTGAACGAATCTTTAAATTTTCCGGAATCAGTATTCGGCCTTGAGTGTCTACATCTAATGCGACGGCTTGGCCAAACATAAATCTCGAGAAACTTCGGTTGTCACTTGCAATCATAGATGAATCAGACAGCTTGCTTGAAACTTTCTCCCATTCTTTCGTTGTAAATATGGAAAGACAATTATCAAGCCCAGGTGCGACAACAACACTCTTCCCCATTTCCTTTCGGAACTTTACTGGCAGTGACATTCTGTTCTTGTCGTCTAGTGTGTGAGTGTATTCGCCGATGAGCATAAATAATTCGTGAAAATATGTGATTTGCTAAATTCTTCTCGTCTCCCACAATATCCCACTTCGCTTAATTATAAACCACTTTACCCCACAACACAAACACCTTTTCCCACCCAAACTGTGGATAACAAACAGGCCTTGACTTGATATTTAATAAGTTGTGTGGTATTATTTTCATTAAGAAAAAATATTAGAAACATTAAAAACAGACTTATGAAATTAATAAATGCCACAATTCCGATGATTTGCATTACGCAAATAGATAATGGTACAGGAGTTATAAATTTAGTTCCTGTGAAAATTCTTCCTCAAACCCTTGAAGATCAGTCCGGCTATATTAAAGCTAAAATAATGCTGGAAAATGCAATAAAAAAAGAGGAAGGTTTCTTGCTCATGGAAAAACGCAGAAAAACAAGCAATTAAACTGACTATCCAAGTCAAAAAAAGCTTCATTTACATGAAGCTTTTTTTAATGTCTATACATTTAAATAAATAGAGAGTATTATATAAATAAGAACAAAAATTTAGTCTATGAAACATGACATCAATTCGGGGTGGAAAAGATGGATTTTGGGTAAAGTAATAAACGAAGCGAATGAGGGAAAAATTATATCCAATATCACAGAAATTGAAAAGTTATATGGAGAGTTGAACGATTTCTGTGACAGTATAATTGATGATTATATTGGTAAGCCTTTTTTTGAACTTGAAGATGTGCTATATGAAAAGGCAACTAAATTAATCAAAAATATGGTTATAAGAAAAAATATTCTCACATATTCGCAAATATTACCAAACTGAAATCGTCATCATTTGTAACCCCTTTCCGAAAATAAAAAGTCCTTGCTTTTAAAGCAGGACTTTTATTCTCTTGGTCTCATTATTGGGAAGAATATCACATCACGGCAATTCTTCTGGTTGGTCAGTATCGCTACTAGGCGATCTATACCCATGCCGAACCCTGTCATCGGTGGCATGCCGTGCTCCATGGCATCTAGGAATCGTTCGTCGAGCTCCATCGCCTCTGTGTCTCCACCCTCTTTGGCCTTTGACTGCGAAAGGAGAAGTTCTCTCTGTATAGTAGGATCTACAAGCTCGGCATACTGATTTGTAATTTCAGCTCCTGCAATAACAAGCTGAGCTACTTGGGCTGTGCCATCTTCATTTTGCTGAGCAAGTGGCTTCAAATCTCCTGGGAAATTTGTCACAAATGTCGGGTTAATTATTTTTAACCGTGATGACTTTTTATATATATGGTCTAGCAAATTGCCTCGGCCTGTGACTTTGGCCTCATCTTCAGGCATTCCCCACTTCACTGCATGCGTGCGAGCGTCTTCCAGAGTTATCGTACTTATATCTAGGTTCGCATTATCTTTAAGCAATTGACCAAAAGTAACACGAGGCCAGACACCGTCAAAATTCACTTCTTGAGCTTTACCTTCTTTATCATACACGGTGAAATTCGTCTTGCCTACAACATTGAGCGCTACGCTCTTCAACATTTCTTCAGTCCATTCCATATTGGTAGCGAGTGTCTGGTAAGCAGAATACCACTCTATCATGGTAAATTCTTGGATATGAGTTGGGTCCGAACCTTCATTGCGGAACATTTTGCCTATCTCATATATGCGCTCGTAGCCACCTACCATAATCATCTTGTGGTCAAGCTCTACTGCAATACGAAGTACCATCGGCATATCATAGTCATTGTGGTGGGTATTAAAAACTTTTGCCATGGCACCGCCTGCTTGGTTCTGAAGTATTGGCGTTTCAATTTCAAGGAAATTTTTATTATCAAGGAATTCTCGAATAGCTTTTATAGTCTTTGAGCGAATAGTGAAGCGCTCGTAAACTTCGGGGTCCATAACTATATCTAAATATCTTTTTCTATATGTCTCTTCTACATCTTGGAGTCCGTGCCACTTGTCAGGAAGCGGAAGAAGGGCTTTGGTGCCCATCATCCAATCTTTTATCAAAATGCTTTGCTCTCCACGCTCAGTGACGAATAGTGACCCAGTCACAGAGATAAAGTCACCATTATCTACTGTATCAACAAATAAAGAGAAAACTTCAGGAGATAGGACGTCTTTCTTCAATACTGCTTGGAGTCTATCTTTACCATCTTGGATAACTATAAAAAGTATCGCTCCTTGGCCGCGGACAATCATGACACGACCAGCTATAGATACGGGAGTGGTGTCTGATATAGGTGCAAGTTTATCAAAAGAATTCTTTACTTCAGAAACAGAGTGGGTACGAGAAATAGAAGCCGGATATGGATTCATACCAGATGCTTTTAGTTTTTCTATTTTTGCAATCCGAGCGGATCGTAGTTCTTCGATTGATGCCATTATAATTTCTTCATAGAGTTTTCAGATTTTGAAACAGTTCAAGGCACAAGTGAGGCTTGCGACTAAGCTGTACACCAGTACAGCGCAGGAGCAAACGAGCTTGTAACGCAGAAATGTACTAAATCTGGAAACTGTATCTCTATTGTATCTCAACTATAGTGTATTTGACTAGCCCCTTCGGAGTAGTGATAGACACACTGTCCCCTTTTGATTTACCAAAAAGTGCTTCGCCTAGAGGTGACTTGTTGGAAATTTTATTCTTGGACATATCAGCTTCCTCTGCTCCACCAATATTGTAAGTGATACTTTCTTTTGAGCCTTCTTTCTTTACGACTACAGTCGTGCCGATTTCTACTTTGTTGCTCTTGTGCTTCTTTACTACGACAGCTGACTGGAGCATGTATTCAATCTGATTCACACGGTCTTCCATCTTGCCTTGATCTTCACGTGCTTGGTGGTACTCTGCGTTCTCAGATAGATCTCCTAGAGCTTTCGCAGCTTCAAGCGACTCAAGGATTTCCTTGCGCTTTATTGTCTTCAAAGTATTCAATTCTTCTATCAGTGCCTGCTTCTTGTCTTCAGTTATATAATGTATTTCATCCATCACGTATGAAGTAGAGAATCTTTAGATTCTCGTACCTAGTTAAAATAATAAATCAGAATATGGATCTTAGTGTACAACAATTTAAGTCTTCAGACGGACATGTATGACTTCGTACGTGATCCATAATCGGCATAGTATATAGGTTTATAATCTATCTGTCAAAGGTTATTTATATCAAAAACTCATATAACTAGGTGATAAAATTTGAAGTTAAGAGTAATTTTATTAAGTTTGACAAATATGGATTTTTAAGGTAAAATACCTAAAATTGAACAATTTTGTTCCATAACAATTAAATTAAAAAACGATGGAGAAATTTAAAAACTTTCCCGACGCCATTCTGTCTTTATTTGGTATTGATCTACAAGTAGAGCATGAAGAATTACTTTTTGAGAAAGCCAATAACTTTCTTAAACAGGATTGCATGTTTGAAGCTTTTTTATTGGCATGTATAGGTTTTCGTGTAAGTCGAGATCCCAAATTCATACCAATATTAGAAAAAACTTCACATTGTAAAATCCAGATAGATAATTTTTCAGATCAAAAAAATGCTTTTGCTTTAATCTTAAATAACAGTAGCGCTCATTTTGTGGAGTATGAAGCACTCATCTCTTCACATGTTCATGCTTTTTCTAAATCAGCATCCACGTTACCATTGCTTCTATTTAAAAAAGCAAATGTACGACAGGCAGGATTCATCCAACAAATTATTAATTTTAAAATGAAAATTAATAATTTTCACTCAGGTTTGAGGCAAATGTTCTATGATTTTTGCAATCAGTGCATCAATGACCAAAGAAGAGAAGGTAGGCTAATAACCGATCTTTCACAAAAGTTGATTGAATATAGCCAAAAAGATTTCCTGGTGTATTGCTATTGGTATTATACTTACCTCGGTGAGTCTTATACTGCAGAAGCAATTTTTAGCGCCTTATTGGATAAATTTGGCGAACAAGTTGATTTCCAATTATCATTTAATGATGATTTCGTATGGGGAAATATTTCAATTCTCCATATAAAAGACAAGTATCAAAAAATTAGGAGCGTGCTTCGTGGACAAGGAGACGGAAAATCTGTCGGAGATCTATTGGAAGAAAATAAGTTGCTATCTGTGGTACTTCTTTGTCTATATGCCAAATCCCAAGGAAATTTAAAAGTTGAATCTTTTGCTTTGTGGTATGTAGCAAGGCAGACTAATTCCAAAAGAGTGCTGGAGAGGATGAGTGAGATCAGTGGATACCAAATACCTACTGAGTTCAGGGAAATTCCATTGAGAGATAGAGCCCGGTGGCTGACTAACAAAATAAATGAGTCTTTCGCAGCTTTTGAATCACCTAACCCGATCAGGTATAGAGATTCAATAAAAAAGCTTTTCACGGTGAGACCTTTTACTTTGGAAGCGCTCAAGGGTTTGATGAAACTCGACAGTGTTATTAAGGATACGGAGATCCATCATATGCTGCAATACAGCATCAGTAAGATTAATTCGTTCCGAACTCTTGGAAAACTGCTATCCTATAGCATAACTACTAAAAGCGAGTATGCATTGAGGCTAATTTTGAGCAAACTAGTATTGCTTAATTATTATTCTACAACCCTACATTCCATAACAATGGTAAGTAAGTACTTAAAAGGCTATGCTTACACTGAGCATGGATTAGTGGGCGAAGTTCTGGATTTTTATTTAGAATTCACGCCAAAGGACCAGGTAGATTGGGAGCTATACAATCATCTGAAGGAATGGAATGGTCATCGACAGAAAAGATCTACTACGCTTTTTAGCTCTGCAGAAAAGGAAGAAATCCTGAAAGATAAGCAGATATTGGAAATAGGACATCAGGAGTATAAGAAGTTACTGAAGAAGGTAAAAGAAGGAATTCTGACATCATCCAATATTTTGGAGAAGATTCTAAATTCCGCACTTGCCGAGCGTAACACCCAGGATGTACTTTTTATCTATAAAACTCTTGTTGAAAAGAATAGCGTGGTTGCCAGTTTTTACAATCTGGAAGTAGAACCGTATTTCCTGCAGCAAAAACTTTCAATGGAGACAAACAAGATTGGTATGGGTAATTTAATTTCCAAAGTGTGGGGAAGACCTGCTGTACTGGAACACCCAGTTAATAGACAGACTTTTAGGGTAACAAGTGGTTATCTTAGAACACGTCGTAAGTATAAGAAATAACTAAAAAATAAAGCAGACCGTTGTAAAACAGGCCTGCTTTTTTTTATTTCAAGTATTCTGGGGTGTAGACACTCATATAGTCTACAACTTCGCTCATGACTTGAGTGGCGTTACCACTAGCCGCTTTCGGACCACGCTCCATAAGAACTGCAAAAGAATATTTCGGATTCTCATAAGGGAAAAACCCTACAATCCAAGAGTTCGTATTGGTATTGCCAAGTCCAACCTGAGCGGTACCAGATTTCGCTGCTACTTTTACAGATGGAAGATTTAAAGCAAGTCCTGTACCTTCAGTCACAACACGGCGCATGCCACTTTTGACTACTTTCATCATCTCTGCATCTACAGGTATACTCGTCTTCTTTGATTCAAAACTTTTATCATCAAGTAAGATATGTGGAACTGGCATCGTACCATCAGTTGCTATTCCTGCTACAGCTTTGGCCATCTGAAGTGGAGTAACTTGGAATCCGTATTGACCAATAGAAGTGTTGTATGTATCTCCCACTCTCCATATATCTCCCTTGAAAGTTTTAGCTTTCCACTCTGGGGTAGGTATTATTCCAGATTTCTCTCCACCTAGATCAACATCTGTCTTTTCGGCTATGCCGAAAAGACGAGCGTACTTATCTATATTTACGATACCTAAACCTTTCTGGTCTTGGAAACCTCCTCCGATTTCATAGAAATATACGTCGGAAGATACGGCTATTGCCCGCTCCATATCTACATATCCAAATACTCCATGGTCTTTGAATACTGATTTTTTGTCTGGGAAATATGGGTTCGGAATTGATATTGAACCATTGGAAAGAATCTGCTTGAGTGGATTTATAATGTCTTCAGCTAGTGCTCCATAAGCAATAAACGGCTTCACAATAGAGCCTGGGGTATAGAGCCCAGAAACTGCACGATTCAGAAATACTTTTCTTTTGTCAGAAAAATATCCATCAATCGTATTTTTGTCTTGGCCAAGCGAAAGAATAGTCGGGTTGTATTCTGGATAGCTTGTCAGTGCCAATATCTCGCCAGTATGAATATCCATAATGACTCCTGCGCCACCAGAGAACGAAACGTTGCTGGCCATAGATGCGATGGATTTATACATTTGCTTCTGAATACCAGCGTCTATAGAAAGCTTCAGATTATCTCCTGCTTTTGGTTGCGACACTGTATTCTCCGATTGCACTTCACCGCTTACATCTGTCTCGGTAATGCGTACACCATTCTCGCCTGTGAGCCTATCATTGTAAGATTTCTCTACACCATCTTTGCCGATGAAATTATCTTGCCAGTATCTACCCGACGAATCCTTGGCTGGTGAGCTGACATAGCCGAGCAATAAGCCGAAACCTGGGTCAGTAATATATGACCGAGTCGGAGATGAGAACCTGTTGGTATCATCTTTATCCCAAGTATTCCACGCAAGTAGAGATTCTTTACGATCGTAGAGGAGCCCCCGATCGGCAAAGATTGGTTGCTTGGCGAGAGTATTGTTCTCGCTCTTCTTGAAAAAGGCTTCCCCGCGAACTATCTGCAAGCTACCAAGCTTGAACATGAAGATAAATGCAGTACAAATAAAAAATAATCCTAGAATAAAAATCGAATGCTTGGGAATAGGTTTCTCAAGTCTGCCTTCAAATTGCTGAGTATTAAAATTCGGCAAATTTTTGGAATCGAGAAAAATCTCATCTAGAGCAATATCACCTTTTATTCTTTTGTGATTTATTTTAAATTTCATTGTTATAAATTATCATATTACTTCTAAGATACTGGATACCTATATACACAATTCCTATAATCAAAGATACATAGACAGGATTTGATATGAAATTCGTTCCTGGGATTGCAAATAGAGAGTACATAACAATCCCTACTATTATAAACTCGTAAAAATGCTTAAACGAAAATATGCCCACAAATGCGAGAATTACTGTAAGCCACCAAGGCATGGTGAAGACAGATATGAAAAGCACAATATCAAAAATAACCCGTTTCATACAGAGTATTATATGCTATTTTAACCTTATTTGACAAACTATATTATCTATTTCTTACTTTACGATACAGGAAGCGGAGGATTAGGAATACGAGGAGGGCGCAGAGGCTATAGAATACAACTTTGTTGGCAAAGACGAATCCTGCAAATGCTAATAGATAAAGCTTCACATAAGCAATGGGTTTGTCTGTGGCATCTAGTGGCTTTTTGTCTTTTACAACTTCGGGCGAGCTTAGGGTATCTATCTCAACTTGCGTTTTAATTTTCTCGTCTTTTATCACAATAGCTGTGTGCTCACGGAAAGAATCCACCGAATTATATTTTGCATTCACAGTGGCAGACACAGATTCTGGTAAAACATTCTCTATGCCTGTAGTAATCTTACTTACTTCGCTCTTCACAACGTCTGCACTAGACGCCGGCACGCCATCTACTTCTTTGATAGCAACCGCGATAGACAATTTATTCTTCGGAGTCTCATTTATGGTAACATCACCAGACACAATCCGAGCATATATAGAGTGCTCGCCAGCTTTCACATTCCAAGATATAGATACATCTTCAAGCTCACCCTTTGGTACTTTCACGTCCCGTGTACCTAGAAGAGTTTTGCCATCGTAGAATTCCACCCGAACTGCAAGCTCTTTATCTCCGCCATTCCATACAACAGTGTGAATTTTTATATTATCACCATCAACGATTGTTGCCTTGGAATACCAGATAGGTCCGGGTATAAAACCGGTAGTAGGAGTAGTCTCTGCATACGACAAAGTAGAACTTATAGCAAAAATTATAGCAATAAATATGAATAAATATTTTTTCATTTACTATACTAGTATAACATTTTAATTGCCATTTTTTAGCAAATTATCCCCTATTTGGAAAGCTACACCGGCGCCCATGGTCACTATGATATCTTTCTCATTCATTTTCGGAATCCAAACTTTTAGATACTCTTCTGCGCTTTTGAAATCGTTAAATGATAAAGCTTTCGTACCGGCTTGGGCAATCCGCTCTGCTAGAATTTTTGACGAGATAGTCCCATCATCTTCCTCTCGTGCATAGTAGATAGGTAGTATGAGCACACTATCTGCTTCTTTGAAACTTTTCGCAAAGTCTGGAAGTAGCAACTTGGTCCGACTAAATAGGTGTGGCTGAAAAGCTACCGTAATAGCCCAACCTTCACTTGCTGGATATAGCTCACGAAAACCTAGGAGAGTAGCTTTTATCTCTGCTGGGTGGTGAGCATAGTCATCGTATATCTGAGGGCCATTGCCAAGCTTGCCTTTATACTCAAATCTTCTCCACGTGCCTGAGAATTCTCCTAGAGCAAGGTTTGCTTTTGTATACGAGGTTGCAAGGATAGAAGCGACAGTGAAAGCGGCAGCGGCATTGTGCTTGTTGTGAACACCAGGAATACGAAGCTTTGTAACTGGATTTAGGAAATCAGTATAGTCTAAAACTTTCGCTTTGATATCTTTTATTACATCTCCTATATTCTCATCATTCGGATTGCATACTACAAATCCATCGGCTGGTACTTTTATCGCAAGCTCGCGGAAGGCGCTTTTTATATCTTCTATATCTTTATAGTAGTCTAGGTGGTCTGCATCTATGTTGGTAATGACTAAAACATTGGGACTAATATTTAAGAATGACCTCTTGTATTCGCAAGCTTCCACTACAAACAAGTTACTCTTACCAGATATGAAATTGCTCTTGTCGCCTACGAGCAAGCTACCAATGATAACCGTCGGGTCCTTACCTTCGTCACGGAGAATCTGCGCTATCATCCCTGTCGTTGTCGTCTTACCATGAGTACCAGATATAGCGATAGTGTACTTACCCTCGCTCACAATCCCAAGCATTTCTGGATATGAGCGAACTGGGATATCTTGCTTTCCCTTTAGCTTTTCATATAGACCTTTGCTCCAGCTTTCTATAGCTATTGTGTAAACAATAAGGTCAACGTCTTTAGGAATATTTTCTATTGAAGATGAACCTATCATGACTTCAGCTCCTATATCAGTAAGTTCGTGAACAATTTCAGAATCTTGGATATCCTGCCCACTGACTTTCTTTCCCTCATGCATCATCATCCGCGCAATCGCCGAAATACCGATACCTCCGATACCGATAAAGTGCACATGTTTGATTGTTTTTAAATCTAATTCCATCTTATTTCAATTTCTTAATTATCTTCATAAACTGGTCGTTGCGGTCGTATTCGTTGGTGAACATTCCGAATGATGCAAATGCTGGAGAGAATAGTAAGATGTCGCTTTTTTTTACATGACTCATTCCCTTTCGTACCGCTTCCTGTAGAGTTTTTGTATATTCATGCTTTGTTAGGAATTTATGGGTAGCAATAAGTTTTTTTGTCCCAGTACCATCAAGGAGTATTACATCTTTGCAGTATTTCTCAATTGCCTTTACAAACTCTTTTGTATCCAGCCCTTTGTCTGCCCCGCCGGCAATAAGTATAATATTTTTCTTCTTGCCACCAAGTGCTTCTAAACCAGATATTGTAGCTTCTGGAGTCGTAGCATTGTTATCATTATATATCTTTACTCCTTTGACTGCTTTGACATATTGTAAACGCCCTTCTACTCCTTTGAAATTTTTTACCACCTTTTTTATATTTGAGATTGGAACACCCAATTGCTTTGCAATTTCTACTGCGCAAGCAAGATTCTCTCTTTGATTTTCACCTGGTACTGCAAAATCCCAACTTGATACTGTCTTAATATTGGCAACAATTAATTTTGATTTAATATTCTTCGGAATTAACTTCTTCATATTTGGACGAACCACTAGAATATCGCCTTTTTTCTGAAATTTGAAAATATTGGCCTTATCTTCAAAATACTTCTTCATATTATCTTTATAGTAATTCATATGGTCAGGCATAAATGATGTAAATACAGATATTTGTGGAGATATTTTTGCGTCACCAAATCCTTGAAGTTGCCATGAATCAAGTTCAAGCACCACTATATCCCCTGCTTTTACTTTGCTTAAGAATGGAAGTGTAGCCCCACCACGAATATTACCGCCAGCATATACTCTATGTTTTAGAATTTTCTCATTAGCTTTCAATATCTCATATATGAGCATTGTGGTCATTGTCTTACCCCGAGTTCCAGTAACTCCGACTATTGTTACTTCAGGTACAAGTTTAGCAAAAAGAGATGCGTCCATTTCAATTGGAATTTTATTTTTTCTAGCTTCTTTTATATAGATAGAATCTAGTGGCACTCCAGCAGATTTAATAACCATATCTGCATTCTGGAAATCTATAAGTCTATGTTCGCCTAGAACAAATTTAATATTTCTATATTTACTAAGTAGCTTGATTGATGAGGCAAGCATATCTCGCGATTTTAAGTCTGTAACAGTAAGTAAAGCCCCAGATTCTGCTAAGAATTTTGTATATGCTATAGAACGACCAAGAAGCCCGAGCCCCATGATTGTAATCTTTTTATTTTTAAAATATTTTTTGTAGTTAATCATTTTTAAAGCATTTTTTTAATTCCTCTATATCGTCAAAATGAGTTTTCTCACCATTTATTTCTTGATATTTCTCATGACCCTTGCCAGCAATGAGTATGAAGTCGCCTTTCTTGGCAAGTGTACAAGCTTTTTTTATAGCTTC
>CAYHMN010000022.1:0-14391 GCA_964357795.1 uncultured Candidatus Saccharibacteria bacterium
ATATCGTAATGGTCCAGAAGATTTGCGACTTATAATGGTAGACCCAAAACGAGTAGAACTTACACTCTATAATAAAATCCCTCACTTACTAACTCCAGTTATTACAGACCCGAAGAAAACTATTCTTGCTCTAAAGTGGGCAGCAAAAGAAATGGATCGCAGATACGATGTCCTCCAAGCTGAATCTGTCCGAGACATAGAGTCATATCATGCGACAGTATATAAGAATGGTAAAAGTCCTCAAGCAAACGGAGGTGATGCTGAGCGTATGCCATATATAGTAATCATCATTGATGAGCTGGCAGATATTATGCAAGCCTACCCACGAGAACTTGAAAGTGCAATAGTCCGCCTCGCCCAGATGTCTCGTGCCGTCGGTATCCACCTTATCCTTTCAACTCAGCGCCCAAGTGTAAACGTCATTACAGGGCTTATTAAAGCCAACGTCCCTACCCGTGTAGCTCTGCAAGTATCTTCACAGATAGACTCACGCACAATTCTAGACGCTGGTGGAGCAGAGAAGCTTCTGGGTGCTGGAGATATGCTTTATGCTTCAGGCGAGATGTCCCAGCCAGAGAGACTCCAGAGTGCCTTCATTTCTGAGGATGAAGTCAAAAAAGTGGTAGAATATCTAAAGAAGGCATATATAGATGAACTGCCTGATACTATTGAACTTTCTGGTTCTATAGAAAGGGGCAATAACCTATTTGAAAGTGGTGTCGGGGATGAAGAAGATGACCTATATGAAGATGCCCGCGCAACTGTCATGGAAGCTGGCAAGGCCTCAACTTCATACTTGCAAAGAAAGCTCGGAGTCGGATATGCACGTGCAGCCAAACTCATAGATATGTTAGAAGAGCGCGGAGTTGTAGGGCCTGGTAATGGGGCAAAACCTAGAGATGTGTTGGAAAAGACTATGGACCATACAGAAGGGACAGAAATGTAGTATACTTAATATATAAGATGCAAAACGTAAAAAATAGAAGTATAAAGTGGTGGGTAAATCTTGTGTCGTACACAACGCTATTTATCATCATTGGAATTTTTGCATATAGCAAGATGGATTTCTTAATGCACGGAGTGGATATAACTGCACAAATAAATCATGAAGATGCTTCACCTATAGTAAAAGTAACCGGTGTTGCAGAGAATGCTATTCACCTATCTCTAAACGGTAGAGAAATATTTATAGACAAGGATGGCTCATTTACGGAGCCAGTCGCTCTCCTCCCTGGACTCTCTGTAGTAACTTTAAATGCAGAAGATAAATTCGGAAAAACATCAGAGAAGAAATTTGAAGTAATGTATGAAGAGAATACAGGGATAGCTGTTGTAAGTAAAATTATAAATATCAACTAAAAGCAATTAATAGTTATTCACAGGTGTTTTGTTGACTGTGAACGACCGTTCACTTATAATTAAAATATATGCAAAAAAAAGCAAAAAAAGAACCAAAGGAAGTAGGTGGGGCAATAGAAGATACAATTAAATCAATCCAGACAAAGTTCGGAGAAGGTGCAATTATGAAGTTCGGTGATTCTCCGAAAGTAGACATAGATGTCATCCCTACTGGGTCAATTGGCCTTGATATGGCGCTCGGCATCGGCGGAGTTCCACGAGGAAGAATGATAGAGATATTCGGACCAGAATCAAGCGGTAAGACTACCCTTGCCCTTCACATAGTAGCTGAAGCTCAGAGGAAAGGTGGAGTATGCGCGTATATAGATGCCGAGCATGCAATGGACCCAGAGTATACAAAGAAGCTCGGAGTAAATATAAAAGACCTTCTCATATCCCAGCCAGACAATGGTGAGCAAGCCCTTGAAATCACTGAGAGCTTAATTCGCTCTGGCAAGATAGATGTCATCGTTATAGACTCAGTCGCAGCACTCACCCCTCGCGATGAGATAGAGGGAGATATGGGCCAGTCACATGTGGGTAAGCAAGCGCGGTTAATGTCCCAAGCGCTCCGCAAGCTCACTGCAATAGTGGCACGGTCTAAGACTGTAGTTATATTTATAAACCAGATTCGCATGCAAATCGGCATCATGTTCGGCAACCCTGAAACTACTCCCGGAGGTAAAGCTCTAAAGTTCTATACTTCTATTCGTCTAGATATCCGTCGCATCGCTCAGATAAAGAAAGGTGAAGAAGTCGTAGGCTCACGTACTCGGGTGAAAGTCGTAAAGAATAAAGTTGCTGCTCCATTCAAACAAACTGAATTTGATATCCTATATGGTGAGGGTATTTCACGCGAAGGTGAAATAATGGCTCTCGGCGAGAAGCTGGGAATCATATCAAAATCAAGCGGTGCTATATTCACATACCTAGGTAGTAAGAAAGCTCAAGAGAAAGGCGGAGTTGAAGAAATAAAGCTTGGCCGAGGCTACGACGCCGCTCGTACATACTTGCGTGATAATAAAAAGCTCTCCGATGAAATCCTCAAAGAAGTTCGTGGACGTTTTGATGAGATACAAGTCACCAGCGCTGGGGAATAAAATATGAAAAATAAAAAAGAATTACCCAATAGGATAATTCTTTTTTGTTTTTAATATTATTGATTAATTGTTTTCTGGTCCAAAAGATAGTGAGAGTACATAAATAAACATAATGATGGCAGATATAATAAAACTCACAACCCACCACATAGAGACTTCTCCCCAAAACCAATCGGGAATTCCTAATGTTTCTATTACTGATCTAATTGTGATTAGATAAGCAACTGCTGGATTAATCATCATTAGAATAATGAAAATTCCACCCTCAGTTTGCCAAAAATTCTTAAACAGGAATCTCACTGACCGTATTGTAAGAAAAAATACAATAACTGTCAGCGCTATATTATTTTCTAACAGAAAATAATATAAGTAACTGCTCACTATTAATAAGAATAGTGCTGCAGAAATAAATCTGAGTTTCATAATGTAAATTTTATAGTTAGAAGATATTATTACAATATTCAATCGGCAAGCTTTATTCCTCTAAAAAACCAGATTGTAGATGAAAGGAGGCCAATCGCAATGGAATATATCCACCCAAAATCTGGTGGGTACTTCAGGATTAAGGATAGCCACTGGCAAGATATAAAACCATTAAGCGCAGGGACTAAGAAAATCACCAGGCATTTTATCTTTTCACTACTACCTGCAAAAACATTGTTGGCGTGAATTCTAAACTCAACATTTAGAGAAAAGATCCATACCGGAATTGAAACTATAAAAAGAGGGAGGATAGCATCGATATCAAGAACCCCTATATACAATATCAATTCAATTGCTGCCAAAACAACGATTATTTTTATAAACTTTTTCATTGGAAATATTTTAAAAGGTCAATTAATCTAAATACAATTTATTAACTATCATTATGTATTTTTTACAAAAATTGTCAATAGCTTGAAAAGGTTTAGAAGATAAGCTAGAATAGCCAGATGTTAGAATATTCAGAGATAAGAGAGAAAAAAATAATCATATTTGAAGATGAACCATGTGAGGTAATGGAGAACCACGTCGCTCGCACTCAGCAAAGGAAACCTCAGAATCAGGTCAAGCTCAAGAGCTTGCTCTCTGGTCGCACTTGGAACACAGTTTTCCATGCTTCAGACAAAGCCGAGGAGGCGGAGATTAGTAAAAAAGATGTGAAGTTCCTCTACACCAACAAAGGTGAATACTGGTTCTCTGATCCAGAGAATCCAAAAGATAGATTCCAGCTTTCAGAAAAAATTATAGGTGATTCAAGTAAATTCTTACAGGCCAATGAGAATGTAGTAGCGCTTGTTTGGGACAATGACGGAGAAGATAAAATTATAAGTATCAAACTACCTGTGAAAATGGAATTCATTATTAAAGAAGCTCCCCCATCAATCCGAGGCAATACTGCCAATGGTGGAGGAAAGGTTGCTACGCTTGAGAATGGAGTTAAACTCAACGTCCCCTTCTTCCTAGAAGCTGGAGATAAAATCCGAGTAAATACCGAAACTGGTGAATACGTAGAAAGAGTTTAAATAAAATCCCTCTTTTGAGGGATTTTATTTTTGCATACTTTTGAGAACTTCAAGATACATGTCTTCCACAATTTTCTGCTGGGCACGGCCGGTAGTCACATAGTGGTCAAGCCCTGGAGCAGAGTTGACTTCTATAACCCAGTACTTAGCTGGCTTATCCTTTATATCCCCTGCTATCATCAGGTCCACTCCACATATTCGGAGCCCCATATCGCAGGTTAATTTTATCGCGATTTTTTTAAATTCTTTATGTATGGTATTCGTGACATCAATAGAATCCCCTCCAGTTGAAAGGTTTGCATTATCTAGAAGAAATATTTTTTCTTCATTAGGTAGAATGGATTTGAGATTTTTACTGCTGTTCTTTAATTTTTCTCTTATACGAATATCATTTACATCTATGTTTATATCTCGATTTATCTTATTGAAATGTTTTATTTTATTTTCTAAAAGTTTCTTGATAGATGATTTCCCATCTCCAGTTATAGAGAGTGGAATTCTTTCATAAGCGGATATAATTTTGTTGTCTAGAACTACTATCCTATAGTCCTTGCCCTTCACTTGCCTCTGCACTAGTGCCATCCGGTCACTCTTGAAAACTTTATTCATCGCCCTATAGAAGGAGGTCTTATCATATACCAAGGCAACATCTACGCCTTGGCTTCCGCTATTGGGTTTGACTATCACAGGGAAGCCGAGCGATCTGGCATATTTGTAACCTCTATCAATATTGTCTTTTGATTTGATTGTTTTTGCCCATTCTTTTGAACAAAATGCTTTTCCTTCTATCGTAGGGTAACCCATATTTTCCATAAAGAAATTTGCGTAGTCTTTATCTTTTGCCACTTCAGAAGAACCGAGAGAATTCAAGTCGATGCTGTTGAATCTAGAATATCTCCTTTTTCCATTCTTAAAATTTATCTGGCATACTATCCCCCACTTGGGTTCAGATAAAATGCTCGCGCCAATTTTCGGAGCAACTTTCCTCAAAATCTTTTCTAGAAATATTTTTTCAAGTTTTTTCTTCACAAGAAAAAGAAAATCCCCCTTTGAGGGAGATTTTCAAGTAACTATTCAACGACTGTAATTCCTGCAGAACGAGCTGAGCCTTCAACGATTTTCATTGCGCCTTCAATGTCTTTCGCATTTAAGTCTGGCATCTTTTTCTCGGCAATAGCTCGAACTTGAGCTTTCGTAATCTTGCCTGCTTTTGAAGTATTCGGTTTGCCTGAGCCCTTTTCAATGCCTGCGGCTTTGAATATAAGTCCTGCTACTGGTGGAGTTTTCACCTTTATATCGTATGTGCGGTCCTCAAAAACTGATATTACACATCCGACTATCTCTCCTGCCATAGCTTGAGTCATAGCATTGAACTTCTGACAGAACTCAGCGATGTTCACCCCTGCCTGGCCGAGCGCTGGACCTAAAGGGGGTGCTGGTGTAGCCTTTGCGGCTGGTATTTGTAATTTTACTTTTTTTGTTATTTTTTTAGCTGCCATATAATATTTTGATACGAATAATTTGAAGCGATAGCGTAACAGGCTTTAATCTAACATAAACCTCTCCTTAAATCAATTGTTAAAAAAATTGGAAAATAGTACTAGATGCAAGGCAGAGATGAGGATGCGAGGAAGATGTATGAATATACATTGACCGAGTACCCGGAATCTCTAACGAAGCAGATGGTACTATTTTACAATTTTTTAATTTGCAGGAAATCTAGTTCGACCGGAGTCTCACGTCCGAACATTGATACCAGCACCTTCACCTTACCACGTTCTCGATCCACATCATTCACCTTACCTTCAAGCTCTTTGAACGGGCCGTCAGCAATGCGAACGATTTCATCGATTTCAACATCAATCTGGTGCTTGTTGGTATTGTTGGCTTTATCCATTCTACCGAAGAGATCATCTACTTCTTGCTTGTTTAGTGGCACTGGGTTTACTCCGGCACCGACGAATCCAGTCACGCGAGGAGTGTTGCGAACTACATACCAAGAGTTGTCATCTACAATCATATCTACAAGGACATAACCTGGGTAAACTTTCTCTTCTACTTCCACTCGCTTACCTGCTTTAATCTTTATCTTTTTCTCAGTTGGGACAACGACACTAAAAATTTTGTCATTCATACCTAGTGAATCTATACGCTGTTTTAAGTTACGCATAACAGCGTTCTCGTAACCAGCATATGTATGGATTGCGTACCAATTTCGCTCTCCTCTTAATTCTTGTTTTGCCATTTGTAATATTTAAAATTATTTTGCTAAAAGCCATTCTAAACCAATTGAGAATATTTTATCCCATAAACCAAGGAAGTAAGCCACAAATACAGATACGAGCAATACTGCTATAGTAAAATACATAGCCTGCTTTCTTGTAGGCCAGGTCACATTCTTCATTTCTTCTTTTACTTCTTTAAAATATTCAATAGTTTTATTCATATTTTGTAAGCTTATTATCCTCCCTTATTAAAAACCACCCCGTAGGGCTTATACAAGTATAGTACGCTTTTAGGTGAATAAAGTCAAATATAAAAACACCCTAGTTTAGTAGGGTGTTTTTAAGTGTTATTTAGATTATCGTATCTCGTAAGTTATGGTTACATTTGAAGTTATCTTGTTCTCTCCTTTTGGAAGTTCTGGGGCTGGAGCAGATGCTACTGCCATATCACCAGCCATCATACTCTTCTCTGCATACATCATAGGGTAACCTACGCCATTCTCAGAGAAGCTAGCAATATTGCCTAGGCGGACATGAAGCTGTCGAGAAAGGACCTTAGCCTTCTCTCTTGCGTCATCTATAGCAAGACTTCGAGCTTCTGCATTGATAGCATCTTCGTTATCTATAGAAAATGTCGGGCCACTAATGTTTGCAATACCTAGGTTTGCGAGTCCTGTTCTAACCTCGTTTGCTGTATCTACTGCACGTACTTTTACTGTTATTGATTGAGTTGCAGTGTAGCCAGTAATCTTCGGATCTCTTTGCGGACATGGATAAGTGAAGCAGTTCACCGTCTCATATGAATATTTCGGATTTACTCCTCCGTATTCTGATTTAATATCTTTTTCTTCAATCTTTTGATCCTTCAAGTATGTAAGGGTCTTACTCACTTGTTCGTTTAGAAGATTTTGAGCTTCTTTGGTTGTTGCGCCATCTTTAGTCAGGGTGACGTACAGAGATGCGATATCAGATACTGCGAGTACTTCTCCTTTACCTGTGACCGTTATAGTTGCAGGAGTTTGAGAACCTTGCCCAATATACTGACTAGAACGAATTTCATTAATAACAAGAATTATAATAAATATTGATAATAGGCCTACAAGACCTGTAGCTGCTTTGATAAATCTTTTGTTTGTTAAAAGTGTTTCCATGGAGCTATTATATCATAAAAATATAACCCAAAAAATGTTGACAAATATGGTTAAAATGATATGATGAAGACTAATGCTTTTAAAATCATCCAAAAATAAATTTTATGTCGCTAATGCCCATTTTAGGATTTGCTTTAATTGCTTTGTTCTGGTTCCCCATCGACAGAAGTAGGGGAAGAGGATATTACGGTTAAACAGCTGTAAGTTCGTAATTTCATTATTTTGGAGTTACGAACTTTTTTTATTTGTTCATCTTATCACTTGTAATGATACCATCAGCCATTGTGATAGTACGGTGAGCAAGCTTGGCATACTCGGGCTCGTGGGTAACCATTATTATAGTTTGCCCTTCACGATTTAAATCTATAAATGTTTTTATGACTTGCTCTGAAGTCTCAGAGTCTAGATTCGCGGTCGGCTCATCGGCAAATATTACCTTCGGGTCATGAGCAATAGCACGAGCTATAGATACACGCTGTTGCTGACCACCAGAGAGCTGGCTAGGCAAATTATTCATACGGTCAAGAAGATCCACTCTTTCCAATGCTTTCTTTGCTTTTGTGGTTGCAACTTTTGTACTATACCCTTGCATTAAGAGTGGTAGCATCGTATTTTCAAGCGTTGTTAGTGATGGCAAGATAGCATAGTCTTGGAATATATATCCGAGGTCATTTAGTCTTGTATGTGTCCGTTCCTTTTCAGATGCGACAACCAAATCTTTACCATCAATTATAGCTTCACCTGAAGTCGGTATGTCTAACAATCCAAGCTGGTATAGAAGAGTAGACTTCCCTGAACCAGATTTACCAGTGATAGTAAGGAATTGGCCTTGAGGTACAAGAAAAGAAACTTTATTTAAGGCAATAATTTGTTGATCTCCACTTTGGAATATTTTTGTAAGATTTTTTGCTTCTATCATATATTATCTGCCCAGTATGGCACTGAGTGTATTTTGCTTAATAACAATTCGGGCTGGTATATAACCTGCGATAATCGTCGCTACTAGTAGTATCCCCGCTCGAATCAGTGTTCCAGAAAGTGTTGCAACTAATATTCCATCAGAGAATGGGAAGTCCAGAGGATTAACTGCAAAGTACGGTTTAATCACAAGAAATATTAGTAGCATACCTATAACTATACCCCCTATAGCATATATAAAAGCTTGGTACATATATGAGTAAAGTATTGCTCTTTTGTTTATACCTATCCCTTTGAGAATTCCTATGAAACGTCTGCGAGTGATGGCATTCACAAAGATAACAATGAAAATTGTGATAGAAGCAACCACAAGCCCAATCCCAGATATAACAGAACCAAGTATCGCAAAAGTCGCTTTTATATCTTTTAAGAACTTAGGAAATGCATCTTCGGCAGTCTGGATACGAGCATACTCACCTACACCTGAAGCCACAAGAAAATTCTTTGCTTGGTTAGGGTCAGTTCCAGGAAGTAGCTGAATTGCTACAGTACCAGCATTTAAATCATCGCGACCTAAGAGCTTACGTACTTCTGAATCAAGTGCTACCACTGACGTATCAAATTCATCAACTTTACTTTTTATAATACCTTTTACAAAATATTCCTTTGAAGAATCTCCGGCTGTGACTTTTACTCGTGAACCTATTGATATATTCTTTAGAGTTTGGAATCCTGGAGCTTCAATCGGAGTAAACTCATATAGAAGATTCTTCCCTATTAAAATACTATCTTGGTCAAGTGTATTTAAATACGAACCCCTTGCGATAAACTTTGAAATGCCAGAAAATTTTTCTTCCTGTTCAGGATCAATACCAAGCATTGACCCTCCTGCCCCGTCGCGTTTATCCCCTGGAGCTACTGTCTCTCTATAGTTTGATTCTACCCGTATTCCACCAGAATACCGGACAGTATGATTCTTGTATCCTGGAATAGTCTTCACTATATCTACGACCAGTGGCGTCTGCTCAATAGCGCTTTTATTCAGATAAGGAGATATTACAATATCGCCTATAGCATATTTTTTCTGAGCATCTTCTGAACCTTGGATAAGACCGACAAGTATACCTGATACTACAATAAGGTTTAGAAAAGTAAGGGTCATTACCATTACGATAAGCCCTGTTGTCCAGATATTCGCCCGCTGTATATCTCGCTTGGCTAGAAACCAACCTACTTTTATATTGCGGGAGAAAGAATCTTCATTTGTAATTTTCTCTTTCATTATTTAGAAATGATAGCAATAGCTTCACCGTCAGATAAACCAGTTGTGATTTCTATCAGATTACCGTCGCCAAGAAGTCCTGTGTTAACCTCTTTTTCTTCGTATTTTTTGCGTTTCATGTCAGTTATAATATTTACATACATCTTCCCATCTTTTTGTACTATAGCTGCTTTAGGAATAACTATTACGTGAGATTTTTCTGCAGTGAGTATATTTATATCGGCATTCATGCCAGAGCGTATAGCGCTATCTAGATTTATAATTGAGGATTTTATTTTGTAGTTTACAATACCTTCTGCGATTGTAGCGCTCGGATCAATATGTACAACACTGCCGTCAAATACCCTACTCGAACCAAATGCATCAAGTGTCATAGAAACTTTTTGTCCGAGTTTAATATTTGCGATGCTTGACTCGTTTATTTTAGCTTCAACATAAAGATTTGAAACATCTTGAAGGGTTATGACTGGTTTTTGTACTTCGGAAAGTTCTCCTAGCTTGATATCTATCTTTGTGATAGTACCAGGAGCTGGGGCACGGATAATAGTATCTTCGTATTTTGCCTGAGCTCCTTGTAATTGGCCTAGGGCTTGCACTACATCAGCTCGTGCAAGATCAATATCAGACCCAGTAGATTTGGCTTTCTTTAGAGTAAGTTCAGTGGTACGCTTGTCTATCTCTGATTGCGCTTGATTGACTGCTTCATTGTAGGCATTGTAGTTGGTAATGTAGTTTGCTGCCTTTTTATTTGGAATAGTAACAATCCAATCCAAGTTAGCATTTATATCTGTTGGGAATGTGATGTATAGGCCAGAATCACCTATGGGTTGTGGAGTTAAAGTATTTACAACTCCAGTGCCATATACAAGACCAGAAATACTAAAACTATTACCTTTCTCGCTTGGATATAAATCGAGTATTATACTTCCTTCTTTGCTTAGATTGTAACTACCAGAAACAGTGGGTGCTTCGTAATTATTGCTTCCCTCTAAAGGAAGAGCTTCTGGTGTAGAATTTAGTAATTTTACATAGGCGTTTTTTACTAAAGTATCCTGAATTATTTTGGTTTGATCTAGATTCACTTGGGCAAGAGTAACTTCTTCATTCTCTTGTATTCGTTTTAGTCGAGCTTCTGCTGCAGCAAGTGCTCCCCTGGCTTGGGTAAGTGAGGCAAAAACTCCACCTTGGTCAATCGTTGCAAGGATATCACCGGCCTTCACTTCATCGCCAACTTTGACTTTTAGTGACTTAACAATCCCACTTGAATTAAAAGATAAGTCCAAATCTGTATTGGAAGTGACTTGCCCAGTAGCAAGAACTGTCTGCTTCAAGTCTATAAAGCGAGCTGCGTCAGTAGTGACATTAAGAGATGAGCTATCTGGCTTTAAAGCAAACATAGCAAAAATAATAACGATAATGACAATTGCCCATGTACGCTTTTTCTTTGAATATTTCTTTATGAAATTTAATAATTTTTCTTTTCTACTGTTCATAATAAAACTACTTTATAGCAACGAGCTCAACATCAAATATAAGAGTTGAATTGGCAGGTATAGAACCTACAGCATTTGCACCATAACCTTTCTCAGGTGCTATAGTAAGAGTCTTTTTCTCTCCAACTTTCATACCCACTAGACCTTCGTCCCAGCCAGCGATAACTTGACCTGCACCAAGAGTAAACTCAAACGGTTGCACATGTTTAAACTTTGGGTCAACATTTGAATCAAAGACTGTGCCATTGGTTAGACGACCAGTGTAATTCATAACTAGTAAATCTCCTTTTTTTGATACTTGGTCCATATTTTTAGTAGGTTCTGATTTCTCAGCGACCTGATTATTATTAATTGTATTTTCTTGTGTTGTGTTTTCAATCGCACCATTTACCATACTGTCATCTGCTTTCTTATTCGCAAGGGCATAGACAACAAAGCCTACTACGGCGATAACAATGATAATAGAAACGGTCATACTCATACTTCCTTTTTGATTTTGCATATTTAAATTCATTTTTACTACTAATGTAACAAGTAGTATAGCATATTTAGTTTTTAATAAAAGTTACTATTGACAAAATAGTTAATATTTGTAATATTTACCTTAAGATACTTTGAGCTTCCGCATATGGACTATTGTAGTCACCACTAACTCAAATATATAGAGCGCAATCTAGCGCCAATACAATAAAAAGTGGTATAAACATATCAAAGCTTGAGCATTTTCTTTGAAAATCCTGCCTTATGGTTTTTATTTTTTTAAACAGTTTAAAAATTAAACAATGAAAAAAATCATGACGATGCTGATAGTAGCTATATGCACTATCTTCATCACTATCCCAACTACAGCGGCGCCTCCCAAGTCCGCAAAAGCCAAGGCAGTTGTGACTGCCACTCCAGCTGTATATGATGCTACTTTACTGCAGATACCGCCGGCCCCCGATGTAAGCCAGGTACAGGTAATGGATAACACTTCCAAGCAGATAAGCTACACTAAGGAAGATGCTGTTATTGCGATGAAAAAAAGTTATGCTCCTGACAACAACTATGCTGTATATAATCCGCCGGGTGTGAAAGAAAAAGCAAATATACCTGACAATTATAATGGTAAAGAAATAACTGGTACAGACACAAGCCCGGGAACAAATGCATTGGTTAATGTAAATACAAGCTGCAGCAATGGATCAAAAGATGAGGTACCCGAAGTGGTTCCTTTGAAATAAGTTTTTATTGGCAAACAATCGTTAGAGCCCTTCCTGTTTTCAGGAAGGGCTTTCTTTTTATACAAGATTACTTACGAGATTCAATAATAGTAGTAGCCACGTTTTGTGGAACGATATCGTAGCGGAGGAATTCCATAGTGAATCCTGCACGGCCTTCAGTCATAGAGCGAAGAGTTGTCATGTATCCGAACATTTCAGAAAGAGGTACAACTGCTTTCACTGCTTGGTTCATACCACGAGCTTCCATACCCTCTATAAGTCCACGCTTAGATGATAGTGAGCCAGTCACATCTCCCATGAATTTATCTGGAGTGACTACTTCTACACTCATCATAGGTTCTAGGATTACAGGCTTTGCCATTTTACATGCGTCTTGGATTGCCATAGAAGCAGCGATTTTGAATGCCATTTCGTTTGAGTCCACATCGTGGTAAGAACCGTCGTATAGATCCACAGACACGTTCTCAAGCTTGAATCCTGCAAGAACTCCACGGTCAAGACCTTCTTTGAATCCTTTTTCACAAGCAGGAATATATTCTTGTGGAATAGCACCTCCTTTAATAGTATTGATGAATTCAAATCCTTTCTCACGCTTCACATTCTTTGGTAAGTCATCTACATCAACAGTTTGATCCATAGGCTTAATCTTGATTTTCACGTGACCATAGTTACCACGACCTCCTGATTGCTTGATGTACTTACCTTCTACTTGAGCCTCACCTGTGATAGTCTCGCGGTATGCTACTTGTGGCTTACCAACATTTGTCTCCACAGTGAATTCACGCTTCATACGGTCAACGATAATTTCAAGGTGAAGTTCTCCCATTCCAGCGATAATAGTTTCATTGGTTTCTGGATCTGTAGATACTTTGAATGTTGGGTCTTCTTGTGCAAGTCTGTTGAGCGCCATACCCATTTTCTCTTGGTCTGCTTTTGTCTTTGGTTCTACACGTAGTGAGATAACTGGTTCTGGGAATACGATACGGTAAAGTTCAATTGGGTGTTCTTCGTCGCAAAGCGTATCTGAAGTGATAGTATCTTTGAGTCCGACTGCAGCTGCAATTTCTCCTGCGAAAACTTTCTTCACTTCTTCACGTTCGTTGGCATGCATACGAAGTATGCGACCAATACGCTCTTTACTGCGAGTACGAGGGTTATAGATATAAGAACCGGCTGAGACAGTACCAGAATAAACACGGAAGAATATAATCTGTCCGACGAATGGGTCAGTAGCGACTTTGAATGCAAGCGCTGAGAATGGTTCGGTATCTGATGCTGGGCGGTCCATAACTTCATCAGTTTCAGGGTTGATACCTTGGATTGCTGGGATATCAAGAGGGCTTGGAAGGAAGTCTACAACTGCATCAAGCACTAGCTGGACACCTTTGTTTTTAAGAGCACTTCCTGCAAATACTGGGAATATCTCGTTTGCAATGACACCTTTACGCATAAGTTTCTTTAGTGTTTCTGCATCTGGAATTTTTCCATCAAGGTAGTCGCTCATAACTGCGTCGTCTTGCTCAACAATTTTTTCTATGAGCTCTGCATGATATTTATCTGCGTCAGCTTTCATATTCTCTGGAATTTCTTTTTCTATAACTTTGTTTCCCATCTCTCCCTCAAAGTAGTAAGCCTTCATCTTCAGCAAATCTATTACTCCTTCATGAGCATCTTCAAGGCCGATAGGTATCTGCATTCGGATAGCTTTTTTTGTAAGTCGGTCATGGATTGTTTTGTATGAGTGCTCAAATGATGCACCAGTACGGTCTAGCTTGTTTACGAAACAAATACGAGGAACATTCGCCTCGTCAGCGTAGCGCCAGTTTGTCTCTGATTGAGGTTCTACGCCTGCTACTCCATCAAATACCACAACAGCTCCATCAAGCACGCGAAGAGAGCGCTTCACCTCTACAGTGAAGTCGATGTGCCCAGGAGTATCAATAATATTAAAACGGTGTTTCTTGTTCTTGTCTGTTAGCGCGTATGTCGGAGTCCAGAAGCAAGTCACAGCTGCAGAAGTGATAGTGATACCACGCTCACGCTCTTGTTCCATCCAGTCTGTAGTCGTCTCTCCGTCGTGAACTTCACCTATCTTG
>CAYHMN010000023.1:0-734 GCA_964357795.1 uncultured Candidatus Saccharibacteria bacterium
CGGCATTTTCTTTGAAGCCGTGAGTTATAAAGAATGCAGTAGAACCAATGACTGCAGAGAATGCAAGCATCGGATTTATCTTCATGGCGTACCATACAATAGTCGCCAGTATTATAGATACAGTAGCGAAAAACCATACACCATGCTTCTGAAAGAATCTCTCTCCAAAAAGGCCAAAATTTTTTTTCTCAAGGAAGAGCCAGTGGAAAAATAGAAATACTAGGAATACTCCACCACCCATAAGTAGTATTGGAGCAGCAGATTCTATGGCTTTATGAACTGATGGATCATTTGAGAATGTAGCAGTTAGTGCCCCAATAGGGCCAATCCCTGGTGTTGCTCCCCAGATTATAGCCCAAGGGAGTAGCCCACGGACTAAGAATACCGCAATCAAGAAGCCCCATATGAGGAACCATCTGCGAGCCTTTTTGCCCATAGTGCTGAGAACTTCAGCATTGATAACAGCATTATCAATACTAGAAACAATCTCAAAAAGGACAAGACCTAGGACAGTAATAATCATCGTCGTAATCATAGGGTATAGTATACATATTTTAAGCCTTTCTCGCTATATGTTGTATAAATTGCCCCAATAGCTATACTATATATAGTATGCAAACAGAATCCCGCCAGTGCCAGAATTGCAAGAACTCCTTCAGTATTGAACCGGATGATTTTTCTTTCTATGAGAAGATGAAGGTTCCAGCTCCCCATGTTTGCCCAGATTGTCGTTT
>CAYHMN010000023.1:744-12078 GCA_964357795.1 uncultured Candidatus Saccharibacteria bacterium
AATGTTTAGAAATGAGACTACTCTCTATTCTGGTAGAAAGTGTGGCTTGTGTGAGAAAAATATTATAACGATGTATAATCCGAAACTACCTTACACAATCTACTGTTATGATTGTTTTTATTCTGAAAAATGGAACGCAAAGGATTATGCACAAGATTTTGATTTTAGCAGACCATATGTAGACCAGCTAAAAGAACTAATGTTGCGGGTACCAAAAGTCGCCTTATATTTAACTTCTGGTTATGGTGAAAATGTAAATAGTGAATATGTGAATATGGCCAGTGGTTGTAAAAATTGTTATCTGGTATTCAATACTGGTCCGGCTGAAGACCTGCTTTATTCTAGAGGGATTAGGAAAGGAGTTGATTCATCTGATTTATATTTCGGTTTTGCTATAGATAGATGTTATGACTCTATAAATATTCAAGATTCTTATGGAACGACTCATTCTCAAAATGTTGTAAACTGTGTGGATTCTCATTTTATTTTAAACGGTAGAGGGCTCACAAATTGTTTCGGTTGTGTCAATTTAAACAATAAAAGTAATTGTTTCTTTAATGAGCAACTAACTCAGGAAGAATACCAGAAAAAAGTAAGTGAAATTTTAGGAAGTTATAGTAGAACTACAGAAGCAAAACAAAAATTTGAGCAATTTGTAAAAAATTTTCCACAAAGAGAAAATAATAATTTAAAAACAATTGACTCAACCGGGGACTATTTATCAGAGTGTAAAAATGTGAAAGATTCTTTTGAAGTTTTCCAGTCTGAAGACTGTAGGTACGTTTTTTCTTCAAAACTCATTAAAGACTCTATGGATGTTATAGGTTATGGAACAAATTGTGAACGTCTTCTTGATTGTGTGGCAACTGGTTTTTCATCAAATACAATAGGTACATATGGAGCTGAAAATTCACAAAATATTCTACATGGTTTTTATTTGAAAAATTGCCAGGATTGTATAGGGTGTGATGCTCTTAGCAACGGTAAATACGCTGTTTTGAATAAACAATATACAAAAGAAGAGTATGAAAAGATTAGGGAATATATAATAAAAGAACTTACAGAGAAGGATTTATATGGGCTTATAATACCTCGAGAACTTGCCCCTTTTGCTTATAATGAAACTATTGCCTATGATAACTTTCCACTTACCCGTGAAGAAGCCTTAACCCTTGGTTTCAGATGGGAAGATGATATTCAAAAAACTGAAGGAAAAGAAACCTTACAACCAGAAGAAATACCAGACCATATAAAAGATACAAAGGATTCTATTACGAAAGATGTATTGAAGTGCGTAAATTGTAATAGAAACTATAAGATAATAGAACAAGAGCTTTTATTCTATAGAAAAATGCAGTTACCAATACCAAGGAAGTGTTTCCATTGTAGGCACCAAGAGCGTGTAGTTCGTCGTGGGCCGTACAAATTCTGGGATCGCAAATGTGCACACTGCGATAAAGATATAAAGACAAATTATTCACCAGACAGACCAGAAATCGTTTACTGTGAAAAATGTTATCAACAAGAAGTAATATAACTATTCCAATATTCTATAGAATTGTAGAATAGAAATTATATGCAAAATCAAACAAAAAACTGCCAAAATTGTAAAAATGATTTCACTATTGAACCAGACGATTTTTCATTCTATGAAAAAATAAATGTTCCTCCACCGACATTCTGTCCAGAATGTAGAGCAGTAAGAAGATTAACTTTTAGAAATGAAAGAGTTTGGTATAGACGAACTTGTGACGCAACAAATCAGCCAATATTATCTATATTTGCACCTGATTCACCATATATAGTGTATGAGGAAAAATATTGGAAGAGTGATGCTTGGGACCCTATGGATTATGGCAGACAATATGACAGTGGGCGTAGTTTTTTTGAACAGTTAGATGAGTTGTTTAAAGCCGTTCCCCACCCTAATATGACTCAAAAGAATAATGTGAATTGTGAGTATACTAATTATAGTTTAAATGGAAAGAATTGTTATTATTGTGCGAGTTTTGATGAAGTTGAAGATAGCTCTTATTGTTTTACAAACAATACAAAGATAAAAAATTGTTTAGATTTGCATGTTTCCTCTGAATCAGAATATTCTTATGAACTTATTGATTCTAAGAAATGTAATCGTGTTGTATATGCTCAAAATTGTGAATCATGTGTGAACTCAGTATTACTTTACGATTGTAGGAATTGTAGTGATTGTTTTGGTTGTGTAGGGCTTCGTAATAAGCAATATTGCGTATTTAATCAACAGTATGATAAGGAAACTTACAAGAGCACTATCAGTCAGTTGTGGGACGGTGGTTACTCAAATAAAGAACAAGCACTCAATGCATTTAATGAGCTTAAACTACAAGTTCCTCATAAATTTGCGAATATAACCAACTCTAATGATGTATCTGGTGATAATATTTCAAATGCTAGAAATTGCCACTATTGCTACGTAGCAAGAGAGAATGTAGAAAATTGTAAATATTGCTACCGTGTATGGGAAAATACAAAAGATGGTTGGGACACATATTGTGCATGGAAAGGTTCAGAGTTGTTTTACGAAGCTCATAGTATAGTTGGCCAGAGAATATTTTTCTCTCTGTATGTATGGGGAGGTCATGATGTAGAATATTCATATAACTGTTTTGATTGCAATAATATATTTGGATGTGTCGGGTTAAGAAATAAATCATACTGTGCATTTAATACTCAATACACAAAAGAAGAATATACTGAACTAGTTACAAAAATAAAAGAAGATATGCTTACTCGAAAAGAATATGGAGAATTTCTTCCAACTAGTATCTCTCCTTTTGCGTACAATGAAACAATCGCTCAGGACTACTTTCCTTTATCTGAAGATGAGATAAAACAAAAAGGGTACCAATTTAAAATTCCAGAAATTAAAAAATATAATATAAGTATTATAAATGAAAATATTCCAGAAAATATCAGAGATGTGGATGAATCAATCATAAATGAAATTATAGAATGTTTTCACAAGGGTAACTGTTCTGATTTATGTACTACTGCATTTAAAATAACAAAAGAAGAACTGCAATTTTATAAGAACTTAAATTTACCACTACCTAGGCTATGCCCTAGTTGTCGTCATTTTAGGAGGGTAAATTTAAAAAATCCGATGAAGCTTTGGAATAGAGCTTGTATGTGTGATAAATCAAACCATGATCATGGTGATAAGTGCAAGAATGAATTTAAAACACCATATTCTTCAGATCGTCCAGAGATTATTTATTGTGAGACTTGTTATCAGAAAGAAATATTATAATTATGGAAACTCGAAACTGTCAAAATTGTAAAAATGATTTCAACATAGAACCGGATGATTTTTCTTTCTATGAGAAGATTAAAGTTCCCCCGCCGACGTTTTGTCCTGAGTGTAGAATGGCCAGGAGGTTAATTTGGAGAAATGAGAGATCTTTAACGAAGCGTGAATGTGGGCTATGTAAAAAGTCTCTTATATCGATGTACTCTGATGAAGATGCACCAGTGTATTGTGTAGAATGCTGGAATGGTAATGGTTGGGATCAATTCGCTACTGCAAAGGATTATGATTTTGATAAACCATTCTTTGTTCAACTTAGAGACTTATTTAGGATAAATCCTCGTTTTTACGCATATAAATTCGGTAATTTTGTAAATTCAGAGTTTGTTAATTATGCTAAAGATGATAAAAACTGTTATTTATCTTATTCAGTAATTGATTGTGAGGACATACTATACTCTACTATTATAGATGTTTCAAAAAATTCTATTGATTGTTTTAATGTCATGAAAATAGATGGATGCTCAGAAAACATAAATTGTGAAGGAAATTATAATACGCATTTTGGAGTTATGTCTCAAACTTGTTTGGACTCGTACTTCCTATACGATTGTGTTAATTGCAGTAATTGTTTCATGTCATCTAATTTACGCAACCAACAATATGTTTTTTATAATGAAAAATTAAGTAAAGAAGAATATCAGGAGAAAATCAAAAATCTAAATCTTGGTAAATACTCTACAATAGAAAAACTTAAATTAGAATTCAAGAATCTGATTCGAGATCACTCTATACATAAATATGCTTTTATCTATGCTTCTGAAAACTCCTCAGGAGATTACATACACCATGTTAGAAACGTTAAGAAAAGTTTTGATGTGTATGAGTCTGAAAATCTTTCATACTCATTCAGATCACTATATGCAAAAGATAGTATGGATAATTCTGGTTGTGGATATGGAGAAGTGATTTACGAATCAGTTGCTGCAACTATGAATTCTTTCAGAGATTCTTTCTGCTTTCTAACTATTCAAGGATGTCGCGAATGCGAGTACTCTTTGGTTTTAAAAAATTGTTCTAATTGTTTTGGGTGCGTTGGGCTTACAAATGCGCAATATTGTATTTTCAATAAACAGTATTCAAAAGAAGATTATTTTAAAATGATAGATGATATCAAAAAACATATGAACGAGATGCCCTATATAGATCTCAAGGGAAGAGTGTATAAGTACGGAGAATTTTTCCCTTATGACATGTGTCCTTTTGGATACAATGAAGGAGGTGCTCACGATTATATGCGACTATCTAAAGCTGAAGCCGATGAAAAAGGATATTATTGGAAAGAAAAAGAAAAGAAGGATTATGCAATTACATTTGAAAGTGAAAATTTACCCGACGATATTTTTGATGTGGAGGAAAATATTATAAATCAAGTTATATCTTGCCCAAATAACGGTGATCAAATGACTCAGTGTACTAATGCCTTCAAAATTGTTCCTGCAGAATTACAATTTTATAAACAAAAAAATCTACCATTACCTAGATTGTGTCCAAATTGTAGGCATTACGAGCGTCTAAAATACCGAAACCCTATGAGACTATACAAAAGGAGTTGCTCTAATGGTTGTGGAAGGGAATTCCAGACGAGTTATGCTCCAGATCGTCCGGAAAAGGTCTATTGCGAGCAATGTTATCAGGCTGAAGTGCTCTAGAGAGGGTAGTCGTGAGAGTAAATCCCATAAAAAATTTCTAATTTTTTATGGGATTTAAATTGTGAATTTTTTTGTCAATTTTTATCCAAAAATACGCTCAATTGAAACGATTTTTTAGAATCTTTTTATTCAAGTATTGACGGATGGCTATGCTCTTTATATAGTGCTAAATTTTATCGTTATACACTTGTTATAAGACTTGGCACAAGAGTATAATAGACTTCCGAGAGACGAGACCTACTCCAAACCATTATTAATGTGCAGTAATTTTTTAAAAAAGTATGACAATCACCATCACTAAAAGAGACGGAACGAAAGCATCTTTCAATGCTGATCGAATCAACAAATCTATCGAGCGTGCATGTCATGGAATGACAGACCCGATAAGTAAAGTTATTCAGATTGCAACAGAAACTAGGCTTACTCTCTACGATGGGATTACAACTGAAGAGCTAGACCTTGCGACTATCAATGCAGCGCTTCAAAATACTCAATACGATTTGGAATTTGATAAAATTGCTACACGATTACTCCTAAAAGTCATATATAAAAAGGTTATGGGGGACTACGACCCAGATAATGAAGCTGCTGTCATAACAGCGGAGGAATTTAATAGACTCCACGCTCTACACTTCAAAGAATATATAAATGATGCAGTTGAACGTAAACTTCTGGATGCCCGCATGGTGACACTTTTCGATTTAGACACACTAGCTGAGAGTTTAAATGTTGGCAACGATGAACTTTATAAATATTCTGGACTCTCAACAATGCTCAATAGATATTTAATGAAGGATGAAAAGCAAGCACCACTCGAGACCCCACAATATTTCTGGATGAGAGTTGCGATGGGTATGTCACTATCTGAATCTGATCCGACAACATGGGCAAAAAAGTTTTATGCAAAAATGTCTGCGCTAGAATATCTCTCTGCTGGCTCTTCAAATATTGGTGCTGGTACTCCACACCCAAAACTTTCAAATTGTTTCTTGATGGAGATGCATGATGACATGGAGCACATCGGCAAAACAGTTTCTGATGTTTTACTTCTTTCAAAAGCTACAGGTGGAATTGGACTCTCTGTTACCAAACTTCGTGCTGAAGGTTCACTTCTAAAATCAAACAACACAGTTTCGTCTGGCCCGATTCCATTCATGCATATTATTGATTCCGCAGTTCGTGCAGTGCAACGTGGAGGCAAGAAAAAAGGTGCACTATGTTTCTATATGGAGAACTGGCATTTGAACTTCCAAGATTTCCTAGACCTCAAGCAGAACAATGGTGATGACTATCGTCGTGCTCGAACAGCGAACACTGCTGTCTATATATCAGATGAGTTTATGAAGCGAGTACTCTCTGGCGATGATTGGTATCTCTTTGATCCAAAAGAAGTAGGAGACCTAAATGAGCTTTATGGTAAGGAATTTTCCAAGCGTTATAATGAGTATGTAGAGCAAGCAAAAGCGGGCAAAATAAAGCTTTATAACGTTCTTCCAGCACGTCAGCAGTATAAGAACATACTTATTTCACTCCAGACTACATCACATCCATGGCTTACATGGAAGGATACTATTAATGTAAGAGCCCTCAACAACAACACGGGTACCATCCACTGTTCTAATCTATGTACCGAAGTTACGCTTCCTACTGACCGTGACAATGTCGCCGTATGTAATCTTGTATCTATCAATATCGCTCGTCATATTATCAATGGACAGATAGATTGGCACAGATTAGAAGACAGTACCAGACTTGCAATCCGACAGCTTGATAACTTGGTAGATATAAATGAATTGCCTATAGAAGAGGCTCGCCGTGCTGACTCTGAGAACCGCGCAGTTGGTTTAGGATTGATGGGATTCTCTGATGCGATTGAACAGCTTGGATATTCATACGAAGATAAAGAAGCTTATGAATTCTCTGATCAGGTTTTTGAATTTATTTCATATATGGCTATTGATGAGTCTGCAGATCTTGCTCAAGAGAGAGGGGAGTATAAAAACTTTAAGGGTTCAGAATGGGCAAAAGGTCACGTGCCGATAGATACTATGGACAAGCTTGAGCTTGAGCGTGGACGTGAACTCCTTACTAAAAAAGATTCTGCAAAAATTTTACCTGCACTTGATTGGGAAAAAGTTCGCGCGAAAGTAAAGAAGGGAATCCGTAATGCAACTCTGCTTGCGATAGCACCAAATGCAAACATTGGTCTTGTAGCTGGAACCGCCCCAGGTATTGATCCAAGATTTGCTCAGATGTTCTCTCGCAATAAAATCTCTGGTAAATACCTTGAGATAAATCCTAACTTAGTCTCTGCTCTTCAAAAAGAAGGCCTATGGGAAAAAGTTCGCGAGCAAATCCTAGAACACCATGGAGATATAAGTGAGATTGCTGAGATTCCAGAGAATATCAAGCGAATTTATAAAACTTCTTTCTCTGTATCTCCTTATGCATTCATAGAAGTCGCTGCTCGTGCACAGAAGTGGGTAGACATGGGAATCTCAAGAAATATGTATCTAGATATCAGAGACATAGATGAGATTATGAATATCTATACAAGTGCATGGGATAGAGGACTCAAGACCACATACTATCTACACATGAAGCCTCGTCATACAGCTGAGCAATCTACAACACGAGTGAATAAATCTGAAGCCATGGGTCGTCGTGGATTTGCAGCACTTCGAGATAAACAGAGTAGTAACCAAATAGGCACTCCAGCGGCAGTAATATTGTCAGCAATAGCTATAGAAGAGGTTCAAAACCCTGTAATAAGTGAAATAACACCACTTTCGCCACTTCCGAAAGGTGAAAGTATATCAGATGTATCCCAGATGCCGAGTAAAGAAGCCGAGGAAGCCTCGCACATCTGCCTCCCTGAAGACCCAAATGATAAGTTCTTGTGTGAAAGTTGTCAGTAATTATTAACGCTATTAAAAAGCGTAACAAATTATTTTATGAAAAAATGTCTGGCCGAGCTTCTCAAAGAAGTAGGCGAGGAGATCCGAGGACTTTTTTCAGAATATAATTTGTGAAGCTAAAAAATATATGATTTTAGGAAAAGCCTCACCAGAAGATATGAACCTTCACCCTATGCACTACAAGTGGGCATATGAGCTGTACAATCAATCTGTTCGTAATACTTGGTTCCCGCACGAGATTGCTCTCGGTGAGGACTTGGTAGACTGGAAAGCTATGACTGAAGACGAACGTCATGCTGTGAAATTTCTCATGGCATTCTTCAACCCTGGAGAATTGATTGTGAATCGTTCTCTTGCCCTTGGTGTGTACCCATATATTAAATCTCCAGAGTGTCATCTATATTTAGCAAAGCAGATGTTTGAAGAGGCAAACCACTGCGTAGCATTTGAATATGTACTAGAGACATTCCCACTAGATAGAGAGACTGTGTATAGTGTGCACCTTGAGACTGATTCAATGGTAAAGAAGGAAGATTTCATCAAGAAATATCTCATTCGTATGACCGAAGATACTCTTGATATTGAAACAGAAGAAGGCAAGAAAGATTTCGTACGGAATCTTGTTGCGACAAATATTGTTATGGAAGGTGTCTGGTTCTATTCTGGATTTATGGTGGCACTTTCATTCCGTCAGCGTAATCAGCTTCGCAACTTAGGCTCTATGATTAACTGGGTTATCCGGGATGAATCACTTCACTTGAAGTTCGGTATAAACCTAATCCATACAATTCTGGAAGAGAATCATGAAATTTTAACTGAAAGTTTCGCAAATGAGATTCGCGATATTGTTATTGAAGGAGTAAATCTTGAAGTAGCTTACAACAAAGACCTTTTCCCAAATGGAATACTAGGACTTAATGCTGACTATGTGAATCAATACGTGCAGTACGTAGCTGACAGACGCCTAGAAGAACTAGGACTTCCTGTACACTTTAATGTCACTAATCCTGCGAAATGGATGGCGACATCTACCGATGTCTACGAACTTGTGAACTTCTTTGAAGCTCAAAATACAGCATATGAGGTAGATGCTCACGGACACAATAACGAAAAGAAGAAGGATGACAAAAAGGCTGAGGAGGAGTAATATATAGATATGAAATCAAAATTTATAATCTTTACTGTAGCTATTATATTAATCGTTGTTGGGCTTGGGGTTTTTACCAATAAAGCTCAAGGCCCTGGCAAATTTGATGAATTTGCACAGGCTCTAAAAGCAGGTGGTGCTGAGTTCTATGGAGCTTTCTGGTGCCCACATTGCCAAGAACAAAAGAAGTCCTTTGGTACTTCAAAGAAATATTTACCATATATAGAATGTTCTAATCCTGACCAATCTGTGACAGATATCTGTATAGATAAAAAAATTGAAAGCTATCCATCATGGATGTTTACTAAAGCTGGAATATCCCTTGTGTCTACAGAAAAACCTACTATATGTACCCCAAAGCCAGGTATTGCTGGTGAAGAAGCAATTTGCGCACAGGTTGCATCTAAATACTACAAGACATATATGTTCCCTGGATATAAATTCTCAGTTAAAAGTCCGACTGAACCTGTAAAGAAGGCTGATGTATGGCAGTTCCCAGTTGACGCTGTAACTCAAGGTGAAATTCCTTTAGAATTCTTAGCACAACAAATAGGGTTCACTCTTCCTCAATAATATGCCAGCTTACGTAGGAACAATAGACAAATTACTCGCTATCGGCACCATAGGGTTGCAAATTGCTGTTGTAGTAATATTGCTATCTCTTTTGTTTATGCGAAATCGCGATAATCCTATACTTATATTTTTCAATAAGTATGGTTTTTATTTTGGATTTATTGTAGCTGTCTCATCTATGGCTTTATCACTATTCTATTCTGAAATTGTAGGATACGCAGCTTGCGAGCTTTGTATAATTCAAAGATACTTTATATATCCTCAAGTTTTGATTTTTGGAATACTTATCTGGTGGAAAAAAAAGAAGAAACTAATAAACCTAAGTGGCCTCGTAGCATTCTTCGGAATGTTTGTCTCCATGTATCACATCTACATAGAGAATGGGGGAGCATCGGATCTTGCTTGCTCAACTTATGTTGAAGGTTCCATCACTTGCGCAGCAAGATACGTATTTGAATTCGGCTATATTACTGTACCTGTAATGGCTCTTACTGCCCAGCTATTCATATTGCTTCTAATCTTGAACCATAAATACATGGCTCGAACCTAGCTCTACTCTTCTATACACAATTAACCATTTATGGCACAATGTTGTATATGGAATCCGAGACTAAAATCTGTCAAAATTGCAAAGGTTCTTTTGCTATAGAGCCAGAAGACTTTACTTTTTATGACAAAATAAAAGTCTCTCCGCCAACATTTTGCCCAGAATGTCGAACACAACGTCGCATGATGTTTAGAAATGAAAGAGTGCTTTACAAGAGAAATAATAATACAATCGGAAAAGATGGAGAGCAAATTATTTCTATCCATAGACCCGAAGCTCTTGTTACTGTGTACGATGATCGCACTTGGTGGAGTGATGCATGGGATCCAATGGTATATGGTCAAGAATATGACTTCTCAAGACCATTTTTTGAACAATTTAAAAAACTTTACAGTACTATACCGTTAATAAATTTATCAGTTACAAATAATGTAAATTGTAACTTTTGCAATGTGTCAGAGGGTGATAAGGGGTGTTATATGGTTTCTGGGTCGGAGCATAATGAAGACACACTCTATTCAAATAGAATTGTAGAAAACAAACAATCAAGTGATTTGTATATTGCTTTTAACAATGAGCTTTGCTATGACCTAACCAATTGTACAAAATGTTATCGTACTTTGTTTTCGGCAAATTCTCAAGAGTGTGCTGATTCACTCTTCCTTTATAATTGTAAGAATTGTACAGACTGCATTGGGTGTGTGAACTTAAGAAATAAATCACATTGTATTTTAAATCAGCAGTATACAAGAGAAGAATATGAGAAAATTAAAAAAGATTTTGCTCTGAATACGCATCAAGGAATTTCAGAATTTACAAGAGCTTTTGAGGAATTTCATAAAACTCAATTTTTCAAATACGCAAATAATGTTAAATCTGAAGGCTCTACTGGAGATAATATTTTAGGCGTTACTCGCTCTTCTAATACATTTGATATGCAGGAGTCTGAAGATCTTAATTACTGTTCGTGGGGTATGAAAATAAAAGATTCTTATGATGCTGGGCCAGGCATCGGTATTAATGAAAGATTATATGAAGTATTTGATATGCTTAATAATAGCGATGTTAAATTTTCAGTAGTTGTTTATAATTCATTAAATATTTTATATTCTATCAATTGTCACGGGTCTTCAAATTTATTTGGATGTTAT
>CAYHMN010000024.1:0-11813 GCA_964357795.1 uncultured Candidatus Saccharibacteria bacterium
AGTGCCTGTATGGGTAGCGGACTATGTTCTCTTAGGCTATGGTACTGGTGCAGTGATGGCGGTTCCTATGCATGATGAGCGAGATTTTGAATTTGCGAAGAAATATAATTTGCCAATGAAGCGTGTAGTTGAACCGACGTTCTATTCTTCTGACAGTCCACTTAAACCCAATTTAGATATAATTTATAGGAATTGCATGTGTGCCATTATTCGAAATCCTAAAGATGGAAAATATTTGTGTAGTGTCTGGAAGAATCTTCATATGCACGGATTAATAACAGGTGGTATAGAAGAAGGTGAAGATATGATAGAAGGTGCAAAGCGTGAGATATATGAAGAGACTGGATATAAGAACTTAAAACTTGTAAACAATCCCGAAGTTGCAATACACAGCTTTTTCTACCATCGTAAAAAAGAAGTAAATAGACATGCTCGGTTCCAGTATCTTTTTTTTGATTTGATAGGTGAAGAACAAGATGAAGTAAGCGAAGAAGAGTCTGCTATTCACGATGTTGTCTGGAAAACAAGAAAGGAATTAGATAATTTCTTCTCTGTTATAGAAGGGGATTTTGTTTTGCCTTTGATAGATAGTAATGGAGAATATATGTACACAGGCGAAGGAATGCTTATAAATTCTGGTCAATATACTGGCATGAAATCAGAAGTTGCTCGTAAAAAAATCACCGAATCTGTCGGCGGTAAATTGGTGAAGACTTATATACGCCGCGACTGGGGTATAAGTCGTCAGCGATATTGGGGCACTCCTATACCTATCGTCTACGACCCTGATGGGAAAGCACATCCAGTGCCTGATGAACACTTACCATGGATTCTACCTACAGATGTAGACCATACTCCCGATGGCACCGCACCACTTGCTCGAAGTAAAGAATTATTAAAACGAACAGAGAAAATTTTCGGCGAAGGGTGGAAACCAGAGGTAGAGACGATGGATACATTTGTGGATTCTTCTTGGTATTTTTACAGATACCTAGATAGTAAGAATGAGAATGAATTTGCTTCTAAGGATAAAATGGATGCTTGGATGCCGATTGATTTATATATGGGCGGAGCAGAGCATACTACTATGCATCTTCTTTATTCCAGATTTTGGGTAAAAGCGATGCATGACATAGGCCTCACAAACGTAGATGAAGCGTATAAAGTACGTCGCAACCGTGGACTGATTCTTGGCCCAGATGGCAACAAGATGAGTAAATCCAAAGGTAATGTCATAAACCCAGATGAGATAGTGGAGCGACTAGGCGCTGATACAGTGCGTATGTACTTAGCATTTATGGGTCCGTACGGAGTAACAGTAAACTATCCTTGGGACCCCAATGGTGTCGTTGGAGTCAGAAGATTTTTAGAGAGAGTATGGAAATTGAAAGAAAAAATAGGAAAAGGCGAAACTACACCATTTCTTCATAAAGTGATAAAGAAGATGAGTGAAGATATGGAGGAGTACAAATTCAATACTGCAATTTCTCAAATGATGATACTTCTCAATGTTTGGGATAAAGCCGAAGCTATAGAAGTGAATGAGTATAAAACTCTACTTCAAATCCTTTCACCTTTTGCTCCACATATTACAGATGAACTTTGGTCTGAGCTTGGCGAGAAGAAATCTATCCACCTATCGTCATGGCCAATTTGGGATAAAGATAAAATATTAGATGAGACTATTAAAATAGTTGTACAGGTGAATGGCAAGGTTAGAACCGAGCTTACCGTTCCAAGTGGCACAAACGAAGAGGATATCAAGGCACAAGCCCTAGAAGATGAGACTATAATAACCTGGATTAAAGATAAAGAGGTAAAGCGTATTATCTATGTCAAAGATAGACTTGTGAATATTGTCGTCTAGTATTATCCTTAGATATTGGGTATAATTGTTTTATTATCATTTTTTCAGTAAAAAACTATGGAATCAAAAAAGGTTGAATTCTTCAATAAATTGTCATTTACGACCATACTGGTGACATTATTCTTATCTCTCTTTTTCTTTATCCCTTATGTCCCTGTGACTCTAGAAGCAAGTAAAGGATTCCTCATCTCTATAGGCATGACGCTTGCCTTATTCTTCTGGCTTATTGCGCGACTTGGAGAAGGTAAATTCTCAGTTCCTAAAGATAGGATTATTCTATTTGCAGGTCTAATACCTCTTGTTTTCCTAATCTCATCATTCTTCTCATCGTCTTTATATGTATCACTCTTTGGTAGTGGTTTTGAAATGGGCACTTTTGGATCTATGCTTGTTTTATTCATCTTGTTTTTTCTATCTTCAATTTATTTTCAAACAGAAAAGCGCTTATGGTATTTCTACCAAGCCATCTTTCTCGGGGCAACAATTTTAGCTGTATTTGAGCTTCTAAGTATTTTTATTGGCTTTAATAGATTCTTCCCAGGATTACTAAAAGGTATTTCTTTTGGAAATCTTGTCGGGACTTGGGATGACTTTGTTATCTTCTTTGGTCTAATCGTTTTGCTCGTTTTATTTACAATAGAATTCTTGAAGACAAAAGGCCCATTCCTTCTTATGCAGTATTTCTTGCTAGTAGTCGGAATGTTCTTTCTTATAATAATTAATTTACCCCTTGTATGGATTCTAGTCGGCGTGTTCTCTATAATCCTATTCGTCTACAGTATTTCTATTCAGCAGACTGGAGTTAGAATTGTTCACGGTGGAGGGGACAAAAAAAAGTTCCCGTTTGCTTCTCTTATAGTTGTTTTCATTTGTCTTGTTTTCTTAATTGGAAGTAATTCACTTGGTCAGCTTGTTTCTAGATATATAGTTGTACAGCATAATGATCGCCCACTCATCACAACTACTGCGCAGATTGCTAAGCAGTCTCTCAAGCAAAATCCTTTACTCGGCACAGGCCCAAATACATTTAATATTGATTGGGCGCTATGGCAACCGAAGGGAGTTGCACAAACCCCATATTGGAATACAGATTTTAATAATGGCTATAGCTCGCTTGCAACTTTTGCTGTGACTACTGGAGTACTCGGGTTACTAGCCTGGATCCTTTTCCTCGTTACATTCTCTATGAGGGGGATTAAGTCACTTCATAAAGCGCTTCGCAATCCACTGTCCAATTACTTTACTCTAAGTTCGCTTGTAGTTGCTATCTACTCTTGGATTACTGTTATCTTCTATACTCCCAATTCTATTATGTTTATGCTTGCTTTTGTTTCAAGCGGTATGCTTATAGGTGTATTAGTTTATAATGAGAGTATAGCAGTCAGGCACTTTTCGTTCCTGAAAGATCCTCGTCATAGCTTCTTCTCAATCCTTGCGCTTATGGTTCTTATGATTGTCACTCTTTCTACTACATATATATATGCTGAGAAATTTGCTTCCATTATTTATTTTTCTAAAGGTTTAAATAGTACAAATACAATCGAATCGCTTACTAAATCTGAGAAGATGATAACAAATGCATTACTTCTAGATAAAAACGATATATATTATCGAACTCTGTCACAAATTTATATTGGCGAGATTAGTGTACTCTTGAATGATAAAAATATATCACCAGATATTCTTAAATCAAATATCCAGCAACTTGTAAATTTGGCTGAGCAGTCAGCTGTATCTGCGGTTAAACAAAATCCAAAGCAATACATTAACTATATGAATCTAGCGAATGTCTACACTGCGCTTGTTCCTCTATCTGTAGAAAATAGTTATGAAAGCGCTGTTAGTAATTATGAGAAAGCTCAGGCACTTTCCCCTAACAATCCGTCTATACATCTCGCTCGTGCCTCACTTGAAATGACAAACAAGAACAATGCAGAAGCCCGCAAATTTATTGACCAAGCTCTTCTTTTGAAGACAGATTATACCGATGCAATATTCCTTCTTGCTCAAATAGAGACCAACGAGGGTAATCTTTCTGCTGCTATCAAGCAAGCTGAACGTGCAGGAGCTCTTACTCCTCGGGACCCTACAGTATTCTTCAGGCTTGGCTTACTACGTTATAACAATTCTGATTATGCGGGAGCAGTAAGTGCTTTTGAACAAGCTGTCATTATAGACAACAATTACTTGAATGCTAGATTCTTCCTAGGTGAGTCTTACAAGAAGGTTGGACGGAAAGAAGACGCTCTAACTCAATTTAATATTCTTAGTAAAGTCTTGCCAGATAATCAAGATATTAAAGATGCGATAAGCTCACTATCTAGTGCAGGAGCACCAGATACTAAAGAAACTACAGATAAAAAAACATCAGATAAAACAGTACCAGAAAAACTACCATTATCAGGAGAACGATAGATAGTTTCAAATGGTAAAGAAGATTCTGACATTTCTCAATAAAGAGTTTCATGGAGTGAACGAAGCCGCCTTATTGCTTGGCGGTTTTGCGTTCTTGTCTCAGATATTGGGGCTTATTCGTGATAGAACACTTGCTTACGTAGTAGGGGCAGGACCAGAGCTCGATGTTTACTACGCAGCATTTCGTATTCCGGACTTTTTGTACATATCTATAGCATCACTCGCTTCTATTACAGTTCTGATGCCATTCCTTATGGAAAAAATTAACGCAGAATCTGACGGGGCACAGAAAGCTCGGACATTCCTCAATAATGTTTTCAGTGCATATATGCTATTTATGGTTGTAGTAAGTGTAATCGTTGCAATTTTCATGCCTTATATAGCCAGATTTATTGCTCCAGGCTTCACGGAAACTCAAATAGATTCTCTTATTCTAACAAGTCGAATTATGCTATTCTCACCGATATTTATAGGCTTATCAAACCTTATCGGTACGGTAACTCAGCTATTTCGAAACTTCTTTATATTCTCGCTCTCGCCTCTATTTTATAATGTCGGTATTTTGATAGGAATTATTTTCCTGTATCCTCTATACGGTGTTTATGGCATGGCTATCGGAGTTATTATCGGAGCGCTTATGCACTTACTAATCCAAGTTCCTACTGTTGTCCGGCATGGTTTCTTTCCTCGCTTTACTTCACGTATTGCATGGAAGGAGATATGGAATGTCATAAAGCTATCTGCTCCACGTACCCTTACATTATCGTGTAATAGCTTAGCTTTTATTGTGCTCATCTCTATGGCTTCAACTTTAAAAGAAGGCTCAATATCACTCTTTACCTTTGCATACAACCTCCAATCAGTCCCAGTTGGAATTATCGGTATCTCATACTCAGTCGCAGCATTTCCGATACTTGTGAAATCTTTCTCTATGAAAGATATGGATAACTTTATTGGTCATATTACATCGGCTGCAAGACAGATAATCTTCTGGTCACTACCAGTAATAACACTTCTTATTGTTCTTCGTGCTCAGATTGTGCGTGTCGTGCTCGGATCAGGTACATTTTCATGGTTTGATACTCGTCTTACGGCTGCATCAGTTGCACTTTTTATTATATCTCTAGCTTCCCAAGGACTAGTCCTTCTATTTGTACGCGGATATTACGCTGCTTCCAATACCAAGAAACCACTCCTCGTAAACGTTTTCTCATCTCTTATGGTAGTAGTCTTTGCTCATATACTTATCTATATATTTCGAACCTACCCAGAAGTACTTTATAATATTGAATTCTTACTTCGCGTCCATGATGTACCAGGAACTATAATGCTCGCACTACCGCTTGCTTATGCGCTTGGCTCACTACTAAACTTCTTTTTAATATGGATTCTATTCAAAAGAGATTTCTTGAAGAATACATCATCGCATTTGGCAAAAACATTTATTCAAAGTAGCATCTCTGCATTGGTTATGGGCACGGTTGCATATCTGGCTCTAAGTGCATTTGATGATATCTTTGGACTCACGACAACTCGCGGAGTCTTTCTCCAAGGATTCTTCTCTGGGATTATTGGTATAAGTGTAGGAGTCCTTGTCCTTGCACTGATGAAGAACAAAGAATTGAGAGACCTAGCAAAAGCTCTAAGCCATAAATTCTGGCGTGGACGTGTTATCGCCCCAGAACAGAAGGAATTATAATAACCTTTTATTTTCAACGGTTTTCTGATAATATAGGGAATACCTGTATTATTATGCCTAATAAAAAGCCATCTACATTAAAACGCCTATTTTTTTTCCTAAAAGACCGCAAAAAAACGGTTATATTTTTGTTCGTTACTATAATAGTTTCTCAAGGAGCTAGTATAGTTGCTCCCTTCATATCAAAAACATTAATTGACTCACTTATCGAGTTTATTAAAAACGGCGGAGTTTTACCATGGGCTATTTTGATATATTGTGCTCTCGGGATTCTAATTGTGACACTTATAAGTAATATCTTACAGTCTTCTTATAACTACAATCTATTTAAGATGGTTACAAAACTTGAAGATGATATAAAAAATCAGGCTTTAGGAAAATATTTACAACTACACTCACTATTTCATCATAGTGCTTCTAGTGGGCAAATTATTGGTCGTATTGATAGGGGAGTAAATGCTATTTATAACATTGCTTATGATATTATAGGTCAAAATTTTATCCCGCAAATTATTGTATTTATAGGTTCATTCGCGGTACTTCTATACGAAAATGTATGGATTGCTCTAGCTGTTCTTATTCCAATGCCTATATATATACTTTCCACTCGTCGTATTGCCAAAAAAATATATTTAATTGAGCAAGAGTCTAATGATGCCTTTGAGGATGTAAATAAAGAGATGTATGATGTTGCTAGTAATGTTCTTACAGTTAAGAAGTTTTCTCAAGAAAAAATAGAACAGTATAATAATAAAAAATTACTAGGAGATGCACGTGAAATCCAATATAGTGCTGAACGTTTATGGCAACGCATTGAAAATCTGCAAGCTATGATATCTACAACTGGTCGTGTAGCTGTGCTTGCCCTATCAGCGTTCTTTGTTTTAAATGGTAGTGCTACTATAGGTCAATTTGTTCTCTATATAACTCTTCAAAATATGGCTTATCAACCACTATCTAATTTAGGGGCTATGTTTACTCGTATTAAAAGAAATACGACTCGTGTTGAACGCCTATTTAATATTCTAGATGAACCACTGCATGTTACCGATATAATAGGAGCAGTAGGGCTTCCATCACTTGAAAAAGAAATTGAATTTAAGAATGTGTCATTTTCTTACCATAATGACAAGCAATGGGCACTAAAGAATATTAATGTAGTTATACCTGCTCATACTACTTGTGCACTAGTAGGAAGATCAGGAAGTGGAAAAACTACTTTTATAAATTTATTATTGCGCTCTTATGATCCTCAAAAAGGTGAAATATTGATTGATGGCACAGACATCAAACTTGCTACTCAGGCAAGTTTGCGTAATCAGATTGCTGTCGTTCCTCAGGAGGTAGATTTATTTTCTAGGACAGTCTTGGAAAATATTTCTTATGGTAAAGATGATGTATCTAAAAACCAAGTCGAAAATGCTGCTAAAACGGCTCTTGCGCATGATTTTATCCTAAAGTTAGAGAATGGATATAACACAGTCGTTGGAGAGAGAGGAATAAAGCTTTCCGGTGGTGAGCGTCAAAGAGTTGGAATTGCTCGTGCTGTATTGCGTGACCCAAGGATTTTAATACTCGATGAAGCGACAAGTCATCTCGATACTGAAAGCGAGCAGTTGATTACTCGTGCCACTGACGCGCTTGTTAAAAATCGCACTTCCCTTATTATTGCACATAGACTTTCTACTGTTATCCATGCTGACAAAATTCTAGTATTTAATAATGGAGAAATAGAGGCAGTAGGTAAACATACTGAACTATTAGCATCTAGTTCTACTTATGCAAAGCTTCATTCTTTGCAGTTTGCTGAAGAAGAATAAATATATGGATATAAAAAAAATTAGAAATTTCTCAATAATTGCACACATTGACCACGGGAAAAGCACTCTTGCTGACCGGATGCTTGAGGTGACGGGTACGATTGAAAAACGCAAAATGAAAGAACAAGTTCTAGACTCCATGGAGCTTGAGCGCGAGCGTGGTATCACTATCAAGATGCAACCGGTACGAATGAATTATAAAGTGGAAGGTGAAGAGTATGTACTCAATCTTATTGACACTCCTGGGCACATAGACTTCTCATATGAAGTATCCCGAGCATTAAAGGCAGTAGAAGGTTCTATTCTCCTCGTAGACTCTACCCAAGGTGTCCAAGCGCAAACACTCACAACTCTAGGTATGGCGCGTGAATCAGGTCTTGTGATTGTACCAGTGCTTTCCAAGGTAGACTCACCGCTTGCGCGCGTAGATGAAGTGAAGATGGAGCTAGCATTACTTCTAGACATTGACCCAGATACTATTTTAGAAGTCTCAGGGAAGACTGGCCAAGGAGTAGATGCACTACTTACAGAACTCGTAAAAAGGATTCCACCACCTCATGTGGAAGAAGAGAATACTTCCGGCCGAGCACTTGTCTTTGATTTCAAATATGATAATCATCGTGGGGTCATAGTGTATGTTCGTGTTATAGATGGAAGCTTCAAGAAAGGGGAGTCACTCCTTTTCGCAATCTCAGATGAGAAGTTCATCTCGCTTGAGGTCGGGACTTTTTCCCCAGAAGAATTTCCAAGAGATAAAATAAGTGGTGGAGAAATTGGCTACATAGTGACTGGTATAAAAAAGCCAGGTATCGCTTCGGTGGGAGACACTATCACTTATGCAAAGCGCCCTATGCCTGCACTGCCTGGGTATATGAACCCTTGGCCTGTGGTGTGGGCATCAGTATATCCTGAATCTGCCGATGACTTTCCAGAGCTAAAATCAGCACTCTCAAAGCTAAAGCTTTCTGATTCTTCATTCTCATACGAAGAAGAAACTTCAGGTAGTCTAGGTAGAGGGTTCCGTTGTGGTTTCCTGGGAATGCTCCACTTAGAGATTGTTACCGAACGACTTAATCGCGAATTTGATTTGGAGCTTGTGGTGACTATGCCTTCTATCACATACAAAGTTGTTTTAAGGAATGGCAAAGAGCAGACCATATACTCTCCACATCTTTTTCCTGATGATGGCAATATACAAAAAGTATTTGAACCATGGGTAGACGTAAAAGTTATCGTTCCATCTAAATATACAAGTGTATTAATGCCATTTTTCTATGAGCATGAAGCGGAAATAAAGATGACAGATAACTTTGGAGACAATCGCTCCTCAATAGATTTAGAAATGCCACTTCGCGAGCTGATGCGCGACTTCTTTGATGAGCTAAAGAGCCTAACTTCTGGCTATGCTTCTATATCCTATGAGATAGGCGAGTACAAAGAGGCAGATGTGGTTCGCCTTGATATTCTTGTTGCCGATGAGCCAATGGTGGCTTTTACTAGGGTAGTATCTCGACGTCGCGTAGAAGAAGAGGCAAAGAGTCAGGTGGAAAGATTAAAGAAAGTAATACCTAGGCAACAATTTGCATTTAAAATTCAAGGTAAGGCCCTCGGCAGAATAATCTCATCCGAGTCAGTAAGTGCTTTTATGAAAGATGTGACTCAGCATATGTATGGAGGGGATATCACTCGTAAAATGAAGCTTCGCGAGAAGCAAAAGAAAGGCAAGAAAAAGATGGCAGGCAGGGGAAAGATAAACATCTCTCACGATGTTTTCCTAAAGATGATGAGAAGTAGTGATAACTAATTATTGCTGGAAAATAGGTAGATAAAGTAAAACCATACTAACTATAACTATTATAGATATTACGGCAAATATCTTCCTAACTCTTTTTTGACCTTTCGTGCTGAAAATCATGATATAATTATACATGTTTTTATGAAACAATGGAAGAAAAATCAAAAGAATAGTTTTTGGCATTCACCACTCGTACTACTAGTCTTCTTCTGTCTACTTGTGCTTTTTGCCTACAATATGATAGGACTCATAAGGAAAGAACGAGAAACAAATAAGAATAAAATATCGGAGCTTGCTAAAATCGATGAACTAAGAAAGCGCGAAGCTGACCTTGATAAAGATATTAGCAAACTAAATACTACGCAAGGGATAGAAGAGTCTATTCGGGATAAATTTCAAGTAGTTAAACCAGGCGAGAAAATGGTGATAATAGTAGACGAACAAGAGAAGAAACCTCAAGATGAAGAGACAAAAGATCACGGTTTCTGGGGATTCATCAAAAGGATGTTTTCCAAATAAAAATGCAGGATTGGTATAGTGGTAGCATGCGACCTTCCCAAGGTTGAGACACGAGTTCGATTCTCGTATCCTGCACTACGAAAAAGCTTTTTCATAGTGCGGGATAGCAGACAACTGCTTGTCTGCGTACGAGAAGCGAAAACCTTTTCCTTATGAGTTTACGAATGGAAAAGGTGTACTGATCCTGTAAGGATAGATATGCGTACTCGCGGTCTCGTATCCTGCACAAGTGTCAAGTGTTGCAATATTTATGGGTATGATATAATGGTTTACCATTAAAAATTATTTGCCCAAAAGGGCTTCAAAATATTATGAACAAAGTTACCATTTATAGCACACCATCCTGCCACTTCTGCCATATGGCAAAAGATTTCTTTAAGGAAAAGAATGTAGAATTCGTAGATTTCGACGTAGCAGGGGATCAGGAAAAGCGTAAAGAAATGATAGACAAAAGCGGTCAGATGGGAGTGCCAGTCATAGTCATCGGCAACCACATCGTTGTCGGCTTCAACAAGCCAAAAATCGTAGAGCTTCTAGGTATTACAGAGTAGCATTTCCCAAAATAATGACGTATTATAAAGACACCAGAAATGGTGTTTTTATATTGCCCTCGTAGTTCAATGGATAGAACAGTTCCGTCCTAAGGAATAGATGTAGGTTCGATTCCCGCCGAGGGCACACTTTTAATTTGCATATAAATATGCTAAAGTTCCATTAATGGACGCCGAAACAAAAAAGCTTTTAACTGAGAGTATAGAAGTTGCAAAGGAGAATAACCAAATGCTCCATAAACTTGTCCGTGCTCATAAAATGGCGAATGTTTATCGTGTTGTCTATTGGAGTATTATTATCCTATCTACGTTTGGAGCATATTACTTAATCAAGCCACTCATGGGAAATGTATTGAATATATATACTGGAGGAGTATCTGGTGGTAGTAATGTTGGAGATGTAATGAAAAATTTAAGCAACAAACAGCAAATGGAAGATTTGCTGAAAGCATTTCAGCAATAAATATATGCCGAGGTAGCTCAGTTGGTAGAGCGCTCCCCTGAAGAGGGAGATGTCACCAGTTCAACTCTGGTCCTCGGCACAACATAAAAAAGCACTATCTTAGTGCTTTTTTATATTGTGTGGTGACTAACTCTGGTCATAGTTAGATACTCTTAATTTTCAGCACCGTCTTTTTCTCTTTATTTATCTTTGGAAGTTTGATTATCAAAAGTCCGTGTTTCTCTATCGCTTCAGCTTCTTCTGGATCTACTTCCTCCGGGAGGGAAATGACTCTTCCAAATGCTCCCCAGTAGAGCTCTTGAACGAAGTAATTCTCGTTGTTTATGGCATGGTTCTCTTCGCGTTTACCACGAATAGTTATCATATCGCGAGTGATAGTGATAGACAGATTATCTGGGAGCACTCCTGCTATCATAGTCTGAATTATAATATCTGTAGCTGTCTGGTAGAGGTCTACAGTCAGTTGAGCTTCTTCCTCTTCTTCCCATTTTGATTCTTTTTCATCCTTGTATTTCTCTCCTATGCTTAATTTTTTGCCATTAGTAGGAGGGGTAACTACAGACTCCTCATCTTTCTCGTCTTCGAATCGCATACTACCGGTAATGCGCTCTAAAAATGATTTCTTTTTAATCATATATAATTTATAATATTCACTATTTTTAATATTTATTTGTGTGATCAAGC
>CAYHMN010000025.1:0-10649 GCA_964357795.1 uncultured Candidatus Saccharibacteria bacterium
ATCCTTCAATAAGTTGAGGATGAGTGCGAGAAAGTTTTAGGTTTACTCCGCGTGGAGTTTCTTCTACTGAGTATAGGTAGGCGCGGATTCTTTCACCACGACGGTATGATTCACCTGGGATTTGCTCTTCAGGAAGAATTATTCCTGTAGCACGATTGAAGTCTATGTAGACAATTCCACGTTCAACTTTCTGAACGAAGCCGTTTACGATCTCGCCTTCCTTACTTCCGTACTCATCTATAATAGCGCCACGTTCTGCTTCGCGGATTTTCTGGATGATAACTTGTTTGGCAGTCTGCGCAGCGATGCGACCGTAATCTTCTTGGGCTTCAAGAGGGAAAATTATTTCTTCTTCTAATTTTGCATCACTTTTTATTTTCTTTGCATCTTCTAAAAGAATATGATGTTCTTCATTGAAGCGGACTCGTTCGTCATCTTCGGCAATTTCTTCTTCATCTTCACCTTCTACTGTCATCCGTACTAGTGAATCGTCAACAACAATTTTTATTTGGTAGAATTCCATCTTGCCACTTTCTATATCTATAGTTGCTCGGATAATCTGTCCTTTCTTTCCGTAATCTTTCTTGTATGCGGCAGCGAGGGCTTGCTCTATAGCATCTATAATTTTCTCACGAGGGATTTTGCGTTCAGTCTCTAGCTGTTCCAACGCTGACTTCATTGTTTTAAGGTCTAACATATTTAGTTTTTCGCATCTCTCTACTAGTTATTAGCTAATAGGGGGTGCTTTTTATTAAATTTTCTATTAAAAAAGTCCGGTTCGAAAACGGACTACTTTCATTATCTTACTATAAAAGGCCCCTCTCGTCAAATATGGGGATAAAAAGTGGATAAATAGCTTGACTATTTTAGTAAAACACCCCATAATTTAGGAGAATGTCAAGGGTCTATCCCTTATAGCATATAGGTCTTTGAAAAATAGGTTTTGATGAAATTACTACTTTAACCTTCAGTTTCTGGAGTTTAGAGTTGTATTTTCATCTTAAATCTTAAATAAAATTTTATGAAACAGTTAATCAAGAGTCTTGTAGGAGCTCCTATTATTCTACTTCTGCTACTGCTTGTTAGCTGTGGCAAAGAAAAAGCAACACCACCACCTACTGGTGGAGGTGATGGTGGCGGAACACCCAAAACTCCAAGTTTTACATGGACAATTAGCCCTATCGACCCGATTAGGGGCGATACTGCATTCCCTGACGAAACTAAAACAATTTCACTGGGAGTAACAGATGCCTCAGCTTTCGGGATAACGGGGTTTACAGTAACTACAATAACTGGGCCGGTCACTTCTTCTAAGACTTATACTGCATGGGCAACAGGTCTTGATGGAAAGTCATATCCGAGCGAAAAAACAGTGCAAATGTATACCATAAGGAAAAAGAACATAGTTGGCGGATTAAATTCTGTAAAATGGGAGCTTGATACAAGCCTTATATCAAATACCCTTGCCGATTCACTTGCAATTCCAACCTCTTGGAGTCCTGGTCTTTCTGATCTGAATGTTTATAAGTTCTTTACAAACAACACAGCAGAAGTGACTATAAATGAAGGGCCAAGCTCTGGTACAACATTTCCGGGATGGTGGAGCTTTGTAGATAACGAAACCCACATTCTTTTCCCTGATAAGAAATATATCGAGGAATTATCTGCCTCAAGAATCACACTAACCCAAATCAAAAGGGTTGCTGGAAGCTCACCGGCAGTTTTTAAGAAACATAAATGGGTTTATTTAATAAAACCCTAATATTTATTTGTTTTAATCATGGCTATACTTTAAAGTTCTGCACTTGCAGGACTTTTTTTATTTTGTGGATAACTTTTCCTACCTTATATTTTCTAGTAGTGATATACTTATACTTGTAATAATTAAACAATTTAATTTCTATATAAAATGAATCTATTTAAATTTTCTCTACTTAGTTTGTTCCTATCATTATCTCTTATTTTTACTACGCCATCTTTTGCAATAGAGACTCCAGCTACTAGTCAGTCAATAACTGTAGCGACTGTAAACTTAGAAAGGCCTAGAATAGTTTCCCAGAATAAGAATACTTTTAATATTGCATTTGGTCTTAGTAATCGTGAAGGATTGCAGGGTGGAGTGAAATATGGAATTACCCTTGTATCAGATAACGGGAAGTATGTAGTTGATGAGAAAGTCTATGAGGAATCGCTGACTCTAAATGAGAATACTACTATTAAAAGAGATATAATCTATAGTGCACCTAGTAACCTTGGTGGTAGCTATACTCTAGTAATCTCTAGCAGAAATGAGAACAACTTTCCTTTTGCATCTGTATCTCTAGGAAAAGTAAAATTAGAAGCTTCTACAAAAGGAGTTCAAATATTGAATGATTCTTGTTACTTACAAGTAGAAGGCGAAAAAGGTAGCCCTCGCTATACTCTTATGCAGAATGTAGACATAACTAGTAATGAATCATTGAAGCTTACTTGTAGTGGAGTAAATGAAACAAGTGCGCCTATAACACTGACTCCATTCTTTGAAACAAGATATGCAAGTGTATATGGGAAGATAGCACCACAATCAGGTGGAAGTTTTACCCCTGTAGTATTTGCAAAAAACGAAAAGAAAACTTTCTCCGTAGTATTACCTAAAGGCGACATTCCTCAATTTTATGCTTTGAAAATAGCACTTATGAGTAGTGACGTTACTTCAAATAGTGTTTTTGTAAATTACATTGTAAGTGGAGACAGTGCCACTATACAAAAAGTTTCCCTAGACAAAGATTACTACAAAGCAGGAGACAATGGAGAACTATCCATAATGTGGTCAGTTTCAACTAGTAATTTTGCAAGAAGTGAGACCAAGTATGCAAAGTTACCGGAAATAACTATGAAAGCAACTATTACTGGTGAGAATGGTAGAGAATGTATAGAGCCTATTGAAAAAGTATTAGTACGTGATGCTAAGAGCCCTAGTAGTGGAATTGCTTTTGAGATTAAAGCTACTTGCATGAATCCAAAAGTGTCCGCAAGTTTGATTGATAACAAAGAAAATGTTCTTGACCAAAAAGAATTTAATTTCAAAAGTAGTACAACTGATGGTCCAACACCAATAAGCAAGAAGACTATTATAATTATAATAGTGGTATTACTTGCTATACTTGCTGTTGGTTTTTATATGAAAAAGAGAAGAAGTAATGTTACAATGTAATATATAAAATTTATGAAAAAAAACCCTCTCAATCTTAAATACATTATTTTCACACTTGCTTTAATAATTGGAAGCTTTACCATTGCTTCCTCTACTAGTGCTGATACAACTGTTCCTTTCAACTGCTCTGGTGGAGGTAATATATACGCGACTGTAGATATGACACCAAGAGGTCCATTTCCTGCAAATGCTAGTCCGGCTATTATTTTCACAGCCTCAGGACAAATCATTTCTACTTGTTCAGCAAGAATGGTAAGCCTAGAGGTTCAAAATAATGGTGGACCTGTAGTAATTCTTATAAATGATACTTTTATGAACCCTGGGATACTTCCTATATCTCCGATTACTGAAGATTTTGATGTGCCTAGTGCGCCTGGTACATTATATGCACTTCATTTTGCACTTGAAGTAGATGATACACCTCCTCCTAGTAATATTGGTTATGTTTTTGCTGTAGGGCCTCATGAGCACGGTAGTGGTCAAAGAGTTGTATACGTTCCTGACCCGGCTGCTGGTACTGCTGGAATATTTCATCCACAACTTACTGTACGTGTAAAAATATATGGCTTCCACTGGCCTTATTATGAGCACACTACTATTCCAGATCCACCAAATAGTTTAGATGCTATATTTACAATACCAGCTGGAACTGGGTCTACAACTTACCCTCAAGTTGGTACCTGTACAGGTGGAGTCTGCTCAGTTGGTCTTGAACACAGTAACTATAACGCAGTTTCTTCTGTAACAGGAGCGAATGTGGGTACATATATCCCTGAACCTTACCATGTATGTAAATATGATGACCAACCTGGTATTGGTAAATATTTCAGTCCAGCAAGAGTTTCATTTGGTGTTTTTTCTGACGAAGAATGTGGAGTTCATTACCCAGACGCTGAGGTAGTTCGCTAATTAACTATTATGAAAAAAATATATACAAAAATTGAATATATAGCTCTTGGCGCAGTATTTGCATTGACAGCTTTAGTACCTATAAATCAAGTATCTGCTGTAACTATTACTCATGACATTCCATATGTAGTTGACAATACAAGCAACATACCTCCTGTGGCCGACGCAGGGGCAGATCAAAATCTTACTGTACCAACTTCAACTACTACTGTAAATGGAACTGGCTCTTATGATCCAGATGGAGTAATAACAACTTATGTATGGACTAGAACTTTGGGTTCTGGAAATATTACATCACCCAATACTCCTATAACAGGTATTACTGGCATAACTTCAGGTACTTCAACTTTCTGCCTTACTGTCATTGATGATGGAACTCCAATTTTAGGTAATGCTGATTGTATGAATGTAGTTGTAAGTGCAGCTACTAATATCCCTCCGACAGCATACGCAGGGGCTGACCAAAATATTATAGTGCCAACAAGCGCTACATCTGTATCTGGTTCAGGTTTTGACCAAGATGGAGTAATAGTTTCATATGCGTGGAGTCAACTTAGTGGTCCTATGCCGACTGTTATTACTAATCCGAACGTAGCAGGGACTACAATTACAGGAATGACAGCCATAGGAGTCTACACTTTCCAGCTTATAGTTTGTGATGACGATGCAGCATGTGATGACGATAGTATGACGATTATAGTTAGCACTTCCCCCCCACCTAATCTTACTGCAAACCTTTGGGCTAATCCGAGTGTCTTTCCATTTGGTGGAGGTACAACAAATCTGACATGGTCATCTAATGGAACATCATGTACAAGTAGTGATTTTGCTACTGGGAATGCACCTGTAAATTTTTCTCCTGGAGTTAATAGTCTTGTAACTTTGACAAAAACATATAATATAAGGTGTTTTGACGCAATAGGAAACTCTGTGCCTGCATCCGCAACGGTTACGGTAAATACCAAGAGTGGACCTATAAACGGAGCGTGCTCAGTACCAAGACGACACTGGCAATGTGCGGCAGGTAGCCCAGCCAATGAAACCGGAGTAGATCCAGGCCCTTGGACATGGGACTGTGTAGGTTCAGGTGGTGGAACAACTGCTTCTTGTTCTGAAGCAGCTGGAGGAGGAGATCCACAGTGTAGTGACACTATAGACAATACTGATGCGGAAGATACATTGATAGATGCACTAGACCCTGGTTGCTGGACTAATGTAAAAGATCCAAGCACCTATGACCCACTTGATGATGATGAGAGAAATAGTCCGAAGATAAAAGTTATAGAAATCTAGAAGAAAGCACCCCGACCATGGTCGGGGTGCTTTACATTTGACTTTATTTTTAGATTTGCTAGTATGAGAGTCAATCGCAATATTTGCGCCTGTCTCGGGCTAAGTTCTATTGGCTCGGGAAATTTAATTTATTATTAATTTATGTTGGTATTGATAATAGGGCTATATGCCCCGTTACCCTTTCCAACCAATAAAATATATGGCAGAAGAATTTAACAGAGATAAACCACACGTAAATGTGGGAACTATTGGTCACGTTGACCATGGAAAAACTACTCTAACAGCAGCTATCCTCCAAGTGCTTTCACGCGCTGGTGAAGGGTTTGGTGCTAAAATTAAAGGCGTAGATCAAATAGACTCAGCCCCAGAAGAAAAAGCTCGTGGTATTACTATCGCGCTTTCTCACAACGAATATTGGACACCAGCACGTCACTATGCTCACATTGATGCGCCAGGACACGCTGACTACATAAAAAACATGATTACAGGTGCTGCCCAAATGGACGGTGCTGTTCTTGTCGTAGCTGCTACTGACGGAGCGATGCCACAGACTCGTGAGCACGTTCTTCTTGCAAAGCAAGTCGGTGTGCCAAAGATTATCGTTTTCCTAAACAAGTGCGACATGGTTGATGACAAAGATATGATTGACCTCGTAGAAGAGGAAATCCGTGAGCTCCTTACAAAGCAAGGCTTTGATGGTGCAAACGCTCCTGTTATCCGCGGTTCAGGTCTTAAAGCTCTTGAATCTAAGGACAACACAGATGAATGGTCAATGAAAGTTCTTGAACTAGTTTCTGCTCTTGATACCTATATCCCAGTTCCAGAGCGTGATATCGTCAAGCCATTCCTTATGCCTATTGAAGATATCTTCTCTATTGAAGGACGTGGAACAGTGGTAACTGGAAAAATTGAACGTGGAGTTGTAAACGTCGGTGAAGATGTAGAAATCGTTGGTATCAAGGATACTGCAAAGACTACAGTTACTGGTATTGAAATGTTCAACAAAAATTTGAAGCAAGGTATGGCTGGGGACAACGCTGGTATCCTAATCCGTGGTATTAAGAAAGAAGACATTACTCGTGGTCAGGTCCTAGCAAAGCCAGGTACTGTGACTCCTCACTCAGAATTTGAATGTGAAGTTTACATCTTGAAAAAGGAAGAAGGTGGTCGCCACACTCCATTCTTTACTGGATACAAGCCTCAGTTCTACATCCGTACAACAGATGTAACTGGTGAATCTACACTTCCTAGTGGAGTAGAAATGGTTATGCCAGGTGATACAGTAAAGCTTACAGTTAAACTTGTAACACCAGTAGCCCTTGAAGATTCTATGCACTTCGCAATCCGTGAAGGTGGTAAGACAGTTGGTGCTGGAGTGGTAACAAAAATCATTAAATAAGTATTAGAATTCGCTCTTTAGTAATTACAAACGTATGACAACGACAACAAAGAAAACAAAGCCAGAAGCGAAAGCAAAGGCAAAAAAAGCAAAGGAAGACACAGTTGTCCAGCTTCGTATTCGCGTACGAGCCTATGAGAACAAGATTCTTGATGCATCGGTCAAGCAGATTATCGATACAGCTCTTCGCTATGATGCAAAGATTGTTGGTCCGATTCCACTTCCAACCGAAATCAAAAAATACACAGTCAACCGAGCATCGTTTGTATTTAAAAATGCTCGTGAACAGTTTGAAATCAGAATCCATAAACGCGTTATTGATATTCTCAATCCTAATCCGAAGACTATCGAAGCGCTCACAAACTTATCACTCCCATCCGGAGTAGATATAGATGTGAAAATGATGTAAGTAATATAAACTTTATGAAATTTATTCTAGGTAAAAAACAGCATATGATGCAGTGCTTTGATCTTGATGGCACAGTGATACCTGCTACTGTAATACAGGCAGGCCCACTAGTGGTAACTCAAGTGAAAAACCCTGACGTAGACGGATACACTGCAGTGCAGGTAGCCTTTGACGAACAGAAATCAAGTCGCGCGACAAAGGCGCATCTTGGACATGTCTCTGCCTCAAAGAAAGACAAAGAAGAGAAAGGTGGAAGTGCTTTCAAGCATCTTCGTGAGTTTAGAGATATAGAAGAAATCGCTGTAGGCGACCTTATCACTGTTGATGCATTTGCTAAGGGCGATATCGTCACAGTCTCTGGACTTTCAAAAGGAAAAGGTTTCCAAGGTGTGGTGAAGCGTCATGGATTCCATGGTGGTCCGCGTTCACACGGTCAGAAGCACTCTGAGCGTGAGCCTGGTTCTATCGGTGGAGGACTTCGAAACAAAGTTCCACGCGGTATGCGCATGGGAGGACGAACAGGTGGTGACCGAATCACTGTACGCAATTTGGAAATTGTCGGTATAGATAAAGAGAACAACCAGTTACTAGTAAAAGGTGCAATTCCAGGACGACGTGGAACCCTTGTAGAAATAATCGGCCTATAATATGGAAACACAAATATACAATCAAAAAGGTAAAGCTGTTGGAAAGCTCAATGTACCAGAGTCAGTCTTCGGACTTTCATGGAATGGCGACCTTGTTCACCAAGTAGTGACTGCAATGCAGGCCAATGCTCGCACACCAGTAGCTCATACGAAAACTCGTGGAGAAGTACGCGGTGGAGGACGCAAACCTTGGAAGCAGAAGGGTACAGGACGTGCTCGTCATGGATCAACACGCTCTCCTATCTGGAAAGGTGGTGGTATCACTCACGGACCTCGTAATGACAAGAGCTATGAGCAAAAGATAAACAAAAAGATGCGTACAGCGGCTCTTTACACTGTGCTCTCTGAAAAACTACGTAAAGGTCAGATTTTATTTGTAGAGGAACTAGCTCTCAAGAACATAAAGACTAAAGACGCAGTAGCGGTAATGAAAGATCTTGCAACTGTAAAAGGATTTGAGAAAATGGTTGGTGGTAAAAGACCAAATACATACATCACTATCCCTGCGAAAGGCGATGTACTCAAGAAGAGCTTTGCCAATATACCTACAGTAGATATAGATGAGGTTCGCAATATAAACCCAGTTGATTTACTTTCTTACAAGTATATTGTCATCTCACAACCGACTGAAAGCATTGCTTTCTTGGTAGGTAAAGGAGAAAAGAGAGTAGTAAAGAAATAATATGGAAACAAAAAAACCAAAAACAAAAAAAGTTGAAAAGAAGGATGAAAAGTCTACAAAGAAGACACACCCACTTATCATCGGCCAGCGCATAACTGAAAAGTCTGCTCTTTTGGCAGATAAAGGTGCTTATACTTTCAATGTAGTGCCAAATGCTAACAAAAACGAAATCAAGAAAGCGATAAAGATGCTCTACGATGTTACCCCTGTGAAAATTTCAGTAACTCAAATTACAAAGAAAGTAGTTGTTCGCCGTGGAGTGCCTGGAGTAAAATCAGGTGGCAAGAAAGCAGTCGTGTACTTAAAGAAAGGTGATAAGATAACATTTGCATAATATAAATATTAGTTATGAAAACATATAAACCAACAACACCATCAAAACGCCATCAGACTACCGTATCGTACCGAAATGTACTTACGAAAAGCGAACCTACAAAATCTTTAACAAAGGGATTCAAGCGTTCTGTCGGCCGAAATAATCATGGACGTATAACTACTCGCCATAAAGGTGGAGGACACAAGAGGCTTTACCGTGATATTGATTTCATGTATAACAAGCACGATATTCCTGCAAAGATTACATCTATTGAGTATGATCCAAACCGTAATGCATTTATCGCTCTTGCAGTCTATGCTGATGGAGAAAAGAGATATGTAATAGTAGCGAAGTCTGTGAAAGTGGGAGACAAATTTATAGTAGGAGAAAAAGCACCCCTATCTATCGGCAACCGTCTACCACTCAAACTGATACCTGTCGGTACTTTTGTATACAATGTAGAAATAAAACCAGGTAACGGTGGAAAGCTTGCCCGCGGAGCTGGAGTATTTGCCCAAGTAGTAGCGAACGATGGAGGATATACAAATATTAAAATGCCGTCAACCGAAGTCCGAAAAATCTCTGAGAACTGCTATGCGTGTATCGGTGAAGTTTCAAACTCTGAATACAAACTTCAGAACTTTGGTAAAGCAGGACGCTCACGCTGGAAGGGAATCCGCCCAACAGTTCGTGGATCTGCCATGAACCCAGTAGATCACCCATACGGAGGAGGTGAAGGTGCGCAGGGTCGTGGAACAAGACGTGCAAAGACTATGTGGGGTAAGCCATCCGGAAAAGGACAGAAGACTCGCACACCGAAGAAATATTCAAACATGTGGATTGTCTCTCGCCGAAAGGTTGGAAAGACAAAGAAAGCGTAAGAAGTATTAACTTCTTGTCCCATCTTCGCTCGAACATTATGAATATGAGTACATAATTCATATGCTTCTCTCTTGATGTGAAAGAAAACAAAAAATACCCTCTCGGGTATTTTTTGTTGTATACTAGCTAGATGGAACCAAAACTCCCAGACAAAGGACGCTTCTCAATAATATCTAGGCTTAGAAGTACTACACACGCACTGCGCGGTCTTAGTATATTTTTAAAAACTACTCACAATGCATGGGTGCATTTCTTCTTTGCTATACTTGCTATCTATTTAGGATTCTTGCTACACATATCTAGCGTGGAGTGGGTGCTACTTGTATTAACAATCGGACTCGTGATACTTTTTGAAATGATAAACACTGCTATTGAAATAGATATTGATTTAACTTCTCCTACTTACCATCCATATGCTCGCGACACCAAAGACGTCGCCGCCGGAGCTGTATCTGTAGCCGTTGTTATATCCGGTATCGTCGGAGCTATAATATTCTTGCCGAAATTAATGCTACTTTTGTAACAAAAAAGAGGTATTCGTAAAAACGAACACCTCTTACTAAAACTAACCCGTAATTTTTAAGCCATGCCGGTGAGCTTATTGTATTCAAATAACTTGTCAACTATCAATTTTTTCCAATCAGCTGGAGCCGGTACTGCCCCCCATGGATGCGTAAGACCACTGGAAGCATTGATACGTACTATTCTCATATCATAACCAACGCCTATTAGCGTATTTGCTACCTCATCAGCTTTTCCTCCCTGGTCGCCAACACCTGGGATTAAAAGAGGAATTTCTACTTCAGTGTCCATGTAAAAACTTGCTATATCAGCTAAGGCTTTTAAATTTGGTGCTCCAACTACTGCTCCCAAACCTGGATAGAGGGAAGCATTTGTGCGTATCCAACCTGCTACATCC
>CAYHMN010000026.1:0-10601 GCA_964357795.1 uncultured Candidatus Saccharibacteria bacterium
TCACCTTTCCCTCACGGTACTAGTTCACTATCGATCTAAAAGTGTATTTAGCCTTGCCAGTTAGTTCTGGCGGATTCGCTCAAGCTATTCGTGTCTTGAGCTACTCAAGAATGACAATCAAAGAGACATGTTATTTTCGATCACCGGGCTATCACCGTCTACGGCGTTCCTTTCCAGAAACTTGATCTAATAACATATTTTTTAACTCCTCTAGATAAATCTACATTGTCACCTTACAACCCCGGCCAATCACATTGGGCACAATTACTAATTTGTAATTATTCACAAAGTGATAGGCCGGTTTGGGCTTTTTCCTTTTCGCTCGCCGCTACTCAGAAAATAAATATTTTTCTCTTTTCCTCCAGGTACTGAAATGTTTTACTTCCCTGGGTGTGCATCTTGATATCAAGTATCAAGATAATTGAGGTTTACTCAATTGGGTTTCCCCATTCAGAAATTTCCGGATCAAAGGTTGCTAGGCACCTCCCCGAAACGTATCGCCGCCATGCTACGTCTTTCATCGCCCGCTTTAGTCTAGGCATCCACCATATACTCTTAATTTCCTATTAGGAAATCTGAAAACCATCTTCATTCCTCTTACGAGAAAATCAGACAACGCAAGTATTCTCGGGAACCGCTTCCTCTAATACTTGTACATCTTTCTTATTATTGCGTCCTGTTTCCGACTCTGATTGAAAAGACCCTGACAAAAAATTGTTAGGATAACAGTGAGTCGGAACAGCATTCAGTTTTCAAATATCATATTCGACGCTTTAGAACTAAAAAATCCGCCTTCAGGCGGAAAGGAAAACCAGTAGAGGTTTAGCTTCTCCGCAGTTTTGGATGATTTTTGTTCATTAACATCGTGGGTGTATTCTATACTATGCCAATATGTAAGTCAAGCCTTGTGCTATAACCCTAAAACCCCAACAAAAAAGCCCCCAGAAGGGGCTTTTTTGTTGGTGATATTATGCCTTTGTAGACATATCACGAGAGAACTTATCCACTGTGCGAGACGCTGCATCTTTACCTCCAAGACCAAACGCAAGGCCGAGGGCGATAGCAAGAGCTGCGACAAATCCTGTAAACAGAATCTGCATAAATGCAGTTGCAATACCAAGCTCAGCAAGAGCGATGATGAAAGCGAATATCCAGATAGCGTAGCGAGTAACAGAGCCAATCATATTTGCTCCGTGTACGTTTGCTGCGCGAGCTGAAGCTTCTACGATGCGTTGCATTGTGGAAGCGATTACTGTAGCGATGACAAGCACAAGTGATGCGATAACAACTTTCGGTAAGTAGAATAATACTGCTTCACGAAGGAAATCATTTACCTGTGTAAGACCCATAATCTCAAGTGAGGCCATTAGGAATACAACAATGATAAACCACTTCACTAGCCAACCGATAAATCCACCAACACTAAGTTTTAGTCCAGCGCGATTCATTAAATCTGCCGCACCAGCGCTTTCTAAAAGTTTATCAACTTTCAATGCGTTGATAACTTGCGCAATCGCTTTACCGATTATAGAACCGACAACCCAACCTATAATAAATAGGATGATTGCACCCAATAGACTAGGTACGAAGCTAATAAACCCATACCAAAGATTCATTAAAGATTCATTAAACGCTCCTCCCCAAGTTTGTATAAACATCATAATAGATATGTTTGTAATTAATAATATTAATAAAGGTACCTTACAAAGCTTCGACCTTCTCAAGTACTAGTACTATTATATCAAAAAATAGCCTTGTGGGGCTACTTTTTAGAAATGTATGTGGATAACTGTCCATTATCTATAAGCTTCAAATGAGGCAAGTCTATGACGTCGCAAACCAGCTTGTCATACATATCTAAGCGGTATTTGAACTCTTCCGTATCAAAAACGACGTAATCTAGCTCTTTGCCTATCTCGGCTTCTAGGCCTTTCATGAGTTGCTGGAGTATATTTTTCTTTAATTTGTCGCCTACTATTAGTACATCTACTCGGCTTTCAATATTGCCTATAAATACCCCTGATACAATCATTAGCTTTATCTTTCCTACTTGTTTAAAGCGCTGGGTGAGACCCTCTTCTACTAGAAGATTAGGGTCAACAAGTAGATTATTCACAGCGTCTAGGTATTGGAATTGTGGATTAAGATAGTATGCGGTAACCTTCTTTTTGGAGCCACGAGAACCAACTCTTGCAACAATCTTACTCTTTATAAACCCCATAGCCGAGAGAGCATTAACTTCACGACGAGTATTCCCTTTAGTCACACGACTACGGCTAGATATATCTTCAATAGAAAATGAATCACTGCCATTCAGTAAGAATAAGCGCATTATTTTGACTCGGGCTTGACCGCCAAACAGTTTAGCTAGGGTTTCCATATGCCCCACAGTATACGCCAACAAAAAACACCCCGCAAGCCCCATAGTAGAGCAAAGCTCACTACGAGACAGGGGGTGTTTATGGAGAAAATAAGTTTCTGAGCGGGGGCTTCTGCAGCGCGACGGCGCGAAGCCTGAGAAAATTTTTAGTAAAAAATTTTTGTACCCCGCATAGAAAGCTTATTTTCGTAATACTTATTTTAATGTAACCTGTCACAAGTCTTTTTCTACTGAAAAAGCTCGCGACCCCGCCTCGGCACGCCTGCCTCCAGCTCAAGGTAACTCTATTTAAGAGTTACCTTGCCACCCGCTTCCTCTATTTTCTTTTTGAATTCTTCAGCTTCTGCTTTCTTCATACCGTCTTTTAGTACTGAAGGAGCGCCATCAACTAGGTCTTTCGCTTCTTTCAAACCTAAAGCTAGAACTTCTTTCACAACTTTCATAACTGCGATTTTCTGCTCTCCTGCTGCTGTAAGCTCTACAGTGAAAGCATCTTTTACTTCTGCTGCTTCGCCTGCGACTGCAGGACCAGCCACTGCGACAGCAGCCGCTGATACTCCGAACTTTTCCTCTATAGCCTTCACAAGCTCATTGAGCTCTAGAACTGAAGCGCCTTCGAGTTCTGATAAAAATGAATCAAATTTTGCCATAATATTTTTATAAATTAATTACTAATTACGCTTTCTTCAAAGCCACAGCATTGACTGCAATAGCAAGTCTTTGCATAGGACTCTTAAGCAAGAATGCAATCTGCGATAGAAGAACTTCACGGCTTGGAATTGTCGCCATTGATGTCATTACACCTGCATCTACATACTTACCTTCATAAACTCCACCTAAGATAGAAATGTTTTCCTTGTGAGTCTTTGCAAATTCGTAAACACCACGAGCTGAAGCTATAGGGTCTGTTCCGAATGCGACAGCCACTTGGCCAGCTAACTCTGGAATCTCACCTTTTATAGACTTTGAAACAAGAGCTCTTTTAAGAAGTGTTTTCTTTGCTACAGAGTAGCCTACGTTTTCTTTCTGCAGAGATCTGCGGAGAGAGTTCGCATCGGCAACTGTAAGCTTGTCGAATTTAACGAATACCACTGACTCGGCAGTCTTTAGTGACTTTTCGAGGTCAGAAACTATTTCTACTTTCTTTGCTTTTTTTAATGCCATATTTGTTTAGGGAACCTAAAAGATTACTAAATATAATAGGTTCACTCAGTTCAAGTGAAAAAATTCATTTTTCCACTTATCCTTCGTTGCCTATTAAAAAAATCGACCTGTCTGCGCAGGCAGACCAAACGGCCGTATCCAAATCAGTTAAGATTTTTGAGATACCTCGGAAGGGCTTATAAATGCCTTCTGTCTACGGCGTATGGGAATACATTAGCAAATCTACCAGATTTGTCAATAAAATAAAAAAGCCCCCAGATAAAAATCTGGGGTTTTGCTTTGTTGAACCGTACGGTTCGTCTTCTGTTTGTTCGTCTTAAAAACAAATAATTGCTGAAATCAAAAAAATTAAAAAAGCAGTCCATCACCTTGGGGAGGACAATACCTTACCCCATAGTCACGTAAAATCTTTATAAAGTCCAAATTTCCATATCTTTTGATATGTCCGTTGAAGACCATATTAACTACTTTTGTTTGTTGTTGATTTAAGTTTTTTTCTTGAGGTTGTTCTTCTACCTTTTTTTCTTGAGCAGTCGTAATCGTGTTCAATTTAAAAAATTTTTGGGGTTAGAAATTTAGTACCATACAGCCGTCTTCAGCCATATCTTGTCTGATGGATGAGATCCCGGAATGGTAATAGCAATTTGGCTTGCTTCCTTTTTACCGGAAGGACTTTGTTCAAAAGTTGTTCGATTTTCTTTTCCGGAGGTAACTCTGAGCCTTTCATTGTTATCCTCCTGCTTTTTTTGATGTGGCATAGAACTAATTGTTTTTTTAAAAATTAAAAAAATGGGTTGACTGGTATAATAGCAAAAATAGCTTCTATTGTCAACACATTGTCTTTATCTTGGAGTGGTTTGAGTCTGTGGAGTTGTTTTTTTAGCAGGAGTTTTTGTAGGTATTTTCACTTCAGTTTTAGGTAGGACAACAGGCTCGGCGACTACAGGGCTCGCCACTTGGTCCTCCTCCTTGTCCTTAAAAGAATCAATAATCACAAGCGAGGCAAGCCCAAAGACTATCATCCCGCAAAACGCAACTATAACTTTAATTAGATGGCTGCTAAACATATTTATAGTATACCATATTAGTTTTTGTCCAAATAAAAATACCCCGAATGGGGTATTTTTATTTCAATCTAGAATGATTATTCAACGCTTGCGTTTAGTTTGCCGAGAGTTACCGGACCAACTTTACCATCAACTGCAATTCCTACTTGAGCTTGGAACATTCTTACCGCAGCCACTGTCTTAGGACCCATTTTACCATCTGTAGCTAAGTATGCTGAGAGACGTATACCAAGAGATTTATTTAAAGCATTTTGGATTCCTGCTACGTCGCTTGTTGAACTAATCTTTACTGGTGGTATCCAAGTCGGAGGTGTAGTGGTAGTACAATATGCTACACCTGTTCCAGTATTGTACATCTTCACAGTGCCGTCAGCACAAACACCGTTTACAGGGTTAGTAATACCTGCACAGTATGCATTCTTTGCTGTAGAACAGTCATAAATTGGAGGTACTGGAGTGATACTTACACATTTCTTTCCTGTTGAAATATTATACATTGCACCAAGAGTACAGCCATCGTCATAATAAATCGGTGGTAATGGTGTTGGAGTTACTCCTGCACATTTATTCCCTGTAGTCATACTATATGGTGAACCAGCCTTACATCCATATGCATCGTATGGTGGCATCATTACTATTGGAGGTGTAATGGTAACACCGCCCACAGAACAAGACTCCCCTGTCTCTGGGCTATATACTGTCCCAACTCCTAAGTCACAACCAACTGGAAGGACTGTAGTATTTGCGCTTGTAGTCAATGCTTCTGCTTTATATGAGAGAACACCGAACACTGCTAGAGTGGCGATAAATGCCCCGATGAAAACTTTATTCTTGAGTGTTTTTAACATTTTGTTTTACCTAAATTATTAACTAATAATGAACTACTATAAGTATAGCAACACTGAAAAATTAGGCAAACAAAAAGCCACCCCCAAAGGGGTGGCTTTTTGAATACATTTTAAGGCGTATTAACCAGTTTAGACTAACAACTATCTATTAGTTTACTAACACAAGGTTAACGTTTTGTGTTACGAAATCAACAAGATTTGTTGTGTATTCTAGAGCTGGAGCTGCATCTGTAATATCTGCATCTGAAGCTAGGTAAGCAAGACTAGCGAGAGAAACACTGTATAGACCACCAGCAACTGTTGGAGTTACTACTGATGTAATAGTGAATCTTTCTGTTTCGCCTTCTGATACCTTAAATCTAGAAGTAGTATTTATTGTACCAGTCATAGTAGCACCAGTTGATGTTGTAAGAACAGCATCTTGAGTACCTGTACCAGGTGAAACAATGTTTAGATCAGTACTGTCTGTACCTGTTAGAGTAGGTTTAGTACCGTCAACCCACATATCACCACCGAATGCAGTTACATCAAATGTGATTGTGTATGTTCCCTTGTCTGGTTGTGTAGTAAGACCCTTAGCAGCAACTGCTGAAGTACTTACTAATACAACGTTGATACCTGTATCTTGGAATGTCTGAGCTTCACCTAGAGCAGAGCCAGTCATTTCTGTACCATCTGTTAGCTGATCACCACCTGAGTTCTCAGCAATGATGTCATCACGGTTTGTTGTTAACAATTCTGCTTTGAGTGTGTCTCCAGCATCAAAGTTAACAGTAACACCTGCTGTTGCATCAAGGTCGTTAATATCAGCAGAAACTGTGAAGTTAACAGTTGAACCAGCAGTAAGAGTAAGGTTTAGGTTGTTGAAAGTAACAACTACAGCAGCTGCTCCAGCAGTCATAGTTTCAGAGTATTCAGTACCACCTATATTAAGTGTTACGCTACCTGAAAGAGCTTCAGCATTTGATCCACCTGTAGCAGTAAATGTTACTGGAACTTCATCTAACCAAACGTTAGATGTACCTTCCAATTTCATTTTACCTTTCAAAAGTACTACATCGTCAGTATTGTTTGAAGCGTGAACATCAACAATAGCTGCTAATGGAGTATTTTCTGTAGAAATCTTTAGGATTGTGTCAGATGCTGTCGCAAGACTAACGAATGAAATAGCGATACCATCGTTTGCTGCGTCCCAGTCCATATCTGTAGGGATAGCTGATGTCTCAGTTGTAACTACACCTGAACCATCTGTAAATCGAACACTGTCAAGCGCTACTGACCATAAATCTGAATCAATATCACCTGAGTCAAGGTTATTTACTGCATCTACTGATACATAGAATTTTTCTGTCTTATCTGCACGCACTACTGCGTTAGATAGCATTATAGACTTTGTGTAGATACCAGTACTTTCCTTTGAAAAATCAGCAGCCATAGCTGTACCAACTTTCGTTGAACCTTGCCATACAGATACTGAAGTTACGTAATCTTCAAGACGATCTGAGTCACCAGAAGCATTTCCTGTTGAGTCAAAACGAACTTTCATGATGTTCAAAGCGATGTCGCCATCGTTTGAAGCTTCAATATCAACACCGAGGATTTTTACATCTTTCTGACCTGCACCAATTTCTTCGTTGTTATACGCAGAAAGTGTGTTCATGTCAGCGATACTACCAGCTGTTCCTGCTAGAGGACCACCTGTTGTAACTGTTCCACCTGCACATGGTGCGCCAGTTGTTGAACTGTACATTGCACCTGCTGAACATCCTGGAACTGTAGAGCCTGCAGTTGCACATGGTGCGCCAGTTGTTGAACTGAACATTGCACCTGCTACACATCCTGGAACTGTAGAAACAGTACCACCTGCATTAGCTTTAGCCATAGACATAGGACCAAACAAACCGTCAGCTGTTAAGCCGTTGCTTGCCTGCCATGCCATAACTTTCGCCTTTGTCATAGGACCAAATGATCCATCTACTGGAGAAGCTCCGACAAGAGTCTGAAGAGTCTTGACGTATTCTCCTGTACTACCTACTTTTAAAGTCGTAGATCCGAAATCCATAGCAGCTGAAACATTAAGCGCGAACGCTAATGCGAAAACTGCAAGAGTTCCGATTAAGAATTTTTTTAACATAATTTTATTAATTGTATGCACGTTTAGATTAATTTCGACTAATTCTTTATCACTATTAATAAATGATGTGGTAAAGAAAAAAATTAATATGTGTGCATATATTTTTGTCTATATTGATCTCTATCAACCAATACAAACTTTTTACTTCTAAATAATTATTTCTCACTTCTCTATCAAAGTTATGAAAACAAATATTTAGATAACGTAAACTAATTGAATCTGCCTGCTTATCTCTTGCGAGATAGACAAGCATATCTGCCTTGTCGACAGGGCCGATATCACACTTTTGTATTCTCCTCTATCAAAAGAAAAACATAAAGCGGATCTGACCAATGAAAACCAAAACCTACTACCTTCTTGGTATTAGACTGTAATAGTATTAAATTTTCAATGATCGTTCTCTCTATATGTGCTGATTTCTCAACGCATAAGAGATATTACATACTAGCACATCTAGTGAAAATACACCAGGCTAGCATGCTATAGCATTATATACTATAGGTATATAAATATGCAACAAATACATGGGTGATTGTGGATAACCCGGTAGTAGATTTTGGTAAAGCTCTGGAAGAGCGCCTTACTAGGCATTACCAAAATTCACTACCGGGTAACCCTTATTTTAGAGGGCCTGATAGCGACTCCAACGTTTTGCCCCAGTCTTCTTGATTTGACCCTCAGAAACAAGGGAGTTCAGTTCTCTCTGTATTGTCTTTTCTGAACAGTCTGTAAATGCAGTAGATATGTCTTTGATAGATACTCCTGTTTCATTGCCTGGTAATCCTTTCTTGTCTTTAATAATGTTTAATATCTTATCAATTCTATCTTTCTTGCTAATCAAACTTGAGTTTGGATTACTAGGTTCTTTTGTTAAAGACAAACTATTATCTTTTCTAAAGGACATATTATATTCTGTCCTTTTGTCCTTTATAAGGCTAAAAGACTTATTACTGTTGGTTTCAGCTCTACGAGGTAGGTCAAACATCTTTTCATCTAGGGTGAATGTAAAATGATCATCTTTGTTTAGACTCCCTCTCAATTCCCCACCGAGCAAGGTGAGCTCTTTATTTAGGATTGATGTATTCATTTCTGATATAAATCCGATAGTATTGGCTATGCCTATAAGTGAAAGTATTTCGTCTATATTTATCAGACAGGTAGATACGTGTAGACGGTTATCCACAGGGCTAGATTCTGTGTGCGATAACTTGTGAATATAAGACAGGAGTTCAATACTAAGACTGCGAACCTTGCCTTTCAACGCATCATCTACTTCCATACAATCAGTAACCATATATAGGGCTGTGACTAACTTCTCTGTCTTTTTGTAGGAATATTCAAAGATTTCCTTATTTACCAAGAGTTTATTACTAGGCAGATTGGAGTGTCCGTATGAATTTTGGTCTGTATTTTTTATGTCTTTTTGATAATTCATATGTCTTTTTGAGATATTTTGCTAGATATTTTTGTCTTTAATCTGTCCATTATATACTCAAATAAATGGAATGCAAATTTCTCTTCAAGAAACTCGTCGCAGGCATATCTTTTGAAAGACCTTGCGCAAAGCGAAACAAATCTTATCAAGAAAAAATGTCTGGCCGAGCTTCCAAATAAATTCGGCGAGGAGATCCGAGGGCTTTTTTATTGATAAGATTTGTGAAGCTACTGTCGTTTTATATGATATAATTACAAAATAATTATGGTCCCGTTTGAAGTCATATATGTTAGTTGTCTGTACGGAGACTATATGAAGATATTCGTGATATTTTGATTTTATTATTTAATTTATGTACGGGAATCTAAAGGTTCCCTACTTCAAACGGGATGGCAAAAAAAGATATTGATGAAGAGGATACAGGTAGATCAAGGAAGCGTAGCAAGAAATCAAAAAAAGTAGAGCTCAGGGATGAGACTCGGCATAGTATTTGGGGTATTGGATTTCTTGTTTTAGGAGTTTTTATTGTCCTCTCAATTTTTAAGCTAGCAGGCGTTGCTGGAGATTTCTTTTATTCTATTATGAGTTCATTCTTCGGATTCGGATATTACCTCCTCCCTATCCTTCTAGGGGTTGTCGGAGTTTCATTTATACGTCGAGGTAAACCTCAAGTCGCAAAGCTTCACGCTATTACTTCAGTCACCGTATTACTCTCCGCACTTGCGATTATGGATTTGGCTTCCAATGGAACAGGTGAATCTCTGAATGTAGTTTTGGGTGGATACCTCGGAAGTATTGTTGCTTGGCCATTTGTAAAATTATTTGGAATCTATGCTGGAATTTTAATTCTTGGAGCGGTGCTTATCGTCTCTCTAATAGTCCTTTTTGATAAGCGACCAGATATCATAAATATTTGGAGGCGTATTCGTGCATTCTTCTCCAAAGAAATAAAAATGCCCTCATTTGGAAGTAACCATGAGGACATAGTACCTGAAGAAGAATTGAGTCTTCCTCAAGAAGAAGTTGCACAAGAGAATGAAGGTACTTTACTCGGATACGACGAGACTCCAGTAAAAGATGAGCAGGAAGAAGTATTCTCTGTGAAAAAGAGATTTAAAACTGAGTACATCCCTCCCCCACTATCACTGCTTGAGAAAGATAAAGGCAAACCAAATGTCGGAGACTTGAAAGGTAATATGAATATTATCCAACGTACACTTTTAAACTTTGGTATATCAGTTGAGATGGATGAAGTAACTATTGGACCGACGGTCACACGCTACGCACTCAAACCTGCCCAAGGAGTAAAACTTTCTCGTATCGTCGGACTTCAGAATGATTTGGCACTTGCACTTGCTGCCCACCCTATCCGCATAGAAGCTCCTATTCCCGGCAAATCACTTGTTGGTATTGAAATCCCAAACAAAGTAAAATCTACAGTTGGACATCCAACAATACTACCAGATGATAATTTCAAGAAAAAACCAAAGCAACTCACAGAAGCCCTAGCACGAGGACTATCTGCAAAAGCACATCTTCGTCATCGAGCTCAAATTGAGCGGAAGGAAGCCAT
>CAYHMN010000027.1:0-10206 GCA_964357795.1 uncultured Candidatus Saccharibacteria bacterium
ACCCGCAACCTCCCACGTGACAGGCGGGTGCTCTAACCAGTTGAGCTACGACTGCATTTATTTTTTATAGGGAACTTTTCCCTATTGTGTCGACGACAGGGATCGAACCTGTGACCTGAGGCTTATGAGTCCTCCGCTCTACCGACTGAGCTACGCCGACATGTTCGGCTCCAGTGGACATACCAGAGAGGCATGTCACTTGCCGACTTGTTGCGGGGGGCCGAATCGAACGGCCGTCTTAAGGTTATGAGCCTTACGAGATACCATTTCTCTACCCCGCTATATTGTAACTTATTACCGAAATAATGATAATAAAATGCTCCTTAGGAGCTACAAGGCTTATTGTACTTAAAATTGAGAATTTTGCAATCGGTCTAGATTACTCCCAATTCTTCAAAGACGTTTTGGTACATTTTGATTACCCGACGGCCTTCTATCTGAGTAAGAGTAAATTCAGAACCAGCATGAGCAATTTTGTTGCGGACCCCATGAGCATCACCAGCATTCCCAATACTCTGATATCCACTAGAACGAGCAGACTCTAATAGTTCACTCATAGTCTCACCTGTTAGGCCTTTCTCACGAAAGGCTTCTTCTAGCATAGTATCAGCTTCTATAATAGCTACCCGCCAGTCGGACTCATTGGAACTTTCAATAATAGTGAGAATATAGTGCCAGCGCGGATTCTCATTACGAGTTATTTCTTTATCACGCAGAAGTGCTTCGTGTATTTCATGATCTAATTCTTGTTTCTCATGAATTTGAATCTCTCGCATACGAACAACAGAGAATATTATAATAGCTATGAAAAATATTGATAGGCAAGAAGAAATAACTCCGACTACTGTCCAAGTGTTTGGATTTAAGAAAAATGCAACTATAGGTTTAAAAGTGTCAAAAGTTTTATCTGTAACATTATCTACGTTGAAAAGTGGTTGGGTTATTCCAAAAATAGTAATCCCTACAATTACAATCCCAGCTATAATATAAAGACCAGTGTGATCTGCTCCACCTTCGCTATGTTTATCATCTGCCATATATTCTATTATACTAATTTTTCACTGTATTCTCAAAGTCTTTCCCGATTGCAAATAGGATATCCTCGCGCAAGTAAGGTGCTGTAATTTGTAATCCAAGAGGCAGTCCATCTTTTGTCATTCCACCCGGAATAGATATAGCTGGTATTCCTGCTAAGTTGGCTGGTGCTGAGAAAATATCACACATATACATCGCCATAGGGTCATCCATCTTTTCACCTAATTTAAAAGCTGGGAAAGGGACAGTTGGGGTAATAAATGCATCTACCTCTTCAAATATTGATAGAAGCTCATTGGTAATCATATCTCTTACTTTTAACGCTTTATTATAATAGGCATCATAATAGCCATGAGAAAGAATATAAGTTCCAAGCAAAATTCTACGCCTGACTTCCTTACCAAATCCCTTGCCTCTACTTTTTGCGTAAACATCAAAAAGTTTATCAGATTCTACTGAGAGTCCATAGCGGATTCCATCATATCGTGATAAGTTACTTGAAACTTCAGCTGGCATAAGGATATAATACACCGCCAAAGAATACTTCATTGCCTCTGAGTCTACATCTACTATCTCGTACCCAGCATCTCTTAACTTCTGACAACTTTGCTCAAAATTTACAAGTACCTCAGGGTCTATTCCTCCACCGGAAAGAAATGCTCGTGGTACTCCTATTCTTTTCTTGAGTGGGGTTTTTTTAATAGAAGAACGAAATTCATCCGATAGCGATGTACTATCTAGAACATCGTGAGCAGAAAGAGAATTAAAAAGTATTTCTGCATCGGCAACAGTTTTGCCCATTGGGCCTACTTGGTCCAGTGAGCTTCCCATAGCTATAATTCCACTTCGTGATAGTGCTCCGTATGTAGGTTTCATTCCGACAATTCCACAGAAAGATGCAGGCTGGCGGACAGAACCACATGTCTCCGTCCCAAGAGACAGAAGGGCCATATCGGAAGCAACAGCAACTGCTGACCCTCCAGAAGAGCCTCCTGGTACTCTAGATGTATCTACAGGATTTTTCGTCTTGCCATATGCACTAGTTTGCGTAGATGAACCCATAGCAAACTCGTCCATATTTGTGCGACCAAGAATAACAGCACCTTCTTTTTTTAACTTTTGTACTGCAAAAGAATCATATACTGCTTTATGGTTCTCTAAAATCTTTGAAGAAGCAGATGCGATGTGACCTTCAAATAAAATATTGTCTTTGATTGCAATCGGGATACCTGTGAGCAAAGTTGCCGTACCATTCTTCCACATTTCTTCTGCGCGTTTTGCTTGGATTAAAACATCATCAGTAAAAATTTCAAGATACGCATTCAAGTCAGTATTTTTTTCTTTAATAACTTCCAGATATGCATCTACCAAATCAGTCACAGTGAAATCACCATCTTTAAAATGTTTGTGTGCTTTCTCAATTGTTAAGTTCTTCAAATCAATCATAAAATCTGTTTCACCTTCAAAAATCCATCTTGCGAATCAGGCATTTGGCCAATAATTTTCTGTGTATATTCCCCTGGCTTATTAGTCACTACATCTTCTCGCATAATATTAAAAGGAGTATTTACTGCTTGTAATCTATCGCTTATAGTAGATTCAGATACCTCTTGAATCTGACCCACATACGCCAAAATAGAATCAAAGCTATTTGCTATCTCTAGCATTTCAGCTTCATCCATATCTACCCGTGCCATAATAGCGAGCTTTTTAATATCGTCTAATTGCATTTCCTCAGAATAGCATATTTATAGCTATTTATAAAAGTATCTTTAAAAATTCTTTCTCGTTCAGGATTTTTACTCCGAGTTTTTGAGCGTCTTGGTATTTACTACCCGGCTCATCTCCTGCAACGACATATGCTGTATTTTTAGATACTGAGCCCGACACTTTACCACCACTTGCTGTGATTTTTGCTTTAGCTTCATCGCGCGACATTGTGGAGAGTGTGCCAGTGAGGACAAATGTTTGCCCAGTGAACTTGCCACTTTTGACTACTTTCACTTTCTCAATTGTCACACCATTATCAAGTAGCTTTTTTACAAAAGCTACATTTTCTTTATGAGTAAAAAAGTCGTACACACTCTTTGAAACCACAGGTCCGATGTTCTCTATATTATTTATTTCTTCAGCATCTGATGACATAATTTTCTCCAAAGCTCCAAAATGGTTGGCAATATCTTGAGCAGTTTGCTCACCGACATGGAGAATACCAAGAGCATAAATAAACCGCCAAAGTGGTACTTTCTTATGAGATGATATAGAAGATATAATATTCTCCGCAGATTTCTCACCAAAGCGCTCTAGCCCAGACAAATCGGCAATTTCTAAGGTAAACAAATCCGCAGCATCGCTGATAAGCCCCTCATCTTTGAGGCGGTCAAGAATTTTTGGTCCTACTGTATAAATCTCGAAAATATTCACAAAGTGTTGCATTCCCCGCCTGTTCTTCGCAGGGCAATTCTTGTTGGTACAATAATATGCAACACTGGATTCACCGGAGGCGGGAAAAGTCCTATGAGAAACGGTCTGGCCTCGACCTTCCAAAGAATTAGTCGAGGAGATCCGAGGACCTTTCGAAGAGGAGCTTTTCCCGCCTCCGGTTGTCCGTTTTTCAACATCAAAATTACAAACTGGACATTTTGTGAGCATTTTAAACTTCTTCTCTTTACCTGTACGTAGCTTTTCTAATACTTCTACAACTTCAGGAATCACATCTCCAGCTTTCTGGATAACTACCGTGTCACCAACACGAAGACCCAGTCTTTCAATCTGATCCATATTGTGTAGAGTTGCTTTAGATATCGTAGACCCTGCAACTAGCGTCGGCTTGAAATGAGCAAGTGGGGTCAGTACACCTGTGCGCCCAACATTCACAGTAATATCAATCACTATTGTCGTTGCCCTCTCGGCCGGATACTTGAAAGCCACCATATATCGTGGAGCTTTACCGACAACGCCAAGCTCTCTCTGTAAAGATAACTCATCTATAGAAATTACGATTCCATCGGTACCATATGGTAACTGGGCGCGTACTTTTCCTACTTCATCTATAAATGAAAATACTCCTTCAAGATTCCCCGATGTCTTTTCATATGGGGCAACTTGGAATCCAAGCTCCCGTAAATATTTATGCTCTTGCGAATGAGTTGTAATTTTTAATTTATCATTTTCAGTCTGTAATTGTTTTATATCCCATGCAAAAAAATCTAGTCCTCTCTCAAGTACAATACGAGGGTCAAGCTGGCGAAGTGAGCCAGCGGCGGCATTCCTAGTATTAGCAAAAGGAGTTTTCCCATCACGTTCTTGTATTTTGTTTAGGGCACGCCATGCACGTTTGGGCATTACTACTTCCCCACGAACTTCTACATACGGCAGATAAGGGAAAGTAAGCTTTAGTGGTATAGTCTCAATCATCTTTAAATTCTCTGTAATATCTTCACCTATAAATCCATCGCCTCTGGTCCCACCTTGAACAAGGGTCCCTTCTTTGTAGACAAGAGAAATAGCCAGTCCATCAAGCTTTAATTCTGCAAAGTATGTATGAGGAGTATCTAAAAGTTTTTCCATACGCACCTCCCACTCTTTTACTTCATCTTTACTAAAAGCATCATTGAGAGATAGCATTCGCAGAGAATGCTTTACTTTCTTGAATTTATCTAGGGGTTTGCCTGCTACACGATTTATAGAACTATTTGGGTCAGCAAACTCCGGATTTTCTTCTTCTAGCGTGCGGAGTTCTCTTGTAAGAGATTCATATACATCATCCGTGACTTTAGGATTATTCTCTACGTGATATTGGAATCTTAATCTAGAAATCTCCTCCCGAAGTTTTTGTATTCGGTTTTTAACTGAAATATCATTCATAAATATCTATCAATAAGTAACCTTAATTTCACGTTCAACTGTTTTTTGATTTGTCTTGTCACAGCTATTATATCCACGAGCATAAATATTGGTCTCTGTCTCCTTTACTACATCAAATTCAAAACACGGAATAGCTGTACCAGAAATTTTAGGCCTAAGGCTATAATCATTTAAACCACCTGTTATATTTGATACTTCAAATATAAAATCATCACCGTTGTCATTTTTTCCACACTGCCACTCTGAATAACTTCCTGAATTCATAGATAGAATGTTGTCAGAATAGAGTGCGCATTCTGTGGCTGTATCTGACTGGTAGAATGACAACTGAGAATCATTCGCGAGGGATGAGAGTACTAATTGCTTGTAAGTTGTATTTGACATACCAATAGCAAGCATAGAAATAATACTAACTACAACAACTGCAAACAAGATCGCGTATCCCCCATTATTCTTTTTTTGTTTATAATTTGCCATATAATATTATTGTTGCCAGTTAAGAAGACTAATCCTAGATGAGCGAGAGCGGACTAAATTACCATTACGCCACTCAACAGTAACTTTTATATCAAGTTCATCTGCATTTGGGATAGTAGTATTGAGCGACATCGTAACTTGTCTTTTAAAATTACTTGGAGTACTACCAATAGGATTTTCATATGTATAGAAATTCTTACCAGAGCCAGTATCATCATAATTTAGAATCTTACAATCTAGTGTGCCGAAATTCCCACTAGGAGGTACTGTGCAGACATTAATATTATTTGCTAGTTTAGCCGGTTCTATTTCACAGCCTTCAGCGGTGAAACATGCACTATATTTAGCTTGGAAATTCGCCCAGCCTCCAGATGGTTCAGAGATTTGTTGAAAAGCTATTGAGTCTCGGTCATTTCTAATATAATCTATAACTTCTTGGACAAGGTAGTTGGCTACTATATTATTCTTCGCATATCGGGCTGAGAATAGCGAACTTGAGATAAGGCCAAGTAAAGCGTTCATAGCTATCACTAGTATAAAAACAGCAATCATTGTTTCTATAAGGGTAAAACCTTTATTATCTTTTAAATTAAATTTTTTCATATTATTCAGATGAGCGCTGTGAAGCTATTGTTTGAATATTAAAAGGATGTGGTACTCCTTTTACTGATACAGAACCTTTCACCAATATATATATACTGGGTTGTATATTATCAGTCGGATCTGAACCATTTACATAGAAAATCAACTTCTCAATATTTACATTAGAAGAAACCATATCTTCCACACACGGGGACACAGTAGAAACACACCTACGCAATACAGACGTACCAGTACCATCGCTCCTTTGTACAACTGTATAAGCTGTATCACGTGCTCCAGGTGGGTGAGAACCAGGTGGATTGTCAGCTGGGGTAAAAACTACCGCTCCACCACCTGAGCCAGAAAGAGGACAATCATTATATATTCCAGCTGGAACAGGTAGAGACACACTAGAACCAGAAGCAACACAATAGTAATCAGTTCCCATACGAAGCGACCGGGTCATACTCTCTAATGCAAAGTTTACATTATCCATAGCCGTGCGTAGTGCTTGAGCTTTCTTGGCTGTGTCAGATGAAGTTATAAGTGATCCAAGAGCAACAAGCATAATAACCATAAATATTGATGTGGCTACCATTATCTCTACCAGGGTGAATCCTTTTATTTTTTGTAAATTATCATTCATATTATTCAATACTAATCTGACCTATACTTGATACTGAAATAGTTTTTGTATTTCCAGTCTGGTTATTTTTAACAACTACTCCAACACTAGAATAGCTTGAGCAGTCACCATTTATACAAATAGTTGCATCTGGATTGGGACGAATAAAAGTAATACCAACATTGCCAGAACCACAATTTAAACCGTTGGGGCATATTTGATATATTATGTCGTCAGTTGTGATATTGAGCATATCTATACATTCGTCACCATCTTGCAGGGTTGTTGCATTACATAATTCTGATGACGATCCAAGATAATCATAGCGTTTATTAGCATTCAGGTCGTTAAATATAATGAATCTCTTACTTGACCCAGCTCTTGCATCACCACTTACAGGTAATGCTGTATTAAAATGTATTCCATACCCATTAGCGAAAGATGAAGAAGAATTACGTACACCGATAGCATAGTTCTGGGCTCGGCGGATAGATAAAGCTACGTCATCACTTAGATTCTGCAGAGATACAGATGAACGAAATCTACCGTAATCAAATATTGTAAGCCCTGCTACTATTAGAAATATAGCCAAAACTACCATCAGTTCTACAAGGGTCATGCCTTTATTGTATTTATTTTTATAGAGATTTTTTTTCATTTAAATAAAATTAGAACTTAAATATTGAAACTAAAGAATATATATTTAAATTACATAGAAATACGATAAACATAGAAAGTACTAAGAATGGAGCAAATGGTATTTCTGTTTTCATGCCTACTTTCTTTTTTGAGAAAAACATTATAGCAATACTTACAACTGCCCCAATCCAGAAAGAAAGTACAAGTACTGCTAGACTCTCAACTGGTTGAAACATCCAAGCTATACCGAGTATTAATTTAGCATCACCAAGTCCTATAAGTCTTCCCTTTCCTACCAACCACAGAAGGGCAAAAGGTAAAGCAAACAGTGGGCCAGCAATAAGACGTGTCGCTTCCGGTAGAGTAAAGAATGATCCGCTACCTGTATAATTTATAAATAGAGAAAGAAACGCGACAAATATAAATGCGTAGACTAATTTATCGGGTATTATCTTATGGCGAATATCATAAACACAGATAACTAATAGTAAGGAGAAGATAAAAGAGAATAGGCTAGTGAGAGTGACAAATAGAGATTGAGAAAGTGAAAGTACTGGTAATAAATGTACTACTATAAGGGTGAATATAATACCTGTGCCGAATTCAACTACAGGATACTGGTGAGAGATAGAGCTCGCACAACTCCGGCACCGGCCAGACTGGATTAAGAAAGAGAAGATTGGAATCAATTCATACCAACGTAGTGTGTGATTACAAGTCATACAAACAGACCGTCCAGTCACAATTGATTTACCAGTGTTAAATCTATAGATAACAACATTCAGAAAACTTCCAATAATAGTACCGAGCAAGAAGATGAGTATTATGACAAGAGTGTACATGCTTTCATTATATCATTCTCCTATTAAAAATAATACTATCCGCATATGAAAACCACCCCGATTTGAGTCGGGGTGGTTTTGTGTTGAAAGTTTTTCAACCAACTAAATTATACACAAGTAGTTGTTGCGGCTGGAAGAGCAAGCAAGATAGTAGTATATAATGCACCTGCTTTAGTACTAGCACTTGAGTGACCAGTTGAGTCTACACACCATGAACCTGTAGATGTTGTAGCTGCAACTGCCCATGCAACACCAGCTGCTGGTTGCCCAACTGCAGCTGCACAACGTGTATTTGCTAGAGTAAGACCACCTAATAAACCACCTAGACCACCGTTCGCTGTTTCAAACAATGTAGTAGCTGTAGTAGCACAAGTCCCAGCTGCAAAAACAGCACCTGTACCAGTGTATAGTTCTGCTTGTGGTCGCATTGATGAGAGTTGACTTGCGATTTTCGCGTCAGCACCCTTCGCACGAGCACTAGATAGGGCCGCGAGCACGACTGAAGCAAGGATACCAATGATTGCGATAACGACCAGAAGTTCGATAAGCGTAAAACCTTTATTTTTATTCATACTAAAATTTAATTCTATTAATTGTTGTCTTATTATAAAAGACGCGACCTTATTTTTAATACCCTTATTATATCATATGATTACTTAAAAAGCGCAATAGTGTACGCCCTGTGGATATCTTTTGGGCTAATTGATACCGCTTGCAACATTATATATCGGCATAAGGACTGAAGTTAGAAGGAGCCCGACTCCAAGACCAAGACCGACAATCATCAACGGCTCAATCAGACCGACTAGTGTATCCACTGCATCATTGACTTCACGAGCATAGAAGTGTCCGAGGGTTTTCAAAATATTACCGACTGAACCCGTCTCTTCTCCGACTCGAACCATCCCAGACATAATAGTTGGAATCTCCGGATAGCGAGCCAAGGCCTCAGAGAACGAGCTTCCTCCTTTTACTTCTTCAGTTACCTTTTTTAATATATTCTCATAGACGCGATTGCCTACTACATCAGCGGTAAGTTCAATTGCTCGAACTATAGGAATACCAGAGGAGAGCATTGTATCCATGTTGTCGGATATACGTGACAAGTAGAGCTTGGTATAGATATTCTTGAAAACAGGTGTTGATATTTTCAACTTGTCTATATACATTCGCCCTCCTTGGGATTTCCCTAGTCTGAAAAGATAAATTACCCCGATAACAAGTGCAACTAGAATGAAAATGCCGTAGTTTACCAATATGTCACTAATGCCGAGAACAATTTTTGTAGAAAGCGGTATTTCTTGTCCTGACTCTTGGATGATAACGGCAAGTCTAGGAACGATAAAAACGAACATCATGGTCATAACAAGTATAAATACAGCTATGACGAAAGCTGGGTAGACAAGGGCATTTTTGGTTTTGGAAGTCAGCTGGTATTGACGGTCAAGATATTCAGCTAGATACGCAAATGTCTGAGTCAATTTACCAGATTCCTCCCCTGCTTTAACCATGTTGACATAAAAGCTTGAAAAGGCTTCTGGGTGTTTTGCTAGAGCTCCAGAAATAGAAACACCAGAAGAAATATCGTCTGATACAGCCGTCAAAACTTTCACCAAAGCTTTATTCTCAGTATTTGTAGCAAGTAAATTGAAGGCTTTAAGGGCTGAAACTTGAGCTTCAAAGAGAGTTGATATTTGTCGTGACATAATCACCACATCCTTCATAGCTACACTCTTTTCAAAAAATGACATTTGCATCAAACCTTTCTTTTCTTCTCCTTCACTAACTGATACTACAATCAGCCCTCTATGTTGAATAGCGGCAATAGCTGAATCTTTAGAACTAGCATCAACTGTGCCCTTCTTCTTTTCACCCGTATTTGAAATAGCTTCGTAATTAAATAACATAAATTAAAGCAATCGCTCAAGAGCTTTAGGATTAATAGAATACTGATATGCGGATTCCATACTAATCTCACCTTTCTGGACTAGTTCAACAAGAGACCTATTCATGTCTACCATCCCTTGCTCAGAAGATGTTTCTATCACATTACTTATCTCGTGGGTACGTTTCTCACGAATAAGATTAGATACAGCATTGTTGTTGATAAGAAGTTCATATGCAGGAATTCTCCCTCCA
>CAYHMN010000028.1:0-10120 GCA_964357795.1 uncultured Candidatus Saccharibacteria bacterium
AAAACCGAAACACTTATTTATGACACCCTAAGTTACCGTTTCTTTCGCCACATAGTAATAAAAGAAATTATGCCGAAAGAAAATACTGTTATTGAATTTAATATCGGTGAACGCATTGTTAAATCAACAGTAGGTGTTGTGAAGGAGATCAATAAAAAGCTTGAAGAAGATTATATCTCTGTTGACTTTTATGTCACTAAGAAAAATGGAATTTGGTATTTAACCGATTACTATTTTAAAAAGCTTCCAAGTGTATTGTTTTAAATAATAATTGAAAGAGGTACAGCAATGTGCCTCTTTTTTGCATTAAAGAACACCTCATTGCTGAGGTGTTCTTTAATTATGTGCTCAAGTCAGCGGGTGCTAAACTCCAACACAATTGCCTATGTGAGTGCAGCCGCTGACTAGAGAACACAACGGCTAACACAAGTACAATTATATAGTATCAAAGGGTAAATACAAAACCCCCTCGATTGCTCGAGGGGGTTTTGCTAGGCAATTGTCAATAAATATAATTTTTATTTATTGGAATCTGTTACTCACCTAGGGAGTATATCAGATTGGAGTGGGATTGTCAAGCGGGGGTCACTTTGTTATACTATACCCGCGTTTGTATCGGATAGGTGCGCTTAGGTTTAAACCTAGGTGAGGAAAGTCCGAACACATATTCAGCCTTAGGCTGAGAAGCGTAGCGGGTAACGCCCGTCGCCAGCAATGGTAGAGGTGCGAGCAGAGACGTTCTTTGCCCGAAAGGGCGGAACATCCTTATGCAAATAAGGATGAATCCTATAGGTAACTATAGGGGTGAAACGGCTAAATCCTTACGTGTGTGCAAGACCGTGCTACATGAGATGCTACGCAAGTACTATCTCACGTAGAGAGTCGCTTGAGTCTATGAGTAATCATAGACCTAGATAAATATCTATCGTCCGTCGTAAGATGGATACAGAATTCGGCTTATAGATACAAATGTAAATATATGGAAGACACCTTGTCCAAAGCAGGGTGTTTTTCATTGGTGTGTAAGTAGCATAGTAAAAATATTCTAGAGTGAAGCCTTGCGCAGGAGCTTAGAAAATAAAGAAGGCTCTTTTGCCTTTGCCGACTATAATTTTCTTGAGCGACGAGCAGAGCAAAAATTCAACAGAATTTTATGCGTGCTGAGTCCTAGAATATTTTTACGAAGCGTAAGGCATTTCTCAAAGACTATTTTTATGTCGTGCAAGAAATTATTTTTTTATTTTTTCTAAAAATTTTTTACAAAATGAAAAATAAAAGTTATCCACACTTTTATTGCAAAATGTATTGCAGTATATGTGTATATGTTAGATAATATATGAGTGAGTGTGATTAATTTTTTTACAAATTTCATCTCTGAAATTTTTGTAAGGTCGTGAAATCATACATCCTTTAAAAATAATTAATTTTTTAAATATATGGCAGCAAAAAAGAAAGCTAAGAAAGCAGTTAAAAAAGTAGCTAAGAAAAAGGCTTCAAAGAAAAAGAAGTAATCTCGCTTCATAAAAAATCCCCTCTCTATCGGGGATTTTTTATTTGTGTTAGAATATCAAAACTATGAGTATATTAAAAGGCTTATTTGGAAGTGCTAATGACCGAACCATCAAAAAATGGCAACCATTGGTTGCTAAAATAAACGCCCTAGAACCTAGTATCAAAGAGCTAGCGGACGGCGATTTTGCTATACGTACAAATACTCTCAAAGATAGACTTGCAAGTGGCGAGAAGCTAGATGACTTGTTACCAGAAGCATTCTCTCTAGTTCGTGAAGCAGCCTTCCGCACTCGCAATGAACGTCACTACGACGTCCAACTTATCGGAGGCATAGCACTTCATATGGGCAACATTGCAGAGATGCGCACAGGTGAAGGAAAAACTTTAGTTGCTACAGGTCCAGCATATCTCAATGCTCTAGTAGGCAAGGGAGTTCATATAGTCACAGTCAACGATTATCTTTCACGTCGTGATGCAGTTTGGATGGGTTCCATTTTTTCATTACTAGGTATGACTGTTGGTGTTGTGAATTCTCAAAATACATCATACATATTTGATCCATCTCACCAGACCCCTGAGCAAGTAGGTGAGGAGGACCTAAGTTCATTCAAAGTTTTGTACGAATTCCTCAGGCCTTGTAGTAGAGCTGAAGCTTACGCTTGTGATATTACTTACGGTACGAACAATGAGTTCGGCTTTGACTTCTTGCGTGATAATCTAGCAAATAGCGTTGGCGAGCTAGTCCAGAGGGGTCATCATTACGGTATTGTAGATGAAGTAGACTCTATCCTAATAGATGAGTCACGAACTCCTCTTATTATTTCCTCCCAAGCAGAGGATTCAGAAGACCTTTACTATACATTTGCTACTATATCTGGACAGTTAAAGAAAGAAGAAGATTATACCGTTGACGAGAAGCTCAAGGCGATTTCTCTTACAGATGCAGGTATTACAAAAGCAGAAAGCTTGCTCGGAATTTCAGATATATACACCCAAAAGGGTATTAAATATGTGCACCATCTAGAGACAGCAGTCCGCGCTCGTGCCTTATATGAAGCTAATAAAGATTACGTAGTTAAAGACGGCGAAGTCATTATCGTAGATGCATTCACCGGCCGTATGCAACCAGGCCGTCGCTGGAGTGAAGGTCTTCACCAAGCCATAGAAGCAAAGGAAGGAGTGAAGATAGAGAAGGAGACTCGGGCGGTTGCTTCTATAACATTCCAAAACTATTTTAGATTTTACGACAAACTCGCTGGTATGACAGGAACGGCTGAAACTTCAAAAGAGGAATTCTTTAAAGTTTATGGGTTAGATGTAGTAGTTGTTCCAACCCATCGCCCTATAAATCGACGCGATCACAATGACTTGATATACCAGAGCGAGAAAGCAAAGCTAGAAGCAGTTGCAAATAAAGTAAAAGAGCTTACAACATCTGGCCAGCCAGTACTCATAGGTACGGTATCTATTGAGAAGAACGAACTTCTCTCGGCCTACCTTACAAGCGCTGGGGTAGAGCATACAGTACTCAACGCCAAGAATCATGAACGTGAAGGGGAAATTATTGCAAACGCAGGAAGACTTGGTGCTGTCACTGTTGCCACCAACATGGCTGGCCGTGGAGTTGATATCAAGCTCGGAGGTGTACCATTTGATAGTTCTCACTACGACAAAGTAAAAGCTTTAGGAGGACTATTTGTCTTGGGTACTGAACGCCACGAAGCTCGCCGTATAGACAACCAGCTCCGTGGACGTTCCGGTCGTCAAGGTGATCCAGGGGAAACCCAATTCTATGTATCTCTTGAAGATGATTTAATGCGTATTTTCGGTTCAGACCGTATCAAGAGTATGATGGGGCGACTTGGAGTACCAGAAGATCAGCCTATTGAGAATCGTTTTATTACGAATACTTTAGAAAGTGCCCAAGCCAAAATTGAAGGCTTCCATTTTGATTCTCGTAAACATACCCTTGAGTACGATAATGTCATGAACCATCAGCGTAATGTCATCTACGGACGCAGACGCCTGATGCTTACAGGTAACTATGAAGATTTAAACAAATTCTTAGATGAACTGGTAGAGATCTATCCAGATTTGAAAGAAGTAATAGTCGCGAAGCGCGCCGCCGTAGGGGATACAACTTTCTTTGAAACTGTCCGTCGCATAGCTTTATATACTACCGATACACTTTGGGTAGAGCATCTTGAAACTATGGAGTACACTCGCTCATCAGTAAATCTCAGAGCTTATGGTCAGCGTGAGCCATTGATTGAGTACAAGAAGGAAGGCCTACATCTATTTAAGGAAATGGAGGCAATGTTCAAGGAGCAGGTAACTTCTTTAATAAAGACTATGAATGTTGAGACCACAGATAGAGCTGTAGAATCCACAGAAAGCACCCCTTCGCTCATACTTAGTAAACCAGACGGCTCTGGAGATTTCCATCGAGAGGGGAATGCCAAAGTAGACACTCAAACACCAGCAAAATCGGGTCCAAAAATAGGCCGGAATGACCCTTGCCATTGTGGTTCTGGCAAGAAGTTTAAGAATTGTCACGGCAAGTCATAAATACTAAATTCCCTTATTTTATAAGGGAATTTATAGGACAAACAGTATATTATGTCAAAATCTAGTACCAGCCTTGTTTTATAGGCTGATTATCCAATTTTCAGGCATTTATGTCAAATAGTCAAATAGATAAAACCCTTATTTTATAAGGGTTTTATCTATTTGACGGTAGTATAAACCATGGTATAACTATTGACTTTTTTCTAGCTTTGTGATACTATACTGCTTAGCTCAGATATGTTGTCACTTCGATGATATATAAGGGCATTTTATTTTACCGACATGGCGTTTGAGGGAGCTAAACCCTCGATTATGAATAAACACAAAATTAAACAGTTTTTACAGTCAGTTGTCGCTATTCCAATGCTTGCAGTAGCCACACCGCTTGTGGGTGTAAGCCCTATACCGGCTCCGACTGTATTAATTAGTCAAAATACACCTGCAACTGAAACTTCTGTGATAACAGCACAAGAAGTCGAGGTTCGCAAAAAACGTGCTGAAGCCATAGATAAATTCTTTGCATCAAGAGGTGCACCACTAGAAGGTTATGGAATGAAATTCGTAGAGGAAGCTGAGAAGAACGATATTGACTGGAGGTTACTTGCAGCCATATCTGTCATTGAGTCCAATGCTGGAAAGCAAGCTTGCAAGAAAGCCGACAACAGTGTTCTAGGATATGGTTCATGTAAAATGGACTTCAAGTCTATTGATCACTCTATTGAGGTAGTCTCAATGAAAATCAGTGGTAATGATTCTCGTTATTATCACGATCAGATGACTACCCCTCAAATACTTAGAAAGTATAACTCAGTTATACCGACCTATGTTCAAAAAGTAACAAAAGTCATGAAAATGATTGATGCAAATGAAGAAATAGTTTAATACTCAGAAAATCCCCCTTATGGGGGATTTTCTATTTCTATTGCATAGTTTAAAAGACTATGATACAAATAAGGTATGGTTACTAACAAACAGCAAAAGAAATACACAGTTACGACAGTCGCTTATTTCTGGCACTTTCTACATTACTTAGAAAGTTGATTTTTGCGTTGTTACACTCTATTTACAAAACAAACACCAGCTTTCTAAGGCTGGTGTTTTAGTTTGGTTTCTGTCTGTCTCTAGCACGTTGGTGGAGTGGCCACCCCACCAACGTGCTGTAGATCGCAGCAGATCTTTAAAAATTTAATAACAAAAACTAAAACAAGTCCTAAGGAGGGACTCAAACATGAACACAAATCTAACCACACTGGACACAGTATTCAGTACACCAAAAGCACAACAAAGAGTTACCTATGGTAATGGCAATCCTCTCATTTTTCCAGATTACACAGTGATTTACCCAAAGGTAGTATTGGAGGCATTAAAAAAGCTCTACAAAGAGTATAATCAAGCGTTCAAACCTTTGATAGAAGCAAATAGAGAATTTCCCACTGATTACGGATATTGTGTAGGTAATGGGGGGCCGGTAAACTATTTTGTTCAAATAGATATGCTAGGTCTCCCGTCGAAGTTTCTTGATAGTGTGAATACGCTATCTCCTGAGACAGTATACAAGACTCTACGTGACGGTATATTTGAAATTGAAAATTCACTAGCAGTGTATCAATTTTTGCAGAATTTATTTCCCCGTAAAGAAAGGGATAGTTTCTTTAAGGAATCCTTCAGAGCATCACTTGACGATATTAGGCGTATTTACAATATGCCTATTGCCTTGCTTGCTGTAACTGACCAAAAGTATGAGGAAATGAGGCAGTTTGAATTTGGTAAAGCAAATGGCGAGATACTTACTGACAAAGAAGTAATGGAGTTTTCTGGATTTGATTGTTTACTAGGGCCCAAAGAATTTAAGGCACATGTCGAAGCTAATCATGGCAAATGCCACTATTTATTGTATTCCCGTACATCGGATCCACTGGAGAAATTAAAGAAACCAGATTTCGAGATTTATCATCCGCTTTTGTCAAACCCTATTTTTAGAAAAATAATAAAGGCTTACTCTCTTACTATAAATATTGATGATCCAAGTGCAAATTATGCATCCAAAATCAATGATACGAAAGAGTATATGCCTGCTATGAACATGGGGTATGTGGTTTCTTCACAAGAAGATATTTTCTCAAAAGACTTTATTGATTATATGGCAAAAGGTAATGCTGCTAAAGATTATTCGGGTTCCTGTCTCTCTTCTCCTTGTGAAGATTATTTATTATCATTTGGTGTTGATTACACAGAGATGCAAGCTGGCAGAGTACTTCTAAGGTGTAAGCCAATGAAGAATTCTTATGGTTGCTATGGCCATATTAGTGGAGTGCCAAGCGACAAAAAGTTTCGAGCTGAACTAAAAGGCAATCTGCAAAAAAGGGGATCGTATATAGTTCAGCCTGAGATGGAAACGCCGATTGTATGTGATCTTCAAGGCACCTCATTCACTTACATCGATAGAGTATTCTTCGCTACGAATGGAACAGATTACAATTTTATTGGTGGATTTAGGAATATGATGCCACTTGATTCTCTAGAAGGTAAACGACGAAGAATCCACGGGAGTAATTTAACTGTTTACGCTGAGATAAGGTAATTATGTTACAATAGGCTATGTATATTTATGTACATAGCCTATTTTTATGAAAGAAATACTAGAATTAACAAAACAATTTATATCTATAAGATCCATTCCAGAAGACCCAAAATCTCTATCTAAAGCTTTAGATCTTGCAACATCAAAGCTCAAAGGATATAAAATTGAAAGATTTAATCACAATGGAGTGAAAAGTGTTTTAGTTTATAATTCAAAAACAAGACCTAAGAAATTCAAGATTATGTTGAATGGTCATTTAGACGTTGTACCTGGTAAAGATTATCAATATATTCCCAAGGTAAATGGTAACCGATTATACGGAGTTGGTTCTATGGATATGAAAGCAAGCGTCGCTACTTTAATTACAGTTTTTAAGGAAGTAGCAGATAAAGTTGATTATCCACTAGGCTTACAATTAGTTACTGATGAAGAAATTGGAGGGTTTGACGGAACAAAATATCAAGTAGATAAAGGAGTTAGAGCAGAATTTGTTATAGCAGGAGAACCTACTAATTTTGATATTGTATATAAAGCTAAAGGAATTATAGTATTGCGTATTTCCGCTAAGGGTAAGACGGCTCATGGTGCCTATACTTGGAGAGGAGATAATTCAATTTGGAAAATGAATGAATTTCTTAATGTTCTAAAGAAAAAATATCCTATACCAAAAAAAGAGCAGTGGATTACGACGGTTAATCTCAGTACTATAGAAACTAGCAATAAGTCGTTCAATAAAGTACCAGATGATTGTGTTATAAATTTAGATATACGTTATGTTGGGAAGGAGGCTGATTCAATAATAAAAGATATAAAGAAGCTAATGCCTAAGGAGTTTAAACTTGAAGTTCTCGAAAAAGAATCTGCTCTTTTGACTGACAAGAATAATAAATACTTAAAGGCTTTAGAGAAGACAAGCACTAAAATTCTCAAAAAGGCAATCTTTTTAAGAGGGGCAAATGGTACTTCAGATGCTAGGCATTTTGCTAAAGTAAATTGTCCTGGAATAGAATTTGGTCCTATTGGTGGAGATATTGGAGGAGAAAATGAGTGGGCAGACATACCCAGCATGGAGAAATACTATAAAATACTTAGAGATTTTTTACTCGAAGTTTAAATCTTCTTAAAGCTTTCAATCATTAGACTCTTTTCGCCATTGCGTTCGGTGACTTTCCCTTGGAGGGCGATGATAGTGTCTTGAATTAAAATGTCTTTTGTAGATTCAAATAATTTAGAGAATACAACAGCGTCTATTGAAGAAGTATAATCCGAGATTTTTATAAATGCCATCCTGTTATTGGTCTTTGTCGTAACAATTCGTATATCATCTATAATAGCAGCTACTGTCACTGGCATACCAATCTTTATTTCTTCCTTTACTTTTTTTATAAGTGTGCCAAATTTTTCAATCTTTTCTTTATAGGCATCTAGTGGGTGGCCAGATATGTATAGACCAAGGAGGTCTTTTTCCCATATTAATTTTTCTGGAAGAGTAGCTTCATCTTGAGGTATAAGCGTAAGCTTTGCTTCTATGCCACCAATAGAACCGAAGAGCGAATCTTGTGAAGCTGTACCTCTAGATTCTTTATTAAATGCGAGTAATGTCTCCAAGTTTCCTATAATTGTATTTCTATCGGCAAAGTTATCCATAGCACCTGATTTTGCCAATGCTTCTACTGATTTTTTATTTAGATTTTTATGATTGATACGTTCAAAAAAGTCGGCAAGTGTTTTGAATGGTCCAGCTATTTTACGCTCTTCTATAATTGCATCTGCAATATCTGTACCCAGGTTTTTAATAGTGTAGAGTCCAAATCTTATTGTCCTACCTGTTGGTTTATCAGAGCCTACGATTACAGTAAATCCTCCAAAGCTTTCATTTATATTTGGAGGGAGAACATCTATGTTCATTTTTTGACATTCATGCACTATTTCAGCCACTTTCTCTATATCTCCTGATTCAGCGGTCATGATAGCGCTCATATATTCTACTGGGTAATTGGCTTTCATATACGCTGTCTGATATGCCACACGTCCATAGCTTGCCGAGTGAGCTTTGTTGAATCCATATGCTGCGAACGGCTCTATCTGGTCCCATAGCTGGGTAGCTTTCTTGAGTGGCCACTTACTATGTTCCACAGCACCTTGGATAAAGTGATTCTTTTGTTCAGCCATTTCTTTTGGAATTTTCTTACCGACTGCTTTACGGAATTTGTCTGCTTCACCCCAGCTGTATCCAGCGATATTGATTGCGATTAGAAGAAGATCATCTTGGTATACGAGCACACCGTATGTTTGCTTTAGGATTGGCTCAAGTGCAGGGTCCATATATTTCACAAGTTTAGGATTGTGCTTACGTTCAATATACAGTGGTATGAATTGCATTGGTCCAGGGCGGTAGAGTGCTACCATAGCGTTTATATCGTGTATAGTAGTTGCTCTGAGTTCTTTTAGATAATGTGTGATACCTGAACCATTAAGCTGGAATAGGCCCATAGTCTCACCTCGAGCAAGCATTTGGAATGTCTTTTTATCATCCAGCGGAACTTTATCTAGATCTATCTCTACGTTATGTAAAGTTTTCACAAGTGACACTGCATCCGCAAGTATTGCCAAGTTCCGTATTCCAAGGAAATCAAATTTAGGAAGACCTGCATCTTCAATACTATACATATCGTACTGGGTAATTATATTACCTCCTTTGGGGTCAAACTGGATAGGTGAGAATTCATATAGTGGTCGTGGTGCTATGACGACACCCGCAGCATGCACTGATATATGGCGCACACATCCTTCCATCTTCTGAGCTAGGTCAATAATTTTTCTTGTATCGGGTTCTTTGTCGTAAGCATCTTTCAACTCTTTCACTATTTCCATTGCATACTTTATAGTCATGGCAGTTCCTTGCGAGCCAAGGGGTATCATACTTGAAATTCTATCACCGACAGTATATGGGTAGCCGAGAGCACGGGCTACATCACGCACTGAACCTTTCGCCATCATTGTTCCGAATGTTCCTACTTGAGCTACTTTATCTTCACCGTATTTTGTTTTTGCGTAGGCGATAATTTCATCACGGCGGTTATCAGCAAAGTCCATATCTATATCAGGTAGGGATGGACGCTCAGGGTTTAGGAATCTCTCAAAGGGAAGTTTGTATTCAAGTGGGTCAACATTTGTCACTCCTAGAAGATAAGTAGTCAGTGATCCCGCGACGCTACCTCTGATATTTGTCAGTATCCCATTTAGACGTGCATATCGGAGTAAGTCACCAACGACGAGGAAGTATGTCGGGTACTTTTTTTGCTTAATAATTGCAAGTTCATATTCTAGGCGCTCTAAATACTCCGGAGATTGTGGAAGTTCTCGGAAGGCAAATCCTTTATAAGCTAAATCTTTGAGTACCTCATCGGCAGTAGTTCCAGCTGGAATAGGGAAGTCAGGGAAGTAAGCCTTCCCAAG
>CAYHMN010000029.1:0-9329 GCA_964357795.1 uncultured Candidatus Saccharibacteria bacterium
AAACGCAGATAAAGTAGCAACTAAGAAATTCCTGAGTCATTTGATTGATGTTTTTATAGTCGAGCTATCGAAAGAAGAGAAAGATATTCTTGACGAAAGACTCGGAGCGATAACCCTCGATTCATTTGAAGTATGGATAGGCAAAGATGATAACAAAATACATCAGTATAGCTTTACTCTCAAGACCCCGCTATCTAGACTAATAGGACTTGAAGATAAAGGTATAGCTGGGAATGTTGTTAGTCTAAATTGGAAAACTACTTACTATGATTTTAATATTCATAATGAAATATCAACCCCAGCAGAGGCTCTTGGTCTACCTGTCTTTATGAAAAAGGTGAGTGATATGAAAATCAAAGATAAAGTCTCTTCATTTAAAATATTATCAGACAATCTTCGTAATGCTCTCGGGAAATATGGCAAGAGTAGTAATTCTACAGGTAGCTGTATGAATCCAAGCCCAGGTTCACTGTTCTCACCGAGCGGACATACAAAAGGAGCAAGTAATGCTGTCGGAGACATCGCAAGCTTAATGAACGAACTTATAAATATGACTGGGGGAACTCTATCTTGCTACTCTTCTCCTTCCGCTTGGGCTCTAGCTGTACCACTTGCAAGTAATCCTACTTCATCATTTTGTGCAGATAGCACTGGAGTAACCGTCGTATTAGATACCCAACTTCTAGGACCAGTCTGTAAATAATATGCATTTTATTCTCATAAATTTAATCAGTCTACTTGGTCTTGTTGGATTCTTTATTTCTTTATATATTTACGATAAAAAAAAGGCCAAGAAGAAGCTAGTCTGCCCTAGACGTTCAAATTGCGATACCGTAATACACTCAGATTATTCAAAGATTATAACCATTCCTGTAGAAGTACTAGGAATGGTTTACTATGCATTCATGGGTAGTATATATACTATTGTTTTTATTTTTGATCTTTGGTCTAATTCTATCGCTCTAGTTCTTCTCGGAGTGAGTATATGCTCAGTTCTATTTTCTATTTATCTTCTTTCTATTCAAGCATTCGTGGTTAAACACTGGTGCCTATGGTGCCTTTCCTCAGCATTAGTGTCTATACTTATTTTTATTCTCTCCTATGTACACCTCCTTACATATTAGAGCCTTTGATTTATAAGCTATTTTCTGGTATAACAGGGTAATCGTCCCGCCTAAGGCGGGGTGAAATTATGGGGATTATGGTGTAACGGTTAACACTGAGGTTTGTGGAACCTTCGATCTGGGTTCGATTCCCAGTAATCCCCCAAAGAAACAAAAATCCCTCTCAAGGGATTTTTGTTTTTCGTGTTAAAATATAAAAATGCAGGAAATCATAAATCCGTGGGCTATAGAAATACAAGACGCTATTTCAAGTTCAAAAACATCAAGCACAGGGCTCTCTGACAAGGAAGCAGAGATTCGAATAAGTAAATATGGCACCAACACTTTTCATAATAAAGAAAAAAAGAGTATTGTTTCTCTTTTTCTAAAACAGTTTTTAAGCCCACTAATATTTCTACTTATTGGAGCCGCGGTTCTCACTAGCATACTAGCAGAATGGATAGACACAGCAGTTATTGGTTTTGCAGTTCTACTAAATGTTGCGCTTGGTTTTTATCATGAATTTCATGCCGAGAATACACTAGAGAAGCTAACAACATATATAAAAGATAGAGCTAGAATAATTCGTGATGGTATAGAACAAGAAATTGATTCTACTCTTATTGTACCTGGTGATATTATTAAGTTATCATATGGCACTCGTATTCCTGCTGATGCTCGTATTCTCTCTGTGAATAATTTTCAAGTTGACGAAGCTATTCTTACTGGAGAGTCTATGCCAGTGACAAAGAACAATGAAGTAGTTCCAGTTACGACCCCTGTATCTGAACGTAAGAATATAGCCTTCGCTGGAACCTTAGTTGTACAAGGTTATGCTACAGCATTAGTTTATGCTACGGGTAATTACACAGAAATTGGTAAAATAGCGAGGGTTGTCTCAGCAACAAGAAGAGTAGAAACTCCACTACAAAAAGGAATTACCCATCTAGCATGGCTGGTATTTATTGTTGTTATGGTTGTTGTTGTTGGAATTCTATGTTTGGGAATTTTACGCGGAGAGCCACTTTTGCCTATGCTAGTACTTTCTGCGGCAGTTGCTGTCGGAGCTGTGCCTGAAGCTCTACCAATAACACTTACTATGATACTAGCAATTGGAGCGGAACGTATCGCACGGAAAAAAGGTATTATACGCAAGCTCTCAGCTGCAGAAACCCTTGGTTCTACTACACTTATTATGACAGATAAAACAGGAACTCTAACTCTTGCAGATATGCAACTTGTCGGTATTCATACTACAGATTCACTCTTATCAAAAGAGGTAGATAATATGGATCATAAAATACTTTCACATAATCAAAAGCATTTACTAGACCTTGCTTTACCCAGTATAGATGTTTCAGTAGAAAATCGAGATAAAAACAAGGCAGATTGGACTTTCCGAGGAAGACCATTTGAAGTTAATATTGCAAAAGCATGTCGTAATCATAATATTCCACTTGACTCTATTTTATCTGGAATATCATCTATAGTATTACCATTTAACTCAACAAATAAATTCTCTGTAGCACAAAAAGATGGACTCTATATAGTGATGGGAGCGCCAGACATCTTACTTAAGAAATCAAATATTTCTAAAGAAGAATATATCAAAATTGAAGAATGGATTGAGACTACAAGTAGAGATGGGAAGCGACTCATAGGGCTTGCAACCTTCCCAAAGGATAAAAAATATACCAGCCCCGAGGAAGTCAAAGATATTGATTTTATAGGAATGCTCGTGTTCTATGACCCGATACGACCTGAAGTACCAGAGGCTATAAAGAATATTGAAGAACATGGTATAAAAATGGTCTTAGTTACCGGTGACTTGAAAGGCACGGCCCTTTCTGTTGCTAAAAGTTTAAATTGGGAGGTTGCAGAGAACGAAGTATTAGTGGGTAATGAGCTACACACTTTATCTGACGATGAGTTGCTTGTAATCATTCCCAAAATAAAGATTTACGCCAGAGTTACTCCAGAAGATAAGCTTAGAATTGGACAACAATACCAAAAACTAGGAGAGATAGTGGCTATGACAGGCGACGGTGTCAACGATGCTCCTGCCTTGAAAGCTATGGACATAGGTATATCACTGGGTTCAGGAAGCGACGTGGCAAAGTCGGCTTCTGACTTAGTACTACTTGACGATAACTTTGAAACAATAAGCTCATCTATAGATGAAGGTCATAGAATTTTGGCAAATATAAGAAAAACTGTTGTATATCTTATGTCTAATTCCCTAGATGAAGTTTTCGTTATCGGAGGAAGTTTAATTGTAGGAATTGCACTACCACTCACAGCACTTCAGATAATCTGGGTAAATCTTTTCACCGGAAGCTTACCTGCCCTTGCTTTTGCCTTTGATGAGAATATGGATAGGAAAAAGTATTTCAAGAGTGAATCAAAGCGTATATTTACCACAGAAGTAAAAGTATTAACACTTGGGATTGGAGTCTTGAGTTCTCTATTTTTATTTCTTCTATACTATGCCTTACTAAAGATTATTCCAAATATCGCAGAAGTACGTTCTATATTCTTTGTATGTTTTGCCTCATACATACTTGCTGCGTCATTTTCTTTCCGAAGTTTATATAATCCAATTTTCTCTTATAAAATCTTTTCAAATAAGAAATTGAATTGGAGTATTATTATCGCTATTGTTGTATTAGTTATAACTATGGTAATCCCTTCTATGAGAAACATTTTTGACCTTGCTCCGCTACCTTTGTATTCACTACCACTTGTCATTTTCTGGATTATATTTAATGTTCTTATTGTTGAAATTGCAAAGTATATCTTGCGCAAGAAACACTACATCAAATCACTATTTGGTGGTTCTAAGCTTGTCACAGGTAAATAAAAAACCACGAGAATCAAATAAATGATTCAACGTGGGTTAGTAAGTGAACATAGGGATTAATGAATTTTAACAACATAACTTGCAACTAAAGTTTTGACTGTAATATTTCCATCCTCATTTTCTTCAATGTGTCTTATGATTCTATTGTTGAAATTGATAGGGGATTTACTTTTTTCAGTTTCATAAACTTTTATAGGGTTATTTAATGATAGTCTAACCATATGAAAGTTTTTTCCTTCGTCTATAGTATTATTGGTTTCTTTGGGAGTTCCGGCATTAACTCCTAAACATTTTATTGTTGCGCCGTAAAGTTCAATTTTGTCCATCTCGGAAAATTTTTAGTTGGTTGTTTAGAATATTTTTTATCATTATAATCCATTTAAATCATTATGTCAAATGAGTATACAGAGCCGGAATGGCTTGGTATAATTGGGTATTATTGATAATAATATTTAACTATAATATGAAAGGCTTTAAACAATTTATTCTCCGTGGAAATGTAGTAGATTTAGCTGTCGGTGTGGTCATAGGTGCTTCTTTTGGGGCTGTAGTCACAGCGTTAGTTACTAATGTTATTACTCCACTTATTGGAGCTATAGTTAAAGCCCCCGATTTCTCTAATCTGATGTTCACTATTAATGGTAGTAAATTTATGTATGGGGATTTCCTTAATGCTCTTATCTCGTTTGTTCTTGTTGCTGCCGCTGTCTATTTCTTTGTTGTTATACCTATCAATACTTTGATTGCTCGCACAAAGAAAGATGCCCCGCTTGATCCTACTACTAAGAAGTGCGGAGAATGTATAAGCGAAATTCCAATAGAAGCAAAGAGATGTGCTTTCTGTACAGCAGTACTTGTAAAATAATCTCTATAATTCATGGCATTATCTAGAAAGAAGACAAAAACTAAACCAAAGAAACCAAAAGTTGTAATGGTGAGTGGTGGTTTTGACCCGATTCATCACGGACACATAAGATACTTTCAAAAAGCAAAACAACTTGGAGATAAATTAGTTGTAGTCATAAATAATGATAATTGGATTAAACTCAAAAAAGGTCAAGGCTTCATGAAGGCCTCTGAACGTGCCGAGATTATCCGAGCTATTCGAGATGTCGATGCTGTCGTAATATCTTTACACAAGAAAAATACAGAGGATATGAGTGTCTGTAGAGAAATATTGAAAATTAAACCAGATATTTTTGCAAATGGGGGAGATAGAGTGGCTCACAATATTCCAGAATTCAAGCTTTGTAAAAAACTAGGGATTAAGATGATTTTCAATGTTGGTCACGGTGGCAAAGTTAGAAGTTCATCAGAACTACTAAAAAAATATTCCAAGCGTATTAAACAAAATTAATTATGAATGATAAAATTCCAAAGCAAATATTAATCATACTTGCACTTGCTGTGATTCTAAACATAGCACGCGTCGTACTATTTGACTCAACTTACTTCTTTTTTATTTTATGGAATATATTCTTAGCAATATTACCATTTGTAATTAGTGCTATACTTCTCTACTATGCAAGTAAGCAAAAATTGAGTAAACTTTTTTTCATAATTATTGGGATTTTCTGGTTGTTACTTATACCTAATGCCCCGTATCTTCTAACCGACCTTATTCACATTAGTTCTCGGCACGGTGCCCCTGTTCTCTATGATGCCTTCTTATTGTTTAGTTCAGCGTATATTGGGTTACTCCTGGGCCTGTATTCAATATGGCATATAGAACAAATTACTATAATGAAGTATGGGAAACGTATAGCATCTATAAAAATACCCGTCATAATTTTTATTATAAGCATCGGAGTGTATATAGGACGATACCTACGCTTTAATAGCTGGGATATATTTGTGAACCATTCTCTTTTAGGGGACACTCTAAATGCTCTATCTCGCCCAACTCACCAAAATGAGGCTGTTATATTTATATTCTCTTGTTTCTTAGTTTTGTATATGTCCTATAGAGCTTGGAAATACAACCAAAATAATATGATATAATCTTTATATGGAAGAAAAAGATATCTATCAAGAAGAACGTCCTTGGGGTAATTTCCGAAGATTCACGCATAATACCCCTTCTACTGTGAAAATTATAACAGTCAAACCTAATGAAATATTAAGTCTACAAAGTCATACAAAGAGGTCAGAATTCTGGAGGGTTATTTCAGGTAGTGGTGTTTTTGAAATAGATGGCAAAGAATATGAAGTGAAAAAAAACTCTGAACAATACATACCAATTAATGCCAAGCATAGAATGGCATCGGGGGATAATGGACTTGAAGTACTTGAGATAGCAACGGGAGATTTTGAAGAAGAAGATATAATAAGGTATGAAGATAAATATGGGCGAGTATAAATTATGGTAAAAGTAGTAAAAAAACAAAAGACAAAGGCAAAGCTCAAAATAAAGCCTAAAGCAAAAAAGAAAATAGCTAAAAAGCTTATACTGAAAAAGCGACCAACTAAATCTACTTCTAAAAAAACAAAAACAAAGCCTAGAATTATTTCTAAGCGCAAGAAGGTAATTAAAAAAAAGAAAGTTAAACTTGAAAGACATGCAAACAACCCTATAATCAAACCAAGTTTTTACCCTTGGGAATCAAAAGCAACTTTTAATCCAACTGCATTTGAATCTGACGGAAAGGTGCATATTCTATATCGCGCAATTGGAGATAATGATACATCGGTACTAGGCTATGCTTCTAGCTATGATGGTCTAAATATTGAAGAGCGACCAACACATGCTATTTACCAAAGATTTTATGAGGTTTCAAAAATAGGAGCACCGATAGATTATATCTCAGGTGGAGGGTGGGGAGGTGGATGCGAGGACCCAAGGTTAACTCTTATAGATAATACTCTATATATGCTCTACACTGCTTTTGATGGATGGGGTTCTGTTCGGATTGCACTAACCTCAATAGCTCTTTCCGATTTTAAAAAGAAGAAATGGAATTGGAGTAAACCAGTAATGATATCTCCACCTGGGGAAATTCACAAGAACTGGGTTCTTTTTCCAGAGAAGATAAATGGTAAGTTTGCAATTCTGCATAGCATATCTCCAGATATACTTATTGACTATGTAGATAATTTAAGCGAATTTAATGGTAGTAAATTCATAAAAAGTAAGTACCATAGCGAGCCCCCTTGGGATAATTCATGGGACAATATGGTTCGGGGAGTCGGCCCTGCCCCGATAAAAACTATTCTAGGCTGGCTTATTCTATATCATAGTATGGATAAAAATGACCCAGATAGGTATAAACTAGGGGCACTTATTCTAGATAAAAAGGACCCTAAGAAAATTTTATATCATTCAAATCATCCAATATTGGAACCAGACTTACATTATGAGAATCAAGGTTATAAATGGGGTGTAATATATTCGTGTGGAGCTGTAGTAAAAGATGGAATACTATTTGTATACTATGGTGGAGCTGATAAGTTTACATGTGTAGCAACTATAGAGCTTGATGAACTGTTAGATAGTCTAAAGAAAGACAAACGGGTAAAACTAAAAACAAATAAATTTCTAAAGAAAATATAATATATGTACGTCGTAAAAAGATCTATTCATAATCCTATACTCATACCTAACCGTGATCATTATTGGGAGTCTTTTGCGACTTTCAATATGTGCCCGATAAAGATTGGCAAGACGACTTATGGATTATACAGAGCAATATCAGCAGTAGACAGTATGGCAGTCCAACAACAGATATCTACTATTGGCATAGGTAAAAGTCGTGATGGGATTCACTTTGATGACAGGACTCCTTTTATAGTTCCAAATGAAGAGTGGGAAGCTCATGGGTGTGAAGATCCGCGGGTAACTTTCTTTGAAGGGAAATATTATATATTTTATACTGCACTTTCGCGATATCCATTTGGTCCTGAAGGGATAAAAGTTGCTGTCGCAGTTTCCAAAGATTTAAAGAAAGTTGATGAACGTCACTTTGTCACACCATTTAATGCTAAAGCCATGACTCTTTTCCCGAAGCGTATCAATGGTAAAATTACGGTTATATTTTCAGCTCATACCGATAGCCCTCCAGCAAAAGTTTCTATCGCTCAGTTTGATAATATAGAGCAACTTTGGGATGTGGATTTCTGGGAAGAGTGGATTAAAAATCTTGATAGTCATGTTGTCGATTTCCGTCGCAATGCCTATGACCATTTAGAGGTTGGGGCACCACCACTTCTGACAAAATATGGCTGGCTTCTCATATATTCTCATATTCAAAATTACTTTCCTTCACCAGAAGGACTTGACCGTATCTTTGGGATTGAAGCACTTCTTCTTGATATAAACGACCCGACTAAAATCATAGGTAGAACCAAAGGACCTATGATAGTACCAGATGAACCTTATGAGCTATCTGGATATGTAGGGAATGTTGTTTTTCCGACTGGAGCTCTTATAGAAAAAGATACGCTTACTATATACTACGGAGCTGCAGATACTACGACTTGTGTAGCTCATGTGAGTCTAGGCGACCTGGTAGGAGGTATGTGTGAAAAGACATCTGGAGATTTCAGATTTAAGCGTGCTCCCAATAATCCTATAATATCTCCGAAGGCTGAAAATGATTGGGAATCCAAGGCAACATTTAATCCTGCTACTATATATCTAGGTGGTAAAACTCATATTCTGTATCGCACGCTTTCTAGCGACAACACTTCGTCTATAGGTTATGCATCAAGTAATGATGGTCTAAATATAGATGAACGCCTTGAAGTGCCTATTTATGTACCTCGCGAAGATTTTGAAATGAAGAAAATTGGAGGTGGCAACTCTGGGTGCGAAGATCCAAGGCTCACTATAATAGGGAAGAATATTTATATCTGCTATACAGCGTTTGATAGTATCGGACCACCACGTGTAGCAATATCTTCAATAACAGAAAAAGATTTCCTAGCTCGTAAATGGAATTGGGAAGTGCCTACACTCATAACACCACCCGGCTTTGATGACAAAGATACTTGCTTATTCCCGGAGAAACTAAAAGAGGGCTACTTTATTCTACATCGTGTCGGAAATGAAATCTGTGGTGACTATATTAAATCGTTAGACTTTAAAAAAGATACTGTAAATAAATGCATAAGAATTATCGGTCCACGTCTTAATGCTTGGGATAGTGCAAAAGTCGGGATTACTGCACCTCCAGTCAAAACCAAATACGGCTGGTTACTTCTATATCATGGAGTTTCAAAGAGTCATGGCACTTATCGTGTCGGAGCAGTATTGCTTGATCTAAAAGACCCCGGCATAGTTCTTGCTCGGAGTACAGATGCTATTTTTGAACCAGAAGAAGAGTATGAAAAATTTGGTATTGTGAACAATGTTGTTTTTCCTTGTGGGA
>CAYHMN010000029.1:9339-9839 GCA_964357795.1 uncultured Candidatus Saccharibacteria bacterium
AAGACATACTATACATATACTACGGTGGAGGGGATAAAGTAGTGGGAGTAGCGACTATGAAATTCTCTATAATCCTAGAAGCATTACTGCACGGTAAGAAATTTAATCAGAAATAATTTTGTTTTATAAAGCTGGCTGTAAGGTCATTGCCTTCTTTGATTTCCAAAAGAAGTAACCAATAATTATGAATGTTACAACAGGGGACACGAGGGCAGGTATATGAACTCCAAACCCGTCGGCAACCATTATAATACCGAGCACAAATATAGAATACATAGCACCATTCTTCAGATACATATATTTTTTAATTCTTTCTATATTTCCAATTGTAAGTTTACGAAGTACGAATGCACCTATACCGTTACCAATAAGTATAAGAGGGATAGAAAGAGTAAATGCAAATGCTCCTAATACTCCATCTATAGAGAACGTCGCATCTATGATTTCAAGATATAAAATCTTGGACATATCACTCATATTACTTTTTCCTTCCACGAGTT
>CAYHMN010000030.1:0-9768 GCA_964357795.1 uncultured Candidatus Saccharibacteria bacterium
AAACAAAAATCCCTTTGGGATTTTGTTCGGGCGATCATCTAGTAAGATGATTTAGCCACGGCGAGATGTGCTTTTAATATATCATACATTTTAATAAATGTAAATAAAAAAACTGCCGCAGAGTAACCGCGACAGTTATAATACTATTATTTATCCATTAAGCTGAGCAAAAATTGCTTGAATTAAGCTCCACTCAACCTTATTATCTTCAAAATGTTCTCTGAAGTTATCCAAGTTCAAATGTCCTTCATTAAACAAATAGTTACCCCAGCCAGAGAATTGAATAATATGACCTTTTGAATTTTCACACTTAAAACCGATACTTCCAAAATTATCATTTCCAAAGAGCCAAGCTTCACCTGAGACATCCTCCAATAACCTATGGAATGAAATTTCAAGATCATTAAAGGAAAACTTTTTAGTGTTAAGGTCAAAGCCAAGTTCCTGTTTTTCCTCAGAAAATCTAACGACAATTCCTTTCTCTTTTATTAACTTTGCCAATGATGTTGCTTCTGATTTTTTAAGAAGGTCAAATTTAAATTCGTCTCGCTTTTCATCTAAACAGAATACAGCCTGATTTTTTGTAAAAAACAGTGAGCCTCTACTTAAGGTTTTGATACGATCAAATTTTTTTACTGAAACAAATGGAATTCTTGCAAGTGATGCAACTTTGAATGCATGTGATGCAAAATCAATCTTTTCAAAAGAAATGATAGCCCTAACTCCAGACAAAGCTCTGTAATCATTAAGAATCCTTGAACTCATTTCTCCTAAATGCATCGTTGGCACAAACAAAATTACATCAGAGTTAAGTTGAGTAATTTTTTTTCGCAGGTCATCTTCCCACGTCTTTACATGGTTTATGGTCGGCATTACGATGAGAGGTAGATTTTCTATTTTTCCTGCTCCTCTGTAGGTCTTTGAACGAAATAATATATCCTTGTCATCGTATTTATCAGGAACAACCTCAGCTTTCGCCTGATAAAACTCCTTTGCCAACAATCTTCGTTGAAACAAGAAAACTTTTATGTCATGAGTAGCTATATTTTTTAAATAAGCTCCTTCAAGAGAAACAGGTCCAAATACTTTTTGTAATTCTGTGGCAATTATTTTTAAGATTTCCAATAGTTTATGTTCAGAAATGAACTTTAATATATCGGTAGATGTTAAAATATTTCCATTATTGTCTGCAATTATTTCTTCGTAGTCTAGCTCGGCATTAATAAAATCATAATTCTCATCTATTACGATAGACCTATCACCTTGACTGTTTATGGAAGTTTCCATAACAAAGTATTGTAATTCTTCGTCATTAGAAATGTCTTTTTTCCCTATAAACTTTTGTACAATGACCCTCATCGAATCTTCTTCAATACCGACATTACTACGATATGCAATAGCATCTTCAGATAATATAGATTCAAGAACATTTTTACATGCCCTGTTAAAGCTATCGATGTCCCAATTTTTGAGAACAATGGATTCGTATATGCCATCAAATCCAAATTCGCTATTTTCCATTATAGAATTAGAGCGAACGATAATATCGCACCCTTTAAATTCTTCAGCAATTTTAATCAGTTCTTTTTCGTTTCCCAAGTTAGGTAATACGAAAAATCTGGGTACTGAGTAACCCAGGTGGGAATGTTTTTCAAGCTCGAAAAGACCTATCTCTTTTCCTCCCTGGAGCTGAGTTACTTTTGTGTCCATTAGTTAATTTATTTATGGTGAATGAATGTATGTCAAATAACTGTAATTAAAATTACATTATAATTAATTAGGGTTCATGTCAATATAAACCTATAATAGTTTTATTATATCGTTATAGGTTATCACAACCATTAGGAGCATAAGGAGTACGAATCCACCTGCGTTTATTGCATTGGCAATTTGCGGTTTGATGCGTGAGCCTTTTACTTTCTCTATTAGAAGGAATAATAGTCGTCCACCATCAAGAGCTGGGAATGGTATCAAATTTATAACTGCAAGATTAATAGATATAAGAGCAGTAAATGAAAGGAGGTAAATAAATCCAAACTGGGCAGCATCACCGACAACTCCAACTATACCCACTGGTCCGCTGACACCAGAGAGACTACCTTCTCCAGTAATACCATCATGGATAAGTTTGTAAAAACCTTTCACTGTCCCCACAAATATATTGCCTGAGAGTTTTAATCCTTCCCAAAGGGCTTCATGTGCTGGGAGCTTGAGTGTGCCGATAAGGTCCATAGATATCCCTATACCCGGAGCACCATCTACAATCCCCGGAGCTGGAGTGAGAGTAGTCTCCATATTTTCAGAGTTACGAACAAAGTTTACAGTTATGACATCAGTACTGTGCTTTCTTACAAAATAGCGAACACTTTCTGCAGATGGAGTCTCAGTCATATCAGTGCCTGATTTCAAAAGTAGAATTTTGTCAGTAGTTTTTAGTCCTGCTTTTTCTGCTGGCGAACCTGCTACTACGCTTGTGATAGTAAGAGCTTGGTTTTGTAGTACAGAACCTTTTGGTTCTAGTCCGACAGATGTAGGCATACCAGACATAAAACCTACAGATAGTAATAGCCATGCTACTAGAAAGTTCATGGCAACACCTGCAAACATAACTGCTGCTTTTATATACGCTGGTTTATTTACAAAGCTACGACTACTATCTGGTCCACTAGTAGATTCTTCGTCGGGATTCTCTCCATATATTGATACATACCCTCCGATAGGTAGAGCGTTGAAGCTATAACGAGTCTCTCCTCTTTTTATACTAAAAAGTCGAGGCTTGAAACCGAAAGCAAATTCATCTACACGAATCCCACTCTTTTTCGCGACAATAAAATGCCCAAATTCATGAGCAACCACAAGCACGAGTAAAATTATAAGAAAAATTATTATGTTCATTCGATTAATTCATTACTTCCGTTTCTTTTTTGGCGAAAATTGCTTCTAGGTTAGCGTTTGATTCATCTACGCATTTCTGGACATCGTCTTTGGCACGCTTTTTCTCATCTTCACTTAGGTCTTCTAGCTTATCCATTTCATCTCCGCGAGATTTGCGGACACTTATGCGAGCATCTTCTAACTTCTCTTTTAGAATTTTTGCAAGCTTGGTTCGATTCTCTGTTGTAAGCATTGGGAATATAACTCGGACACCGTCGCTGTCTGATACAACAGACAATCCTAAATTGGAAGCCATTATCGCACTCTCTATATCTTTAATTTGATTCTTATCCCAAGGTGCCACTCGAATAGTCTTCGGATCTTCTATAGATATACCTGCCACGTTCTTGATAGGCTGACGAGCCCCATAGCTCTCTACCATAACAGAATCTAGTACCATAGGCGTAGCGCGCCCTGTGTGAACTTGAGAGTACTCCTTTCCTAGCCACTCCTCTACTTTTTTTAATTCTTGTTTAAAATCGTTCGTATTATAAGCCATACACTTTTATTATAGCACAAGAGAAATATGTTCTAAAATCATTTTGACTGAGGCTCCTGGCAACGCTAGATACTCTCTGGCTTTATTTAGTTCACCAAGGGTAAATTTAATTTCCTTATTATTTTTATCATTTTTAAATTGTGAGTAAACTATTCTCTCTAAATCATTGATAAGTTTTATAGCACTAAAACGCAAACCTCCGCTACCTATGTTGTCTTTATTTTCTTCTATCATATCTGCTACAAGGTCTATTCTATCTTTTGGTGTGCTTTTATAAAACTCTAGGGCATCTTTTTTGGAAAGAGTGTTCTCCTCCTTATCCACTTTCACGACATGAGCTCGAGATACTATGGTATCAAGTAACATTTGTGAATTAGGTACTACAATAAAAAAGTGAGTGCCCTCCTGTGGCTCCTCTATAATTTTCAGTAGTGTACGTTCAGCATCATGATTGATAAATTTTGCTCCGATAATGCAGATCCTTTTGCCATCACTTATACCTCTTTCAGAGTGCCATTCTTTTATTTTTCTACCATCCTCTATGGTAAAAGAGTCGTAAACTTGGCAAAGGACATCCGCGCTTTGTGCTTCAAGTTGTTCACGCAAAGAAAAAGTAGTAACTTCTGGGTCACCTTCAACTATATAGCTATGATACAAATCTTTTGGAAATAGCGCACTTATACTACTCATAAAGACTATTGTACTCTAATTGGAAAAATATCGGCAAGCTCCCCAGAGTAATAGAATTCATAAGCAAGATCTCCAAAAGTATAGCTTACCTCACCAATATTTATAATTGTTCCTCCTACTTGTGGATTTTCTTTTGGAACTGAATAATAGAAACCCAAGTTGTATAGTGTTGCTAAAAATTCTGGCCGGTTTGATATATCGTATCCCGCATTCTTCCATTGTGTTTCTATCTGCTTCATAAAGAGACCTACATATAGATATGGATAGTAAGGATTCTTTACATCAGTAATACGAGATAGGCGTGCACTTTCTAAATCACTAACATTTTTATAATCTGCCACATTCTCCATATCTCTACCTAAATAAAATGGTGATTTCGGATTTTTTAAATTATCTTCAATTTGACCTACAGTCTTGGGTTTCAGTCCTGCTATGCCAAAAGAGGTATTGGAAAGTGATGCTAAGATTTTCAATGGCTCAAAATAGCTCTTGAACGATTCGCGTCTACTACTAAAGAATCTAAACTGCTCACCTATCACACCTGAGAGTATCAGTCGTGGAGAAATACCAGCATCTTTTGCTGCTCTGTTTATAATATCTTGGTCCCGAATGAAAACCTCTTTCATTAGATGCCACTCATCTGTATCTGCCCAGTTATATGCTGACATCGGTAGATCTAGAGCTTGAGAACTACTAGCGTTACAATTGTTCATTGCCATTCTATAGCTTGGATCAGTATCAAATCGCTTTGACGCAACCTTTATCATCTGAGCTAGAAGTGTCGTATCAGTTCCTTTAGAAATAGTTCTATAAATATTTATAGCTGTCAGTGGAGCATATTTACTAAGTACATTTATTTGACATGCAATATTTAAATCATTTACGTTTAGAGCTTGATTATTGGAATTCTTTTTAAAATTAAAATACGAATTACGTTCGGATATAGAACCTTTTACATTCAGCAGTCCCAACTGCATAGCAAAGTAAACGCTTACAAAAATAAAACCAACGATAGCGAATATATATAATAGAGCGCGAAAAACTTTTCGTGTGATTTTATTAAAATTTTTCATTTTTATCTTTTACTGAGGATTGTCTTTTTATAAGTATCTAGATGGTTGAGGGCTTCCCCTGTACCTCGAGCAACACATAGGAGTGGCTCGTCGGCAACGTATGCTTTTACCCCAGTGCGACGATATATCAGATCAGACAGATTGCGAAGTTGGGATGAGCCTCCTGTCATAATAATACCGTCATCTATAATATCTGCGGCAAGCTCCGGTGGAGTTTGAGAAAGTACATCTTTAATAGCACCAATCATCGTACGAAGTTCTTTATCTATTGCTCTTACTACTTCGTTGGTAGATATCTGAGCAGTACGAGGAAGACCTTGAATGAAATCGCGTCCTTTGATAGTGATAGTGAGCTCTTCTTCAAGGGGTACAGCTGCGCCAATTTTCATTTTTATAGCTTCTGCAGTCTTATCCCCAATGGCTAGATTAAAAGTTTTCTTTATATAGTCAGCTATGGCTTGGTCAATCTTATCTCCGGCGCATTTTACAGAAGTAGACGATACGATACCACCAAGTGATATAACAGCGACATCAGTCGTACCTCCTCCAATGTCCATAATCATATGACCTTTGGATTCGTGAATCGGAATACCGGCACCGATTGCCGCCAAGATCGGCTCCTTCACAACGTAGGCATTCTTCGCTCCTGCTCTAACTGCAGCTTCCACAACTGCACGACGCTCAGTAGAAGTAATACCTGCTGGCACGGATACCATCACATCTGGTTTGAATAAATTATATTTTCCAAGAGCTTTCGTTATGAAATAGCGGAGCATCGCTTCGGTGACTCTATAGTCTGCTATGACTCCGTCTTTCATAGGGCGGTAGACGACAATACTCTCTGGGGTCTTTCCTATCATTTCTTTGGCTTCAAGGCCGATAGCAAGTATTGTATTGTCTTGTTCAGAAACTGCTACAACAGAAGGCTCGTTGAGAATAATGCCTTTACCCGGCAGATACACGAGCGTATTTGCTGTGCCTAAATCAATACCCAATTTTTTAGAAAATATAGCCATATATATAGAGCTACTATAGCACAGAAGTTATGCTAGGATAAAGGTATGTATATTGCTACTGTCATCCCTATAAAGAAAGGCTTTCAAAAGGAGTATCTATCTTATTTCTCGGCTACCGATATACCACTCGGCACTATTGTGACTGTGCCAATGCGGTCAAAAACTGTGGAAGCAATTGTTATCCATATAGAGAACGCTCGATCAGTGAAATCTGATTTGAAGAGCGCCAAGTATCAACTAAAGAAAGTTACCGGTATAAAAGGACGTTCCCCTTTCACAAAAGAATTCTTTAGTGCATGTAGTCGGATGAAAGACTACACTGTGAGCTCTACTGGCAACATTATAAGCACTATGCTTCCGAGTGTGTTTCTAGATAACATTCGTGACTTGAAAGAGTCTCCAGAAATTGTAGCGGTAGATAAATCTGAAAATATAAAACATGAGAAATTAATTTTCCAAGCGCTTATTCCTGACCGTATATCTTTCTATCGTACACTTATTCGCGAAGCATTCGCAAAAAAACAATCAGTCTTCATATGTGTCCCTACTCGTTACGATATAGAAGAGTGGAAAAATGCATTAGTAAAAGGTATAGAGCAGTATGTATTTGCATTTCACTCTGACATGACTAAGAAGTCATTAATTGGAAGTTACAATAGTGTTATAAGCACAGAGCACCCGATACTCATCATAGGCACAGGCATGTTCCTATCTATTCCTCGCTATGATATTAAGACAATAATTCTTGAACATGAAAGTTCAGACTCTTATAAACAACTTCGAAAACCATATATGGATATCAGAAGTTTTGTAGAAGTACTTTCATCAATTCAAAAATCAAGATTAATCCTAGGCGATACCCTTATGCGACCAGATACACTAAATAGGCACGAGGAAGGTGAGCTTGGAGAAATCCACCCACCGCATTTCCGACTCCCTAAAGCAGAGCGCCAGATGATTGTAGATATGAAGGAAGAAATAGATGAAAAAGGAGCAAAGAGATTCACAGTACTTTCTGATAAAACAAAAAGAATGATAGAGCATGCAATATCAAAGAACGAATCAGTATTCTTATTTTCTGTAAGAAAAGGGCTGGCTGGAGTCACTGTATGCCATGATTGCGGATATACACTTCTTTGTCCTGATTGTTCTACTCCGGTAGTACTCTATGGAGCCAAGCAAAGAAACGCGACAAAAATGGCGACAACACGAATATTCATGTGCAACAAATGCGGACGAAAAGAATCCACCGAGATAAAATGTCCAGAATGTGCGAGTTGGAACCTGACTCCACTTGGTATCGGAACTGATCGTGTATATGAAGAAGTTAAAAGTTTATTTCCTAAAGCTCATATAATCCAGATAGACAAAGAAGCAACTCCGACAGAAAAAGATGCCCGAGGAGCGATAAATTTATTCTACAAAAAGGAAGGTAGTATTCTAATCGGAACCGAAATGACATTCTCATACCTACATAGTGAGGTCACTCACAGTGCCATCATCTCTCTTGATGGATTGCTTTCAATTCCAAGCTTTAACATTACCCAAAAGATTCTCCATATCATAGAAAAATTACATACTATTACAACTCGCAATTTAATTATTCAAACACGACTACCCGAGAATCAGATTTTGCAATACATTCTTTCTGGCAATGTCTTGCCTCTTTACCGCGAGGATTTACGAGAGCGTAAAGCCTTCGGCTATCCTCCATTTAAAAGATTAATAAAAATTACATTTGCTGGTAGTGCTTCCGAGACCGATAAGGCCCGTAAATATCTAGACCATGTACTTTCCACTTATGAACCACAGATATTCTCTGCCTTCATCGGCAAAGTCAGAGGACAATACATAACCAACACTGTAATAAAAGTAGAACCAAAAGAGTGGCTTGTGCCTACAAGTGAGAGGCAATCATCCCCTTCACCCCTTGCTGAAATCCTTTTCTCTCTACCTCCATCATTCTCTATAAACGTAGATCCAGAAGACTTGTTGTAGCCATATCTTGCTTCATATATAAGGATATGGTACTATACGACCTACATATGATTACAGTTATAGAGGTCAAGAAGAATACAAATGAAAGCAATATGAACCTAGTTCGTCGCTTTTCTCGTAGGGTTCAGGAATCTGGCATTATCCAGAAAGTAAAAAGTAAGCGCTACAATGAGCGCCCACTTTCTAAGCTAAAAACTAAGCATGCGACACTGAAGCGTATCACTCGCCGAAAGACTCACGAGAAACTTCTAAAACTTGGTAAAGCACAAGTTGTAGTAAAGCGAGGACGCCGTTAAGATATGCCACGCATAGAACTAGTCAATATAACTAATAAAACAAAAGGTAAGCTCCCAAGCTTACCTTTTGTTTCTATGAAAGACAAAATCCTAGGTACTAAGTATGACTTATCTATAAGTTTTCTTACTCCATCCGAGCAGAAGAAAATAAATAAAAAATACAGGGGTAAAGACAAGACGACCAACGTTCTATCTTTCTCCCTATCTCCAAATTCTGGTGAAATCACTTTTGATCCGGCCCAAGCGAAGCGCGATGCCCCACTTTTTGACATGACATACCCAAAATTCCTAAAATATTTATTTATCCACGGGTGCTTACATTTGAAAGGTTTCCAACATAGTAGTACAATGGAGAAAGAAGAGAAGAAGTATCTCAAGATATTTCATTAATATTCCCTTTTTATTCTCATGGCAAAAACTAACTACACTTGCGGTATAGATGTAGGCACGCATACAACGCGGGTCGCAGTTGTAGGCTACACAAAAGAAGATGGGTCACCATACACTATAGCGACTGGGCAAGCTCCTACTTCTGGCATGCGCCTTGGCTATATAACAAATGTAGACCACGTTGCCAAAAGTATTAAAGAAGCTTTAACAGTAGCTGAAAAAACTCTAGGCTCAAAAATTAAACGAGGCCTTGTTTCTATCGGTGGTATTAGTCTTGGCTCTGTTGTATCAACTGGATCAGTAATCATATCTCGCGCAGATCAAGAAGTCACTCAGCTTGATATATCAAAAGCTCTTACCGACAGCGAAGAAAATCTAGAAACTTTAAATAAGAAAATAATTCACATTATTCCAGTCGGCTACAAACTAGATGGTAAGGATATTCACGGCAGACCAGAAGGCATGAAAGGCGTAAAGCTTGAAGTCAAAACACTTTTCATAACCTGTCTAAAACAAAACATTGAAGACCTTATTGAAGCTCTTGCACTTTCCGGAATTGAAGCCCAAGACCTTATAGCTTCCCCACTTGCAAGCTCTGTCATACTCCTCTCTACCAAGCAAAAGGCTGCTGGGTGCGCCCTTATAGATATAGGAGCAGAGACTGTATCTATTGCTGTCTTTGAGAACGGACTACTTATGTCTATGCAAGTATTTTCTATCGGTAGTATGGACATTACCAAAGACGTAGCCCTCGGATTCCGCATTGCACTAGAAGAAGCAGAGAGTATAAAGCTCGGTAGTGTCATCGGTGGTGACTATCCAAAGAAAAAAATTGATGAGATTATAGAAGCAAGACTCGGAGATATATTTGA
>CAYHMN010000031.1:0-9537 GCA_964357795.1 uncultured Candidatus Saccharibacteria bacterium
CCAAACTTTCCTGTATTTACCAGTCACAAATTTACGAGGGTTTACAAATGAAACCTTAATCTTACCCTCCTTTATCGCCCGCCCTAGAATAGACTCGTGTAGATATGAGTCGAACATCTCTGGGAATAGAGTTACTATATGGAAATTCATAAGGTCAATATATCACAATAGAGAATATTTGACACTTTTATAAATAGATGTATATTTAAAAGAAAATCACTATTATGAGTACAACAGTAAGAGAAATGAAAACAGTTGATCTTTTCCCTGGTTTAACTGAAGCCTTTGTCATAGGAGATCGTTTCTCTCATGAAGGGTCTCCATTTGGCTGTGAGCTACGCAGAAGGGGTAAAGAAATAATTCCACTGGTTGGAATATATATGAAGAGTGTAAAAAAAGGTTTGGAAAGTATGGAATTCAAAGAAGATAGAGAAGAGATAGAGCGGGGCTGGATTGAATTCTTAAAACACGCTGGGGTTCTATTCAAAATTGACATAGAGTACCACCAAAGGAGCAATAATCACATCTTTTTTTCATTTGGAGACTGGGCAGAATGGGCTTCAGATTATGACCCAAATAAATACTAAAAATTGCAAAAGGAACGAATCAAATGATTCGTTCCTTTTTACATTTAAACAATTAAATCCCCTTCAAGTCTTCCAGTGCTGCATCTACACTTCGTGATGCTTCAGCTCCGGACATTGGAGCTTGCGCCGGTGCATGCTCGTGAGTGCTTCCTTCTGGTTCATTTATTTTCAAATTAACGCGAGCATTATTCTTCATACCGATGACTCGTAGTAGTGTTCGGATAGCTTTCGCAGTATTGCCTTGTCGGCCGATTATCTTTCCCATATCTGCACTATTCACTGTCATAGTTATAAGTACGCCCATTTCATCCACTGTTCGGTCGATTTTTACATCGTCCGGATTATCAACCAATGCTTTCACAACATATTCAAGAAATGCTTTATCGTCTGCCATATATTCTTTTTAGTATTAATTCTTAAACTAGTGCAGTGTACCGACTACAACCTGCATCGTGTATATAGTATATCACAATAATAAAACAAGAGAATACACTACTTATAAAATAAAGAAAAAGACCCTAGATGCGAGGCGGAGATGAGGATTGCGAGGAAGATGTAGAAAACTACATTGACTGAGCAACCGGAGTCTACAACGAAGCAGATGGGGTCTTTTTCTTTATTTTAAGCTTTCTTCAATTCTTTGCGAGCTTTAGTCGGAGACTTCTTAGATAGAACGTTTTTCTTCTTACCTTCAACTACTTTCTGATGTACAAGGAAGTTGTGGACTGTAGCAGAAGTTTGAGCGCCGTTGCTTATCCAGTAAGTTATACGGTCTTTTTTAAATAGCACTTCACCACTCTTTAGATTGTAAGAGCCTAGGATTTCTTTGAATTTACCGCTTTTTGTAGAGTTCTTTGAATCAGTCAAAACGACACGAAAGCTCGCATCATTCTTTCTCCCTATTCTCTGTAGTCGTATTTTTAACATAGCGGTATCTTAGCATAGAGGATGCAAGTAATCAAGGGTTTATATTTTATGCTATACTGCCAATGTGAAAAGTAAGAAAGTACACAAGCATATACATCCTCCCAAAAAAGCAGAGCAAGCTTCTCAAGTTAAACATGGTAGCAGATACATTGAAGGCATAATACATATATCTCATAAGGGTATTGGTAAGGTGCGGATACAACATACTGACGATACAGTAGAGGTTGACCATAGCTTCCTACACACAGCCTGCAATGGTGACACTGTGCGAGTTTTACTGTATCCAAAAAGCAAAGACAGTGAACAGCGTGGTGAAGTTTCTGAAATATTGCGTCGCTCCAAGAAAGGATTTTCTGGTGTTGTAGAGAAAGAACACGATACATATTTTTTAATCCCTAGTGATTTGAAAATGTATTCAGACATAGTAATACCGACAGATAAATTAAACGGTGCAAAAATTGGCCAGAAAGTATTCGTAGCTATTACAGAATGGAAAGATTCCAAGAAAGCCCCGATTGGTGAAGTAATAAAAGTTCTAGGTATGCCAATGGAACACAATGCCGAGATGGAAGCTATCGCCCTTGAGAAAGGTTTTGATATGCTCTTCCCCCCTTCTGTTGAAGCTGAAGCAAAGAAAATTGAAGAAGTTGGTATAACTGAAAAAGATATGAAGGGTCGTCGTGATATGAGGACAACGCCGACATTCACTATTGATCCAGAAGATGCAAAAGATTTTGACGACGCCTTATCTTTCAAGAAACTTCCAAATGGCCATTTTGAAGTGGGTATCCATATCGCCGATGTGTCTTACTACGTAAGACCTGATACGGCTCTTGATATTGAGGCTCGCAGACGTGGCACTTCGGTATACCTTGTTGACCGGACTATCCCTATGCTCCCAGAGGAGCTTTCCAATGGACTTTGTAGTTTAAATCCAAATCTTGATCGCCTGACATTTGCAGCTATTTTTGAGATTGATACCAAAGGTCAAATTTATAATGAATGGTTCGGAAGAACTGTCATTCATTCTGACAAGCGCTTCACATATGAAAATGCACAAAAGATTTTAGATGATGGACATGGAGTATTCTACGATGAACTTTCAATATTAAATAACATAGCAAAGAAGCTTTCCAAAAAACGCTTTGATGAAGGGGCTATATCTCTTGAGCAAGACGAAGTCAAATTCAAACTAGGCCCCGATGGAGTGCCAATATCCGTCTATACCAAAGAGCGTGGCGATACCAATAAACTCATAGAAGAGTTTATGCTCCTTGCCAATAGGCGTGTAGCTGAATGTATGTCACAGAAAAGAAAGAATGGTATGCAAGGAATCTTTCTATATAGAATCCACGATTTACCAAACAAAGAAAAAATGCAAGACCTAGTGACATTTTTGCGAAGACTTGGATATAACATGAAGCTCAAAGATGGCATTATTCCATCTGAAGAAATCAACGCTCTAGTAGGCAAGCTTGAGCATAATCCCCTTCGTGACACAGTGCATAGTGCAATTATCCGTACTATGGCAAAAGCAATATATTCTACGAAAAATATCGGCCACTACGGTCTTGGATTTAAATTCTATACTCACTTCACTTCTCCTATCCGCAGATACCCAGACGTTATTGTTCACAGACTACTCGCATACTTCTTGGAAGATAAAGTTATACCGAAAGAGCGCCTACTTGAATATGAGAAAATGAGTTCTGAAGCCTCAAGTCGAGAGAAAGAAGCTGCAGAAGCAGAACGTGCATCTATCAAGTACAAGCAGGTAGAGTATATGTCTACTCGTATCGGGTCAAAATATGCTGGTATTATTACTGGTGTTACAGAATGGGGTCTATATGTAGAAGAAGAGAAAACAAAATGTGAGGGTATGGTTCGTATGCGAGATTTAAAAGATGATTATTATACTTTTGATAAAAAGTATATGAGTATAAAAGGAAGTAAAACTCACAAGAAGTATACTCTAGGAGATAAAGTACAATTTGAAGTTAAAGGTGTGGATAGAAATAAGAAGACTATTGATTATACTTTGGTATAATATAGTATCAATAGTATGAAGAATAAACTTTTAATTATCATTTTTGCTATTACAACTTCTTTAGCAGGCTCCTCTCTGGGGTTTTTTGTTACTAGAGCATATGTACCAAAAGAGCCAGAAGCTGCTATAGAGACACTCTCTGTTGTAGAAATAAAAGAAGAAGCAGTCTTAGAAATAAAAGACCTCACTGAATCTGGAGTAAAAACCGAGGAAGAAAAGAAAGATGAGGTAACCAAGAAACCGAATAAGTGTTCTGTCCCTAAGAAGGAATATGTGGATGCTTCCTATCTAGATGTCGGTCCAGAAGTTCCGTTGGAGGATAAAACTTATATTCCTAGTAGTTTAGTAGAATTAGCCAAAAGTGTTTCAAAATATACTAATCTTTGTGTAAAAGAAGAGGTTGCCCAAGCTTTGAATCTTATGCTTAGTGACGCAAAAAAAGAAAAGCTAAACATAATAGTATCATCTGGATTTAGAGATTATAATACTCAGGAAAATATTCTAAGTACTAACATTGCATCTGGCAATAAAAATGCTACCAAGTTGATTGCGAAGCCAGGGCACTCTGAGCACCAGCTAGGAATTGCAGTAGACTTTACTAGCCCATCTATAGGGAACGTTTCAGCAACAGGAAAATTTGGAGATACTTTAGAGTCTAAATGGTTAGAGGAGAATGCCAGCAAATATGGATTCATACTTAGTTATCCAAAAGGCAAAGAAGAAATCACCGGCTATCTATACGAGCCTTGGCACTACCGATACGTTGGTATAGAACACGCTATTGAAATCGTAAATAGTGGTAAGACAGTCAACGAATATTTTAAAGAAATAAAAGAAAGTGATATAAATAAAAAATCCGCATTATAATGCGGATTTTTTATTTAGCGTAAGCACTGGCGTCTTCAAGGTGTATAGAGAGGAGCTTTGATACTCCAGAGGAATCCATAGTCACCCCGTAGAGAACGTTGGCTCGGGACATAGTCTCACGATTGTGGGTCACAACTATGAGCTGGGAATACTTAGATAAGTTCTCAAGCATGTTCCCATATTTTCTAGAGTTTGCTTCATCTAGGGCTGCATCTGTCTCATCTAGCACAAGGAATGGTGGTGGATTTACTTGCGATATAGCAAATAGTAATGCAATAGATGCAAGCGATCGCTCGCCTCCTGAGAGCATATGTAAATCTTTCACTTTCTTATGAGGTAAGGTTACATTAATTTCAATCCCTCGTTCAAATTCTAATTCTTCCCCATCGTGGTCCATATCTTCTATAGATTCATCGTCATCTATCTGAGCTGATTTTACTCTTTTGTTTTCCATAACAACAGAAAGGTAGGCTGACCCGCCACCAAACATAAGGGCAAAGAATTCTTGAAATTGTTTGTTTATTTTCTCTACACCTGTTTTAAATTCTTCATCTAGAGTTTCTTTTAATTCCACGATTAGTACCCGCAAAGATTCTATGCTTTTATTCAAGTCATCTATCTCTTTACCTAAAAACAAATCACGTTCTTGTGTGTCTTCATACTCTTTCATAACATCAGGTCCACTCCCAGAACCAGCATCTTCCAGTTTAATCTTTATACGCTCTATCTTTCGTCTTAGGTCATCTTGAGCCTGACGTACAATTTCACCTGAAACTTCTATGTTTTTATAATCCAATGCTTCCCTGCCAATCAGAGCGCCAGCTTCCCCTAGCTCCATTTCAAATGCATTTTTAATCAGAAGAAGTTTCTCTTCTTCAAAGTGGAGTGAATGCTGGTTGGAAGTTACTTCATTTTGAGCTCGAAGAAGTTCATATAGTACTCGCTCATTGGAGCGTAGATTTATCTGCATTTCTTGTTCCCTCACACGCAGCGTTGATATTTCAGTTAATATTGATTTCTCGTTCTCAGATATTTTTTGTAGGTCAGCAGTAATTTTTTCCCTCACATCTTTCATCTCTTCATATTCCTTACCTACTTTACTATCTATAGTATGCTCTTTATATTCTTTCTTTGAATCAAGTGCACTTATCTGCTCCCTCATTTCATGGAGGACTTGGGTAATCTCGGCTACATCTTCAAGCCTTAGGGCTTCATCTATCTTCTCTTTTATATTGGCTACTATCCCTCTCCACTCTGACTCTGGGATAACTTTTTCATTACTATCACCAGTTCGAGAAAGCTCACGTTCAATAGATTCTATTACTCCTTCAATGCGTCCGAGTTTGCGTACAAGCTCATCTTTCATAGAACGCAAATCAAGCATTTTGGCTTCATATTCTTTTATCTTTTTTGAATGCTCACTCTCTACTTCATCTTTATTGCTATCTTTCTTTAAAGCTCCAATTTGTTCCTCAATGGACTTCATCTTTGTATCCAAATCATGGCGAGTAGTTTGGAGTCTTTTAGTTTCAATATTTATATAAGTTGATTCAGCTGAAAAGTATGTTTTGTATAGAGCACCTAGTTCTTCTCGCATTTCTCGAGCTTTTTCTATAACTTGAACTTGTTTCTTTAGAAATACTAAATGCGGAGCAATCTCTCGACGAGATGCTTGGACTTCTTTCATATTTAGTATTGTTTTATCAAGCTTCCTTTCTCCCTCACGAATACGGTATTGGTATATTTTTAGTCCTAGAGCATCTTCTATCATCGCTCGACGATCTTTATTAGAAGCATTGAGTACTCTATCTGCCTCACCTTGCGATATGATATGGTGCCCAGAGCTACCAATATTCACTGATGAAAGTAAGTCTACAACATCTTTTAGTCGGACTTCAGTTCCATTGATACTGTATTTATTTCCTCCATCGGTGAAAACTTCACGAGAAATTGATACTTCGTCATAATCAAGTGACACACCAAGACCGCTATTTGTAAATGAAAAAATTTTCTTACTATTATCAAAAGTTATCGTAACCATTGCATGGTTCGATGCTGAAGTTACTTTAGATCCCTTGAATATCAAATCCACTCCGCCTTTTCCTCGGAGGGATTTCATAGACTGTTCACCAAGAACGAATCTTATAGATTCAACTATATTTGATTTACCAGAACCATTAGGACCTACGACAGCTGTAATAGGGGTCAGGAACGAGACAGAACTTTTCTTACCGAAAGATTTAAAGCCTGCAAGCTCTATGGACCGGAGTGTCATGTTCATACTAGTCTAGCCAATCTTTAACTTCTAATGCCCTCCGTGCTGCGTCTTGCTCTGCTTCTTGTTTGGATTTTCCTTTACCTGTTGCTATCTGTTCGTCACCGAAGAATACTCCTATGTTGAAATGCTTATCGTGGTCAGGTCCAGATTCGCTAATAACTTTATAGAAAGGTGTGACATTTAAATATTCTTGCGATTTCTCTTGGACCAAGCTTTTTGCGTCTCGCCATAACTTTTTCGCGACGATTGTATCTATCTTACCGAAAAGCGTACTTGCAATGAAGGCGCGCGCTGAATCATATCCTTGGTCTATATATACTGCACCCACATAGGCTTCATAGGTATTGGCAAGTATGTAGCTACGAGCGCGACCTGCGTCTTTTGCCTCACCCTTTGAAAGGAGTAAATAATCATTCATTCCCAATTCATGAGCTACTTCACCAATAATCACAGCATTCACAAGGGCAGAGCGGTAAGCTGTAAGCTCCCCCTCGTCGCGGTCAGGATATTTATTATATAGGTAGTCAGTAATAATAAGTTCAAGAACTGCATCACCTAAGAATTCTAGGCGTTCATTGTGCGAGAGTTTAGAACCAGTATTCTCATTGATATAAGAACGGTGAATAAAAGCTTGTTCGAGCAACTTTTTATCTTTAAATACTATATTTGTTATTTTCTCAAATTCTCCTAAATCAACCATATATTATTCCTTAGTTAGTATCTCCACTGCTTTTGTTAGAAGCGGAATCATATTATCATACATTTTTAGATTTGTAATTTCAGAGATTGGGAACCACTTGGCATCATCAAGTCCACCAGATTTATTTAGAAGTACAAGTTCACCGTACGGAGCTTCGGCCAAGAAAAATGTAACTTGTTTACGAATTTTACCTTTCTCAGGATGTGAGGCGATATATTCATTTTGACCTAGAATTTCTTTTATTTTTATCTTCAACCCAAGCTCTTCTTTAATTTCACGTATCGCTCCAGCCTCTACATCTTCACCCTCTTCAACTCCACCTTTTGATAGAGTCCAGTAACCGAAGACATCGTGAACAAAGGCAAAGTATATATTATTTTCGTGGGTACTATATATAACTGCCCCTGCTTTCTTTTCAATTGGAAACTTTGCCGGATCAGTTTCAAACTCTTTCATCTTCTTTTTCTTACTGACATCGTCTTTTCCAGGCTCACCTATTTCTTTGTATACACCACCAAGTACGCCGTTAATAAATTTACTGGAGTTCTCCCCGCCGAAACTTTTGGCAAGTTCTATGGATTCATTAATAGCCACTTTCGGTGGTACCTGTGTGCGGTCGCCAAATAGAAGCTCGTAGAGCCCGATGCGGAGGATGTTCCTATCTACAATAGATATTTTATCTATTGGCCAATCTGGCGCCGCTTTTTCTATAATCTCATCTATAATTGCTTTTTTCTTTACTACTCCTAAGAAAAGCTCGCCCATGAAAGATGCGTCATCAAGTCCAGGTCCGAACTCTTCAATATTACGAGAGAGCATTACCTCTGGCTCAGTTTTTTCCACAGCAAAATCCCACTCAAAGAGCGTTTGGAGAACAATTGAACGTGAAAGGTGCCTGTTTGCCATAAATTATAGCGAGTTTTTAGGTTCTAGTTGCGAGATTCTAGTAAAACTAGAACCTAGGGACTAACACCTAGTAACTACTTACTTTTTGCTTTCTTTTTAGCTTGTTTCTTTTCTACCTTCTTCACCACATCTACGACTTTGCGTCCTCGGTAAAATCCACAGTACGTGCAGATTACGTGAGTCTCTTTCGGCTTCTGACAATTAGAACACTTTCCAAAAGTCTTAGCTTTCAGGGCGTGGTGGCTTCGGCGGTTCCCAGTATGAGAACGTGTATGTCGCATTCGTATTACCATGTATAGAGTATACTGATTTTCACCTAAAATGCAAATATGATATGATGGGCTATATGGAAAACACCGAACATCTAGCGCATATCCGCCACTCTCTAGCCCATCTTTTGGGGGCATCAGTTATGGAGCTCTACCCTAACTCTAAGCTCACATTGGGTCCCGCTATTGATAATGGCTTCTATTATGATATAGATGTAGAAGGTAAAATTACAGATACAGACTTAGAAAAAATTGAAGTGAAGATGCGCGAGATGCTAAAGACATGGACTAGTTTTGAAAAGCAAGTAGTCGATGAAAATACAGCTAAATCTAGCTTCGCAGGAAATGAATACAAGGACGAACTCATTAGAGGTATTGTAGAGAAGAATGAGGAAATAACTTTATACACCTCCGGTTCATTCACAGATCTTTGCCGAGGTGGACACGTAGAGAATCCTCACAAAGATATCAAACCAGATTCATTCAAGCTAGAGCGAGTTGCTGGTGCATACTGGCGTGGAGACGAGAAAAATAAAATGCTCACAAGAGTGTATGGAATAGCATTTGAAAATAAAAAATCTCTAGATGAATATATTGCCCAACAAGAAGAAGCTCGTAAGAGAGACCATAAGAAGCTCGGCCGTGAATTAGACCTTTTCACTTTTTCTGATTTAGTCGGCGCAGGTCTTCCCCTTTGGACTCCCAAAGGTACACTTATGCGAGATTTGTTAGATGGTTTCGTCTGGGAACTCCGCCAGAAAGTTGGCTACGAGCGGGTAGATATTCCCCATATTACAAAAAAGGAATTATATGAAAAGAGTGGGCATTGGGATAAGTTTAAAGATGATTTATTCCGTATCAACACTCGTGAGGGACATGAATTTGCTATGAAGCCTATGAACTGCCCGCACCACACCCAGATCTTCGCCCGCAAGCAATGGAGTTATCGAGAAATG
>CAYHMN010000032.1:0-9213 GCA_964357795.1 uncultured Candidatus Saccharibacteria bacterium
CCCGTAGCTCAGTTGGTAGAGCAGCTCCCTTTTAAGGAGATGGTCGTAGGTTCGATTCCTACCGAGGGCACAAATAGCCAAAGGCCGATTTGTGCCCTCGAGCAAGCAAACTGCTTTGCTTGCGGGTAGGAATCGAAAGATTGGTGCTGTTTGGTTACAAACCACCAATCACGCGCCGTAGGCGAGATTACCCTACCGATGAAATTCCCAAATGCTCGTATTTAACGAGTTGAAAAGGTATACTGTCCCTGTAAGGGAAGATTACCTACCGGGCCACTTTAACCTCAATTTAAACTTATTGAAATAAATTTATGGCAGATTACTTAAAAGAAATTCAGAAATACTTTAGCGACGAGAATAGTTCCGAACATTCCTATAGGACGTCTTTTGAAAATTATTTAAAAGATATTTTTCCAACGGGAAAAGGTTATTTTACTCAGCAAGACCAAAGATCAATAAATGGTAATAAGCCTGATTTCATAGTAATAAGAAATAATGTTCCATTCTTATATATAGAAGTTAAAAAAGTTGGAGAAGATTTAAATAAAATCGAAAAATCAGAGCAGGCAGATAGATATTTTGGATACGAGAACTTAATAATTAGTGATTATATTAATTTCAGATTCTTTAGGAATGGACAAAAATATAATGAAGAGATTTCACTAGGAGATATAGATAAAAACCAAAGATATATAAAAACCAAAGAAGAAAATTTACCTAATCTAGCAAATACAATTCTAGATTTTATTTCTTCACACAAAGAACCGATTAAGAGTGGAAAACACCTAGCTCAAATAATGGGAGGAAGAGCAAATCGTATTCGTGAAAATGTATTAGATATGCTTTCTTCTAAGTCTGAGCGATATGCAGATATATTAAAAATACGTGATTTTATTAAAGAAAATTTAGTTTCAAGCCTTGACAATAACTCATTTGCAGACATGTATGCACAGACTCTTGTATATGGTCTTTTTTCAGCTCGTTACAATGATAAAAGTTTTGATAGTTTCTCTCGCACAGAAGCTCGAGAACTCGTACCAAAAACTAACCCGTTTTTGAGTTCATTTTTTGATCATATTGCTGGTAATACATTTCCTGAAAGATTGAGGTTTATTGTGGATGAATTGTGTGAAGTTTTTACACATGCAAATGTTCACAAGTTAATGCATGAGTATTTTAAGAAAGAGAATTTATTTGGTGAAGTATATGAAAGTCCTGATCCAGTCATACATTTCTATGAAGATTTTCTAAAAGAGTATGATTCTAAAAAGAAAATGGAAATGGGAGTATTCTATACTCCTCGACCAGTAGTTGGATTTATAGTTAGAGCAGTGGATGACATCATAAAAAATGAATTTGGTATTGTAAAAGGTTTAGCAGATAATTCAAAAATACAATTAGAGAAAACTGGAAGAGATGCGAAAGGTAAAGAAATTAAAGAGAAGAGGGAATACCACAAAGTTCAAATTCTTGATATCGCTACGGGCACAGGAACATTCTTGAATGAAGTTATCCTCAATATTCACGGAAGCTTTATAGGACAAGAAGGTCGCTGGCCTGCCTATGTAGAGAGTGACTTACTTCCTCGACTCCATGGCTTTGAGCTAATGATGGCTTCCTACACTATTGCCCATTTGAAGCTTGGGATGACATTGGAAGATTTAAAATCAGGTGAATTGAAGAAAAGAATAGGTATCTACCTTACAAATACTTTAGAAGAGGCAGCTTCGTATGAAATACAGCCAAGTATGTTTGGAGTTATGGAAAGTATTGTTGAAGAGAGAAAAAGTGCTTCTCGTATAAAATCTGAATACCCGATTATGTGTGTTATAGGTAATCCACCATATAGTGGTATTTCTCAAAATAAAATATATACAGATAATAGTGTCTATAAGGTTGAGATAGGTGGAAAAGAAAAGTTAAAGGAAAAGAAAAACTGGTTAGATGATGATTATGTAAAATTTATCCGTTATGCTGAAAGCCTTATTGAAAAGAATAAAGAAGGCATCATAGGCATGATTACAGCTCATGGATATATTGATAATCCGACATTTCGTGGGATGCGTTGGCATTTAAGAAATACTTTTGACAAAATATACATAATAGATTTGCATGGTAATAGTAATAAGAAGGAAATAAGTCAGGATGGATCAAAAGATGAGAATATTTTTGATATCAAAACTGGAGTTTCTATAATCTTGGGAGTTAAAAGATTAGAGGTAAAAGGAAAGAAACTCGCTCAAATATATAAAACAGATTTTTATGGGTTGCGCAAAGAAAAATTTAAGAAATTAGACTTAACAAATTTTTATGATATTAATTGGTTAGAATTACCAGAGAATAGCGATCGTTGGGTATCAGAAGGCGTTGGAAAATTAGAATATCTAAAAGGATTTTCAGTAGTAGAAATATTTCCTAAAAATACTACCGGAATAGTCACAATGGGCGATAGTTTTATAATAGATCAAGATAAACACCTTCTTAAAGAGAGGGTACAAAATTTTCTGTTTAATGATATAACAGAAGATAATTTAAAAGCAAAATATAATCTTGGAAAAAATTATGCTAAATGGGTTGTAGATAACAAAAGGAAGATAGAAGATGATGTAACTAAAATAGTTCCATTAGCTTATCGACCTTTTGATATAAAATATACTTACTTTGATAAAAATCTAGTTTGGAGAACACGAGGTAACATTATGGAGAATTTAACAAAAAAAGGGAATATTGGGTTAATTTTTGCTAGATCTCAAAGAAATCCAGACTTCAACGCGATTTTTATGTGTAATTCAATAATGGAAACCAAATGCGGCGAAGCTAGCACTCAATCTGCAGTAGCTCCTATATATTTATACTCAGGGCAAGGAGAAAAAATTCCGAATTTGAATAAAGAAATTTGGAGTAATATCAACAAAGTAGTAGGTGAAACGACGCCAGAAAATATTCTAGACTATATTTATGCTGTTTTGCATTCACCCAAATACAGAGAAACGTATAAGGAATTTTTAAAAATAGATTTTCCTCGCGTTCCATACCCAACAGATAAAAAAGAGTTTGGAAGATTGATTAAATTTGGGGAAAAGCTTCGTGGGTTACACCTTATGACTGATCCTGAGTGCAATAAATTGATAACAAAATATGCTATTTCAGGAGGAAGTATTGTAGAAAAAGTTAAATACGAGAATAATAATGTATACATCAATAGTATACAGCACTTTGAAGGGGTCCCTGAAGTAGCGTGGAAGTTCTATATTGGTGGCTATCAGCCAGCACAGAAATATCTGAAAGACAGGAAGGGAAGACAGCTCACCAGTGATGAAATTGAACATTATCAAAAGATAATAAAAGTCTTATTTGAGACAGATAAAATTATGAAAGAAATTGATAGATAATATTATGGATTTACAAGAATTAAAAACAAAATATTATTTCTTTGATCCAGCGGAATTTGGAAAGGTGTTTGTCTTTATTGATTTTGGGAATGTTAGACCTTGGGCAAAAGATTTATGGCCTGAAGAGAATAAATTTAAGATTTCAATAGAAGTTGATATTATAAAATTAGCAGAAGTATGTAATTGGATTTCGCCCATAAAAAAATTCTTTTATTATGGTCATTTTGATGAGACTCAAGGAAAAGATAAACATAATAAATCGATATGGCGAATTAGTAAAGCAGAGAAAGCAGGTTTTCAAGTAAAAACGAAGGTTATTAAAATGATTCCACATTATGAAGAAGATGGCACTTTCGCTGGTAAATTTCCTAAATGTAATTTTGATGTTGAAATGACTATGACTATGCTTCAAAAGATTGAAAAATATGAAACAATTATGCTATTTTCTGGCGATAGCGATTTTGGAGGACTACTAGGTTACCTTAAAAATAAAGGTAAGAAAGTTGTGATTGTTTGTACTAGAAATAGAATGAGTTCAGAGCTTCAGACTGTTGCTGATAAGTTTATTCCTGCAGAAACTCTAGCTGAATTTCTAAAATACAACCCTAAAACAAACCCGCCCGAGCGGTAAGGCTCGGGCGGGGTATAAATACAATCCTGGTATCCTTCAGGCGAGGGTAGTTTTCACTACCTGCATATTATAGCTCAAAATAGGCTATATAGTCAATAATACATTTTGTGTTGTGGATAACTTAAAATACTAAATAGTGTTATAATATAAACATAATTGAATAGTTTTGTATCAAGAGAACGAGTAGAGTATTGGCTCAATGATCCGTTCAGCAACCTGCAAAAATGTAAGGTGCTACCTCCAACCAAGATATTGCGAAAGTGATATCAAGGAAAGATATGCTAGTCACATTCTTTCCTCATTATGAGGATTTTTTATTTTTATGATTAAAACAGCAGAGTTTGTGAGTCCAATGCATCCGGATAAGATTTGTGATTTTATCGCTGATAGTATCCTAGATGCGTATTTAGAAGGCGATAAAGAAAGTAGAGTCGCAATAGAAGTGATGGGTGGGCACAACCTTATCACTATTAACGGCGAAGTGACTTCGCAAGCACAGCCAGACGTAGAATTAGTAGTGAGAAGTATTATAGGGTTAGAATTCAAGATAATCTCCAACATAGTCTTACAGAGCCCACAGATAGCTCAAGGGGTAGATACAGGTGGAGCTGGCGATCAAGGTATTATGAAAGGCTATGCGACAAGCGAGACAAAGGAATATCTTCCACTTGAATATGTACTTGCTCGTAACCTGTGCCAGAAAATATTTGAAATATATCCATATGATGGAAAGACGCAAGTTACAATACATGGTGAAAAAGTTGCAACAGTAGTTGTTAGCTTTCAGAATACCAAAAATAATGAATTATTAGAATTAGTAAAGAGTGTCATCCAAGCCGATGAGTACCTTATTAATCCTGCAGGTGAGTGGACTCAAGGAGGTTTTAATGCGGATACAGGCCTCTCGGGCAGGAAGCTCATTATCGATAACTACGGACCAGAAATTACTATTGGTGGTGGCTCATTCTCTGGGAAAGATTTTACAAAAGTAGATAGATCTGGTGCATATATGGCGCGTAAAATTGCGGTAGAGATACTTAATAAACGAAATGCTAAAATTGTAGAGACAAAGCTTGCCTATGCAATAGGTAAAAGGGAGCCAGTGATGGCTGTAGCGATAGTTGATGGAGTAGAAGAAGAAATTACTGGGTATGATCTAACTCCGAAGGGGATTCGGGAATATCTAAAACTAGACCAAGTAAAATATGCTGACACTTGCACATTGGGGCACTTCGGAAGAGGATTTGAATGGGAATAAATATTGAAACAGTAAAGTGTACTATTATTAATAACCTCTCACCTATTATCCGAAAAACGTTAATAAAAAGTGTATAATTAAGTCACAATGGTTAAATCTCAGTCTTCAGTTATAATCCTCCCCTCAATCCGTTCCGCTATCAACGTCGGGGCTATTTTCCGGACGGCGGATGCGGTGGGGATAGATAAGATATATCTGACAGGAACGACACCAAGCCCAAATGATAGGTTTGGAAGAATACAGAAAGATATTGCTAAGAGTGCCCTCGGAGCTGAGACATGGATAGAGTGGGAATATAAAACATCTCTTTTGCCTCTATTAAATTCCCTTAAGAAAGATGGCTATACAATCATCGCTCTAGAGCAAGACAAGAAAGCTATAGATTATCGCAAGGTAAAAGCAAAAGGTAAGATTGCTTTTATACTCGGCCCCGAAGTAGAAGGGCTCGATAAGAAAACCTTAGATAAATGCGACATCATTACCTTTATCCCTATGCACGGCAAGAAAGAGTCACTCAATGTTTCCGTTGCTTGTGGAGTAGCACTATTTAGAATTCTAAAGCCGTAGCTATTTCTGACATCTAGAGCAGAAAACAGTGGCACGATTGTTTATGAGTATCTTTTTGAGTGGTGTTTTGCAAACACTGCATCCAATGCCTGCTTTACCGTAAACTTTATGCTCTCTGGCGTAGTTGCCCCTAGACTCATCTATGAGTCTATAAGTAGCTACAGATGAGCCACCTGCTTTGGTGGCTTTGGCGAGAATGGCGACGATAGCTTTATGTAATTTTTTAATCTCATTCTGTTTTAGAGTTGATGCAATTCTTCGCGGATCTATCTTTGCTTGGAATAAACTTTCATCCGTATAAATATTTCCCACACCTACAACGACACTCTGCCCCATGAGTACTGTTTTGATTTTACTTTTCTTGTTCTGGAGAGATTCTGCAAAATGTTTCTCTGTGAAATCTTTCTCTAACGGCTCTTTACCTAGCATCCCGAAATGATTTTCATCTTCAAATGCTTTGATACTAGGATAGTAGAGGAGATATCCGAACATGCGAGTGTCATTGTAGTAGAGAGTTCCATATTCTAATTTAAATATTATGTGACTGTGCTTGTTCGGTAATTTCTTTTCTGATATTTCTATAGGGTGCCCGCCTATGATGTTTTTCTTGCCAACGTTGGGCTGGTAAACAAATTGCCCGGTCATTTTCAAGTGGGCGAGGAGGACTTTGCCGTGGCTTAGTCTGAAGATTAAGTTTTTTGCCCTTCGCTCTATTTTTATGAACCGCTCGCCAGTTGTGCCTTTTATAAATTCCTCTTGTTTCTTTTTGGAAGCAGGGCGAATAGTACCTTTGCCCGATACGAGCTTGGGCTTGGTCACTTCAACTTTTGATATTTTCTGTCCGAGAATATATTTCTCCAACCCTCGGCGTAGATTTTCTACTTCAGGTAACTCAGGCATAAATTAATTATAGCATTAGTACTTATTGACTTTAGTCAACTATTGTGGTAGTTTTTATGAAAACATTCATAATTTAAACTAATTAACATGAAAAAGATATTATTTTTTCTGATTATTACGAGCATTTTATTTTCCTGCGAAAGAGAGAAAAAAACGGTAATCATTCAAAAAGATTACGACCTTGCAGGCACCCTTACAGGGGTAAGCAAGAAGTATATTGCAATTGATACTACAAAAAATGATTCTCCCGCTCCTCAATTTTTTGTAGAAATAAATGAGCACGGCAATGGTGCAGGAGGTATGTATTTTATATGCCCGGAATGTTTGCCTTTTTATAAACAAGATTCTATCCATGTTTATGTAAAGGCCGGCATAACAAGTATCTCTCTGGAGTTTAATCATCCAGGTCAGAAATTTCAATTGGCTAACACAAACCTTATCTTTCCGGATACTGTATTTATGGGTCATGTTGTTGGTTTATCAAACAGCGGTTTTGTGATGAAAGCTGGAAATGAAATAAAAACCTACCAAGGAGGATTATTTTCTCCATTATCAGTAGGGGAAGCCGTTTTCTTAGCAGTAACAAAAGAAAAAGTATTTTATGTAAAAAAACTTTCTTAAAATATTTGTAATTTTATTGAAAATCGCTCGAAAAAGCGATTTTTTTATTTGCCGCCTAATATTTTCAAAGCTTCTTTAATACGAGCATTGGTGCCCTCAATAGTGTGGGGGATTTGCTTGAGGACATCACGAGCTTCTCCTTGGGAGTAACCGAGAGATTTGAGAGCCTCTACAATATCGCTCTCACCGCGCAGTACACTAGGCACTCCATCCTCACCTTTGTGAGCGTGGAGCTTGTCACGAAGTTCTATTACAATTTTCTCTGCAGTTTTCTTACCGATACCAGAGACTTTGTTCAAATAACTTGTGTCCCCAGTGGCGATGGCTTTCTTGAGTGTCGCCACAGATGCAACACTGATGATAGAGAGAGCTGACTTTGGTCCAATACCAGATACATCTAGGAGAAGCTCAAAGAAAGACATTTCTTCCATATCTAGGAATCCATATATGTCTATCGCAGTCTCGCGAACAGCCGTATAAGTCCAAAATGAAGCTTTTTCGCCTATGGAAACGGAGTTGGAAGTATCAATAGTCGTGAACACTTTATACCCGACTCCACCTGTATCTACAACAAGAAACTTTTCATTTTTATGTATTACTGTACCTTCTATATGAGCAATCATAGGTAAATAATACCAGATATTGCAAAAGCTAGCCATTTCTGGTAGTATTGCCCTTATGCCTATCACAAAATCAGCAAAAAAAGCTCTCCGTGGCTCCCTCGTAAAGAAGTCTGCAAATGACCGAAACAAGAAAGCCGTCAAAGAAACTATCAAGAATATTGAGAAGCTTGTAAAAGAAAAGAAGAAAGATGAAGCCAAAAAGCTTCTTCCTGTCGCCTACAGTGCTATAGACAAAGCGACAAAGAAAGGAATCTTCAAGAAGAACAACGCGTCTCGCAAGAAAGCTCGTTTATCTAAGATTACAAAGTAGCAAACCCGCCGAAAGGCGGTTTTGTTATTTATAGTCGCTCCTATATATCCTGTAGTAGAATTTTGTTTAAATTTCACTACGGGATATAATAAGCCAATGGAAAACCTACTATTTTTTTATGGAACTGAATGTCCGCACTGTATACGGATGGAAAAACATCTAGCCAAGCTTACAAAAGAAGAGGGTATCAAAGTAACTAAACTAGAAATTTGGCATAATAAAGCAAACAACAAACTCTGTGAGCAATATGACTGTGAGGCCGAGCCTTGCGGTGGCGTGCCATTTTTCCTAAACCAAAAAACTAAAAAAACTCTTTGTGGAGAAGTTACTTACAAAGAGATAAAGGAGTGGGCAGAGGGGAAGTAATTACTCCTCCCTCTCAGATTTCTTTTTTAGTTTGTCCCAGTAAAATGGATTTTCTGGTAAAGTAGCATTCAATAGTGCTATGAAAACTCTCCAGCTTTCCAGACCTTCTTTGAAGCCATATATCTTCGATATTTCTTTTTCTAGTTTTCCATCTTTGTCGATCTTTTCAATTTCATCTGCAAGATCTATAGAAATTGATTTGTCTGGCTTTGTTTCATCAATTAAATTTTTAGTTTCTTTATGTTCAGAAAATGCTTTAACTATGTCTCCAGCCATTTTCTCATCTACGATATCGTTCTCTGTAAATCCTAGATTGTCTGCTCTATCTAAAATCTGTTTTTTCTTTTCATCCAGTTCGGTATTATTTGCGGAAATATACTCTTTTCTTGATTTCAAATCGAACTTTTCTTCAAGAATAGGGTCAAGAAAAGCATTCACTTTCTTGGCTATTTCATGAAGCGGTTCTTCTTTCCCCTCATATATTTTTTGAAACTTTTTATCCATTTGTGATCCCGGCAGGAATCGAACCTGCATCATAACTACCC
>CAYHMN010000033.1:0-8706 GCA_964357795.1 uncultured Candidatus Saccharibacteria bacterium
TGCTCTGGGTTAAAAGCCTTGGAGATACTTTTAACTTCTTCTTGTAGCTGTAATCCTGCATATCCTTCTAAATATTTTGTAATACCCACAATAGAAGCATGGGGTCGGTGAGAGACAGAAAATGCATCGTTGACATAAACATCACCATAGCGAGACAAAGCTCTTGCAAATGATGGAGAGTTATTTTTCTCTCCAGTCTCTCTGCGTAGATTCTCAAGAAGGACGACATCTCCTTTCTTTAATTCTTTTACAATCTTTTCTGTCTCATCAGAAAATATTGATGTTGTGATAAAGGAAGCTTTCGGAATATATTTTTTGAGCTTTAAAATAACTGGTTTTAAACTTTCTTTACCACTCTCACCAATATGAGCAAGGAGTATGACTATAGCTCCTTTTTTCTGTAGATATAATATTGTTGGGACTGTTTTTTTAATACGAAAATCATCTAGAACTTTTCCATCTACGATAGGAACATTAAAATCCACACGGACAAGTATCCGCTTCCCTTTTAACTCTGCGATATCTTTTATTGATTTCATATTATTTCATGCTACTTGCGATTACGGCAATACTTGCGAAATTCTTTGCATCAAGACTTGCTTTGCCGGCAAGTAAACCGTCAGCTCCAATTTGTAAATAAGATTGCGCATTATCTTTATTGGCTGATCCACCATATAGAATTCGTACTGATGATGCTGTAATAGGACTAAACATATCAGTCAGAATTTTACGAATATATATTTTCATTTCTTCAAAATCATGAGGTGTTGCATCTTGTCGAGTTATAGTTGAAGACAGAGCCCAGACTGGCTCGTAAGCGATAACAATATTTTTTATCTGATTCTTTGCAATTCCATCAAGGCATCCTGAAAGTTGTTCTTTTACTATTTTCAAATATGCTCCATCGTTGGTACGATTAGATTCACCTACACACAATATAGGAGTTAGCTTTGCCTTTAATACTGAATTAAGTTTTTTATTTATTATTTCATTTGTTTCTCCAAGGGCTCTACGTTCTGAATGCCCTATAATAACGTAACTTGCTCCAATATTGCGTAACATGGAAGCGGACACTTCACCTGTATACGCACCTTTTTCTTCATAAAATACATCCTGAGCTCCTACTGCGATTTTTTTATTTTTTAGTTTTTTAAGATTAGCAATAAATGGAAATGGCGGGCAAACTACAACTTCAGTATTTTTTACTTCTTTGATAGCAGTGCCGATATTTTTAAAAAGAATTTCCGCTTCTTTTCCAGATTGCGGATTCATCTTCCAATTACCTACAATAAGCTTCTTCATGAAGTGATTATACCATAAAAACCTTTACTTTACTACAGTTATTCAGATTCTTTCCAAGTTGATACATTCCAACTGCCCGACGGACCACTTGAGAAATTTGCGTTTGCAAGGCCACTATCATAAGTGATGACAGCATTATTACTAAGATTCACACTATAACCTGTTACCGACTTAGCTCCTGCATTATTACTGACATTTATCGTCCCATTTGATGCATACAAGATAACTGCACCAGCGTTATTCTGTAAGTTTATTGCCCCAGATGAGTTAGAAGTAGTAAGTATCATTACATAACTACCAGATGTTCCAGAACCTATGAAATTGGCATTATTACCAATAGAGACCGTCCCATCAACAATGATAGCCCCTTCAGAACTACCATATCCAGAAGCAAGTCTAACTGTGGCATTATTGCTTATATTTACATTACCTGTTACCCACAAAGTTCCAGAAATAGTAAGAGTAGCATTATTCTGAACCATCAAGTCTCCTGAAATCTTTTTAGGTCCAAGAGTTCCACTACTAGCATCCAAGGAGTAATTACCAGTAAGTGTACCTCCAGCGAGAGCAGCATCTTTCCAATCTTCAATATTCTGATCAGATATAGGCATAGCAACTTCTACTGGATCAGCAAGAGTTGTATTACAAGCCTTGTTATTACCAGTACCTACCTGACAATAATTATTACCACGTATTGTAGAATTGTTGATTGTATGAGAGTAAGCATCTCCAACAGAACCTGTACCTATAGTAATACCACTTATAAGGCCAGTGATACCTCCTATATAAAGATCAAAGAATCCATCTAATGTAGAAGGACTATTATTATTCCAAGTTCCATTATATTGACCTATTTTACTTGCTCCAATGGCGTAACCGTTATCATTACCACCAATTCTATAATAGTTAGAAGCTGAAGTGGATGCATCTACTACTATCCAGTATGTTGTACCAGCATCAAGCTGAGGATTTGTAGAGAATGGTACATCTACCCAGCCATAGTTTGTAGAAACGAGTGAAGCAGAAAGTGTCCCTGAAGTTTTTGTTACAGTAGAAGGATTACTGCCTGTACTGGTCGTAATTCTTACTGTCAGGTTAGATGGACTACCAACCTTTTTTATATATAATCTGACTTTATTAGCAACTTCAGTATCACTAACTTGGAAACTTTGAGCAAAATCTTGTGTTCCGTTCGCATTACCAAAAGATACATCATAGGCCGGCACTCCAGAACCATTTGATTGGTCCGATGCTAGGGTTGCAGAGTTTGCTGAGGTAGCACTACCAGTAATTGAACCTGAACCTGTTATAGGGCCATTGGAATATATACTACCGATAATACTCGAGCCATTAGCCATGGTAAATCCACCTTTACCAGTCTGAACTCCATAACTAAATGAGACCCCAACACCAGTACTTATGGTTAGATTAACTTTCCTTTGATTTGAATTAGTATCGCCCAGTGAAATAATTTGCTTCTGACTACTAGAGATATCAGTAATAGTAGTAGTGGCTGAAGAAGTACCTAAAACAAGAGTTTCACTTGCTCCGACTTGTTTATTATTCCTAATACGATAAAGAACATCTTCTACTCCAGATTCTGCTAGAAAGTAAGCATTCTTAGAATTTAGAGTCGTACCTGCTATCTTAAACTCGCGAACTACAGGAGCAATAATACCTACTAATATTGTTAAGCTTATGAATACAAAAAATATAACAACAATCATCATTGCAGCTCCTCGATTGGTACGATATTTTTGATTAAAAATTTTCATATATTTTAATATCCTCCTCGTAAGATAATAGTATTATAGAAATTAGCTGTCTGGAGATTTTTACTGATATTATCTTGAAGGGTTAATTCAATTTTAACTCCTTCTCCATTTGTAGTAGTTATCCTACGAAAAACTAAACTCGTTGCTGTAATATTTTGCCCTAATAAGTTACCTACTAGGGTTCCTCCTTCATAAAGATTTATAGCTCCATTGGTAACACTAAATTTAATAGTCATCTGGCTTCCACCAGAATCAATACTATTTAATTGTAGAGCCCCTGGACTTGAATTAAATACACTGTTTATAGTATCTATACTTTCTGCTTGGCGAATTTCTCTTGTTATTCTTTCAATAACGACTGCCCCAGATTCAAGTAGGTCTCGATTGGTACGAGTAGTAGAAAATGAACCTAGGACAGTAATAAATGAATTTATAACTAACACAGACACAGATGTAAATATAGCTAGATAGACTATCATTTCAATAAGGCTATATCCTTTGTTTCTTTGTTTATACATTTAATTAAAAATATCACTTATATAAAAACTTAAATCCTTTGAAGAAGTGCTTGCATCAGACAAAGGCCAAGATACATTCACAGTTACTTTCTTTGTTCTAGTGTCATCATAAGTACCACCAGAAGTGACTATATCATCATTCCCATCACGACTAACCCCTGATAAAACAACAGTGCGAGTAAAAAGTCCATCTATTGTTCCTACAGCAATTGTACCAAGTGACCAAGTATTTGTACCAGTATTAAAAGTAAGATAATAATTTGTATCCAATGTTAAACTTGAAATATTTGCCCAACTAGCGTCACGAATAGATTTGACTGCTTCAGCTCCTTCTTCTAGTAGAAAGCTTGCTTGTGTTTGCCTTAGAGCTTGGTTTGAGAGTTGAATGCCTTTTGTAGCTGCACTCATCAATGCAAAAGTTGAAATTGAAATGATAGCACAAGCAACAAGAACCTCGACAAGAGTAAAACCTTTACTATACTTTTTTTTATAGGAAGTTTTCATTTAATTTACACTTACTGAGCCCGTTTTATTTATAGTAATTGTATTTTGACGAGAAGAGTCAGAGACTAGGCGTACAATAATAGTACCATATCCGGTCACATATCCTCTAGCATCCCCTGTGAGTCTCGTAAATGTGACATCACTTCCACCACCATTGAGATTTATACCTCCACTTGCCGGTATAGTAACAGAAGAATCAAGTGTTACTTCTTTATTAGTAGCATTTGGTTCAGTAAAACTGGTCCCTATAAAATACACCGCTCTACCAGATTCAAAGTGAACACTGTAATCAGTAGCGATTGTTAGTGAATCTGCATCTGATTTAGCTTTGTTTAAAAGCGAAATAATATCAGCCGTAGTGTTTTTAAGTGCCTGTTCCTGACGGAACTTAGACAAGCTAGGAAAAATTATAGCAGATAATGCTCCTATAATTGCAATTACGATTACTATTTCTATTATTGTTATACCTTTGTTTATCTTATATGTCATAAATATTATTTAATTTTGCTCATAACTGAATACATAGGCGAAATCATAGAAACAGTAAAGAATCCGACTGCCCCTCCTATGAAGACCATTAATACTGGCTCAATAATAGTAGATAAATCTTTTGTCTTATTATCTATTTCCGATTCATAAAAATTAGCAATATCTATCAGCATCTTTGCTAGGTTACCTGTTTCCTCTCCAACTTCAATCATCTCCCCCATCATGACTGGATATAGCTTTGGATTATCTTTAAACGATGATGATAAGACGCTACCCTTTTCTATAGAAACAACTGCTTGGCGAATTATCTCTTTATAGTAAATATTCTGGAGAACTTCTTGAGTTATAGTGAGCGCTCTAGACATATCTACTCCTGAAGAGAGCAAGGATGAGAGAGTCCGTGCAGTACGAGCAGTATTTACTTCTTTAGCAAGAGTCCCAACTACAGGTATGCGTAAAACTATATAGTCAAAATATTTTTGAGTTGCTTTTAGTCTCATAAAAAGAACCATCCCGGTTATAATAACAGCCAATACTAGAAGAAATAGTAGTGTGTGTTCACTAACTGTATCTGAAATCCAAATAATAGTTTTGGTAGATGCCGGTAAATCAGCCCCCAAGTCTTTGAATGTTTTTGTAAGTGTTGGTACGACAAATATCATCATTAAGATTCCGATTAAAATAATAGCGCAAAATATAATGGTCGGATATGTTAGAGCGCTTTTTATTTTCTTATTTAAATCGTAAGATTTTTTTAAGTTAAGTCCAACTTCAGACAATGCTTTCGGCAATCCTCCAGACTCTTCCCCTGAGTGAACCATTGATGTAAATAACCCAGAGAATACCTTAGGGAATTTCTTCATCCCATCTGAAAGAGTGTTACCGCTATTTATAGAGTCAATTAAGCTAGTTAAGACCTTTTTCATAGCAGGATTTGTTGTCTGCTTTTCAAAAATAGTAAGAGCTCGAGTAAGTGACAATCCAGCCATAAGCATTCCACTTAGATTGTTAGTAAATACTATCTTTTCTGATAAAGAAACTTTGCTGAAAAGACTCATACTCCCAAAAGATAATTTTGCTTTATCTTTTGCTTCTTCTATTAATACAGGAGTACTACCCTGCTCACGAAGTTCACGAGCAAGAGTAAATTTATCTGGTGAATCTTTTACACCTTCTATAACTCCTCCATCTTTTTTTTGTGCTTTATATTTAAATTTCATTATTATTCAGAAACAACACGAAGAACTTCTTCGGTAGAGGTCCGCCCTTGGACTGCTAAGAATATACCGTCTTCTAGCATTGTCATCATTCCTTCTTCTTTCGCTCTTTTTTCAATTTCATCTCCTGATGAACCTTTTAAAATCATCTCTTTAAGTGTTGGGGTTATCCTCATAACTTCGTGTATCCCAAGGCGTCCTTTATATCCACTTTCAGACTCTTCACTTGGGACTGGTTTGTAGAATGGAATTTCTTCCCATGTCGCATTCTGTGCCACAACTTTTTCTTTCTTTAGGACATCTAGCATGCGATCAAGGTCTATGACATCCCCGAGTGTCTTCTTCTCTGCTTCACTTAAAAAATACTTTTCTTTAGTCACGTCTAGAACTCGAACTAGACGCTGAGCAATAACATTTTTAACTGTTGAAACAATTAGGAATGGCTCCACGCCCATATCTATCATACGAGGTATGGCTCCAGCTGCTGAGTTGGTGTGGATTGTAGATAGAACAAGGTGACCAGTAAGCGAAGCATTAACAGCAAGGCTAGCTGTCTCTCCATCACGAATCTCTCCCACCATTATAATATCTGGGTCCTGACGTAGTAGCGTACGAAGACCATTGGCAAAAGTAAGCCCTATTTCTGCTTTAGTTTGAGTCTGGTTCACTCGAGCCATCTGGTACTCTATAGGATCTTCAACTGTAGATATATTCACATCTGGAGTATTTAGTATATCTAGCATTGTATATAAAGTTGTAGTCTTACCCGACCCAGTAGGTCCGGCGCATAGGAGCATTCCACTTCTCTGCTTCATACCTTCATGAATGCGTTCAAGTGCCTCGCCGTGAAAGCCGAGAGTTTCTAGCGAAAAACCTTTAGAATTTTCACGAAGAATACGGATAACAGTTTTCTCTCCAAAGTATGTCGGCAATGTAGAGACACGAAAAGAAACATTACCTTCATCATTTGTAATTTTGAAACGTCCATCTTGAGGAAGACGCTTTTCGTCAAGCTTTAAATTTGATAGTACTTTAATACGAGCAACTATTCCCGATGCTGTATCTTTCGGTAGAACCATGGCATCGTGAAGAATTCCATCAATACGGTAGCGAACTATGAGCGACGTCTCCCCTGGCTCTATATGCACATCAGAAGCGCCTTGGAGAATGGCATGAGAAATAAGAGTATCTACAATTTTAACTATTGGTAAATCTTCTGCCAGTTCTTTTAATTCTTTCTCTGATTTTTCTTCACCTGTTCCACCTTCGGATAATGGTTTTATAGAAGCGCTTTCTTTCTTGATGATATCTTCAAAATCGGCTTCTAAGGTTTTCTTGTATTGAGTCAGAGCTTCTTTAATAGAATCAGAACTTGTCATGCGGGGAAGAATTTTGAGTCCCACCTTTTTCTTAATGAAATCTATTACAGAGAGGTTGTCTACATCGAGCATGGCGACCTCCAAACCAGTCTTACTTTTCTTATAAGCAATAATATTATTATTGCGAGCAATTGGCTCCGGAATCATAGAGAGTACTGCCGGGTCAATCTTCTCCCCTTTTAAACTGACAAAAGGAATGCCGAGTGAGACTGCTTGCATACTATTCCAATCTTTTTCTGTGAGCTTACCATCACTAATGAGAACTGAACCAATGGATTGATTCGTCTCTTTGGCTTTCTTCTGGGCCATAGCCACATCGGTTTTGTTTACTAGGCCAGAATTATTTAATAGATCTAATATTGTCTTTTCATCAACATGCATACTAATAGTATATCATATAGACTTTCCTTGATACTATAAATTACTTCGCTATTTTAGTTTACCGAAGTGATATCCTGTCTCCTCTTCTTGCTTATGTATCTCCTTTAACCTACCTTCTTCCTCGGAGAGGTATTTTTCATTACTTCGCAGAGTAACATCCACCCAGAATTTATAAGATGAATTCATAATTGCACTATCTAATTGGGTAATCATAGGTGTTGTATAAGAATGAATATCCCCGATATGGTCGATGAGCTTAGTGCTTAATCTTCTCTCGGTTGTTAACATCAGCATATGCTGGTGGACTTCCTGTATGACTCCATGCCATGGGTAGACCGAGTCAATCTCCCAAAAATCGGAACATACGGCAAGCTTCTTCTCAATCGCCGATAATCCTATTGCTCGCGCCTCTTCCCAATCGTGGCAAGTCGTATATACAAAAACAATATCCACTTCTTCCTTCTTAATTTTTTCTACAAGCATATATTTAAAAGTTAATTAATAATTACATAACCTCTTGCTGATAACATTTCTCACAATAAATAATCTCCGGTCGCTCCGGTGCGTAGCTGGTCTCGAATTCAACTTCGCACTTCCCTTCATGTATATGTCCTTCTTTATCACACATACAAGATCTATGCCAGAGTTTAAGTGGATTTCTGTTTACAAGTCTATTATAGTATCGACAATTGTAGCAATATCTCGGAATTGGGATATCAAGTTTTCTATATAATTCCAGTTCTTGTGAGATAACTTTAAAAGCTTTTGTGCACTGCTTAACCATGTCTCCTTTGCTTGCACATTCAATTATCTCATTTATAAATTCATCTTTAATGCTACTTATATTTTCTGGAATATTCTCATTCTTAGTTGTTATTTGATAATGCCTTTCTTCTCTATCATACCAATCAAAACCACTTGATTTCGCTTTTTCTTTGGTTATAGGAAAATAGTCTTGGGCTATTGTTTCATTGTATGCAAAGGGTGATATATCATAAGGAAAAAATTCACCATATGAAAAAACCCTAGCTTTTGTATCTATATATGGTATATCTTTCATGTGTTGAATTATTTTGGGAATTAGTGATTTGTATTCTTCTTTTGTATATTGTTTATTTAAAATACAGTATTTTTTAGAACG
>CAYHMN010000034.1:0-8597 GCA_964357795.1 uncultured Candidatus Saccharibacteria bacterium
ATATTCTCTCATTGAAAGCTGAGCTTCTACTTTCTTGATAAGATCAAGGACTACCGAGACTACGATAAGCAAAGCTGTACCCCCAACTGCAAACGCTGTAATACCAGTGATTGATTTGATGATAAGAGGTAACACTGCAATAAGTCCAAGGAATACTGCGCCTACCATAGTAATACGATTAAGTACCTTTGCTATGTATTCACGAGTAGCCGGACCTGGACGAATTCCTGGGATGAATGCTCCATTCTTCTGAAGGTTTGTAGATAGTTTATCTGGGTCAAAAGTTACAGCAGTATAGAAGTAAGTGAACAAGAAGACAAAGATAAAGTATACAAGTGAGTAGAGCCAAGTGGAAGCTACAAACCAAAGCATGGCCTGAGAAATATTTGCAAGTATTGCATTACTACTACCAGCAAGGAAGTTACCGATAAGTTGAGGAAAGAGCAGTATAGAGAGCGCAAAGATAATAGGGATAACACCGGCTTGGTTCACACGAAGTGGCAGGTATGTTTGTGTACCTCCTGCTACTCGGTCGCCTCGCATTTGCTTGGCATAAGTCACAGGGATTGGTCGCTCAGCTTCAGAAACTATCACAACACCAGCCACGATAAGGAGTCCGACAGCAAGGAAGAGTATGTATATTGGTAGGCTTGCTACATCCCAAGTAAACACGAATTGAGCAATTTCAGTTGGAAGGTTAGCTACGATACCAGCAAAGATTATGAGCGATACTCCATTACCGATACCGAATTCAGAAATAAGTTCACCAATCCACATCAGGAGCATAGAGCCAGCTACAACTACAGAAATATTTGCAAACATTTCAAATAAGGTAAGGTCTACGATAATTTCTTGGCGTTGTAGTACCACAATAAGGCTAAGGCCTTGGATGATAGCAAGGGGTATAGTAAGTAACCGACTAAATTGAGTAAACTTTTTGCGTCCTATCTCTCCATCTTCCTGATACATAGCCTTGAGTCGTGGAGACATTATAGTCAGAAGTTGCATTATGATTGAAGAAGTGATGTAAGGACCAACTCCAAGCATTATTATAGAAAGGTTAGAAAGTCCACCACCAGAAAGAGTGTTTAACACTCCTAGGAATTGGTTGTTCGCTATAAAAGCTTGAAGTTTTAATTCATCAATTCCAGGAATCGGAATTATCGCAAGCAATCGGAATACAATAAGAGCACCAAGTACGAACAAGATGCGAGACCGGAGAGTCTTGTCAGTAAATATCATTCTTATTTTTTTCCAAACAGTTTCCATAGATTTTTTATTACTTTACAGTTCCACCTGCTTTTTCCACTTTAGTACGAGCAGATGCTGAGACTGTACAACCCACAATAGATAGACTAACTTTGATTTCTCCACTTCCGAGAATTTTAACTTTAGGGAATACTCCTCCAACTTTTCGAACAATACCTGCTTTGAACAATGTCTCTGGACTCACAGTTGCACCCTTTTCAAATACATTGAGTGCTCCGACATTCACAGGTGAGAACTTTTTAGCATGAGATGAGAAACGATATCCACGAAGTTTCGGAATCTTCTTAATGATATCACGCATTTGTGGACGACGCTTGTTTCCAGCACGAGCTGTCTGACCTTTGCCTCCACGGCCTGCAGTCTTACCACGAGTACCACCACGGCCTACTTGGCGAGCTTTCTTGTTTGGATTTTCTCTTTTTAGAGTGTTTAATTGCATATAATTTATTTAATTTCAGTTACTTCTTCTATTTCTGCTCCTTTTATTAATTCTTTTTCTTCTATTACTGCTTCTGCTATTACAGGAGCAACCTTAGGAAGAGAATTCTTTGCGCGGAGTTGATATAGAGTTGCATATGCGCAACGTGCATTATTAAGCTTGTTCTTACTTCCTGAATGAAGTTTTGCAGTTACGTTCTTGATACCTGCGAGCACGAGCATATCACGAACAGTACTTCCAGCTACAAGTCCTTTGCCACGGTTTGGCATGATTGTAAGGCGTGCACTTGAGAACTTCGCAGAAACTTCATGAGGAATGGACATACCCTTATTTGTCTTAATCTTGAACATGTTCTTCTTTGCTTGGCGAAGAGCTTTGGCGATAGCAACTGCAGTGTCTCCACCCTTACCAGTACCAAGACCGACTGAGCCTTTCTTGTCACCGATAGCGATAGCTACTGTAAATGTCATACGGCGTCCACCGGCGACCACACGAGTCACGCGACGAATAGAAACCATCTTCTGGTCAAACTCAGGCTTTGGACGATCAAAGAATGTACGAGGCTTACGCTCGCCACCTTCACGTTTTGGAGCGCTTGATCGGTTGTTTGTAGTATTTGTTTTTGGTTTTGTTGTATCCATATTATTAAAATTCTAATCCAGCAGTTCGAGCTGAATCGGCTAAGGCTTTTACACGTCCAGTGTATTTGAATCCGTTACGGTCAAAGACAACTTTCTTGATGCCTTTTGCATTTGATTGTTTAGCAACAAGTGCTCCGACTTCAACTGCACGCTCTGTCTTTGTCCCCTTCTTGATATCCATATCAGACGCAGATACCAAAGTCATACCTTTACTATCATCTATAACTTGCGCATAGATAAATTGGTTTGAACGGAAAACAGAAAGGCGTGGAGAAGAGTCTGTACCAAATATCTTTGTACGAATCTTTTTCTTTAGTCTTATTCTTTTTTCTAATTTCTTGTTCATATAATAAATTTTTACGCAGCCTTCTTGCCTTGCTTACGACGGACAACTTCATCAGAGTAGTGGAATCCTTTACCTTTATATGGTTCAGGCTTTTTCATTGAACGAATTGAGGAAGAGAACTGACCTACAAGCTCTTTATCTATACCAGATATAGTTATATTGTTCTTCTCGGCTGTAACTGTAATACCTTCTGGGATAGTCACTTTCACTGGATGAGAGAATCCAAGAGCAAGATTAAGTACATTTCCAGCCACATCTGATTTGAATCCTACTCCTTCAAGTACAAGCTTCTTTGTGTATCCAGTATTTACTCCGTCTACCATATTCTTCACGTGTGAAGCATATGTTCCCCATAATGCATTGACTGTCTTATCATTCTCCTTGTTTGGAGTAAAAGTTATTTCACTTCCTTCTATCTTTATAGTCACTTGTCCTGGGAAATCACGAGACAGTGTCCCCTTTGGTCCGCGCGCGGTGAAAACAGTTCCAGTAAGCTTTACTTCTGTACCTGCGGGAACTATAACTGTTTGTTTTCCTATACGTGACATATATTTATTACCAAAGCTTAAATAAAACTTCTCCTCCGACCATTTCTTTTCGGGCTTCTTTGTCAGTCAAAATTCCTTTCGGTGTTGTAAGGACCATCATTCCATACCCATTTCGTGTTGGCTTAATTTCTTTTACTCCTTTGTAAACACGGCAAGAAGATTTTGAAACACGCTCTACTCCTGTAACTTTTGGTGTGCCATCTACATATACAAGACCAAGCTCAAGAGTTGGGAAACCTTTTTTTGTCTTCTTTGTTACAGATGCAAGGTACCCACCTTTCACTAAGCATTGAGCAATGGCATCTTTCATCTTTGAATAAGGAACAGTAATAGATTCGTGTTCTGCACGACTACCGTTCTTTATCATATTCATCATGTTTGCGATTTGATCCATATAGTTTAGTTAATTACCAAGAAGACTTACGAACACCAGGAAGCATGCCTTCGTTTGCAAGCTCACGGAAACAGATACGGCAAAGACCGAAATCTCTCATATACGCGTGTCCACGGCCACAACGAAAACAACGATTTGTTTCTCGTGTGCTAAATTTAGACTTCTTTAAATGTCTTGCTATTACTGATGTTTTTGCCATATATCTTAAAATGGGGACTATTTCCCCTTCGTAGAATTGCGATATCTCGTTCCTTTTCTTAAAGGTCTTATCCCTTAAGGAGAAGAACGGATCTACATCTCACGTCCCCCTATACTAGCAGATAGGTCGTAGAGTGTCAAATTTAAAGCCTTGCTAAATATAGCAAGGCTTCGTTAAATAATTTTCAAGTCATTGAAGGTCAACTTCAGGTTTCGGCTTCACGAAAAAAGTAACATTTTTCCTTTCCAGGCACTTCAGGAGAGAAAAGAAGCTTTTTAAGTCATCTTCAAGGTTTTCCCCTAAAATATAAATTTTTACTTCTATACCATTTTTTTCAACTTCGTTTTTAATTATTACTTTGGATACCAATAGATTTTCCGGAATTTCAGATTTATAGGTAATCCTTGAAACCATACTGAAGATTCCAGTTGGTTCGGGTTTAGGATTTTTTATCATCCTTATCCTTTTTAACCAAAAGATTTCTAGTTCTTCAGTAAAAAAATTTTTGTCAATTTCTTCAAAAGTTACGTAGCGCAAATGGTGCAATTCGTTGATTTTTTTTACTTCATATGGTCTATCTGGGTTCTTGTTGCACCACAATTTTCCGATTTTAAATTCATCGGAAGAAGTTATGTCATTTAAAAAAACAGAGGACCAAGAAATGAGAGACATGTGACTTAGCATGGGGGAGTTGGTTTTAGTTGGTTAGTAAATTACATTAATTTACTCTTAAGTTACTCTATTAATATTGTTATGTCAATCAAAAATCCCCTTTCGGGGATTTTTGATTTATTATTATTTATTAGGGATAAAACTAAAACCAGATCTTGGAGACCAAGGTGGTGTGGATAAAGATTGTATCCATGTGACGGCATCAGAACTACTCCAAAGCTTATTTGGGTTATTTGGTGTATTCGTTGAACTACTTATCCAGATTTTACCATTTAGCACTGTCAGCCCTCTATTTATAAAGAAGTATTGAGTCGGCTCTGGGAAAGTATTGCTTACCAAATCCCAAGTTGTTCCGTCTAGTGATGACCAAATACTTGCACTACCATTACCAGAATAAGATTGACCACCAAAAAGATATATCTTTCCATCAAAACTGATAGCTTTTGGGTCTAAACGATTATTTCCCCATGGAGCAGTTTTTGTTAACTCCTTCCATCTAGAACCATCATCTGACGCCCATACACTAGAAGTACTAGCACCAAAGGGAATATTTATACCGCCCATAAAATACATTTTGCCATCATTCGTTGTTATAGTTGCGTTCCTGCGTGGAGTAAATGGAGTGCTTGATTCAATCCAGTTAATACCGTCAATCGAAGACCATACTACCGCCATAGTAGCATTAGGATGTCCTCCTATAACATACATTTTATCCCCTAAAACAGTTGGTCTATAGCCGTAGTATGTATACCCAGTTTTGGTCTGATAATAATTTTTAAATGGTGGATTTGAATTCACAAGTGTCCAGTTAGCCCCATCAGAAGAATTCCAAATATTGTCTCCATTTTGATTACAGCAAGTTCCGATAATCCAATATTTATTGTTGAAATATATTGTCTGTGGCCCATAGCCTGGTGAGAATGATGAGTTAGGATTATTTGCAGACACAAGATCCCATGTCCCCATATCATTAGTCTTATAGACATCATTTGGAAACGTAATTCCATTAGTAGAGCCTCCCAAAAATAGGACTTCTTCTTTCGCTGGAATTGGCTTATCTAACTCTTTATTACCAGAAAAACTTTGACTTACATCTAAAGATGAAGCAGTGAGTTTATCTTTAGTACTAAATATAGTCTTAAAAGAGAAAACATTAGTAACATTTAGAACGACTAGTAATATAACAAGTATCAGGAACGCACCAATATATGTTTTTTTCATAATTGCATTATACTACAAAACAACAAAATTAAATCAAAAATCCCCTTTCGGGGATTTTAGTGAGAATTTATTTCTTAAATGGAATTCCGATGAGTTCAAAGAATTCAGTTGCTTCGGGTTTAGTTTTTGCTGTAGTCACGATTGTGACTGCAAGACCGAAGATGTCTTTGATATCTTCATCTCCTGTTTCTGGGAAGATGGTGTGCTCTTTAATACTCATAGTCATATTACCGATGTTGTCTACAACTTTGCGCTCAATACCACGGAAGTCTTTTGTACGAGGGATAGCAACGTTGATAAGCTTGTCTAGGAATCCGTACATTCTGGCACCGCGTAGTGTGACTAGCACACCGATAGGGTCACCGAGGCGAACCTTGAAGCTTGCGATAGATTTCTTCGCTCCACGAGTAGCTGGCTTCTGGCCAGTAATCTTTGCTAGGCGTTCCATCACGAATTTATTGCGATCTTTATCGCGCTTGATTCCACTTCCAGTACCAATAGCTACTACAACTTTTGTAAGGTGAGGCGCAGACATAGAGCTCTTGTAGCCATATGTAGACTTCATAGTAGTAAATGCTTTCTTTTCTTTTTGTTTTACTGTTTCCATAATATTTTAATTATTTCTGCTTTGCGACATTGGATACATGAATAGGCATCGCAAGCTCTAATATCTGACTCTGTTCTCCACGCTTCTTAGACTTGTGAGATTTCTTTCTCATGTTCACACCTTCAACAACCACCTTATTCTCGCTTGGAATTGCTTTGATTACTTTGCCTTTCTTTCCTTTACTTGAACCGGCAATAACTATTACATTGTCTCCTTTTTTGATTTTCATAAAATATTTATATAACTTCTTGAGCGAGTGAAATAATCTTCTGGTAGCCACGCTCTGCAAGCTCACGTGGAATAGGTCCGAACACGCGACCACCTTTTGGATCCTGCTTGTCTTTTTCAAGTATCACAACTGCGTTATCATCAAAGCGAATATATGAGCCATCCTTTCGGCGAAAAGCTTTCACAGTGCGGACTACTACAGCCTGGTGGACATCCTTCTTCTTTACACCTTTGCGAGGTTCAGCTATTTTCACTGAAATGATGACTTTGTCACCGATACCAGCATAGCGACGCTTAGATGCTCCAAGCACCTTGAAAACCTTTCCCACCTTTCCGCCGGCGTTATCTGTGATATTTACTACTGTTCCATCTTGTATCATATAATTATGCGATTACTTTAAACTTCTTATCTTTTGATATTGGACGAGTCTCTTCTATAGAAACATGGTCGCCGATTTTCTTCTCATTATTCTCATCGTGAGCTTTGTACTTCTTTGTCTTCTTGATGCGCTTGCCGTATTTTGCATGCTCCACAAAGCGAGTCACCTTCACGACGACAGTTTTATCCATCTTGTCTGAAGTTACTATCCCTTTCAGAACTTTATTTGATTGTTTCTTTTGTGTATCCATATATTTATCGTGCTACGATGCGAGTAGTAACTGGTAATTTTGTACCGGCTTTACGAAGCGCCTCTTTGGCTACTGCTTCAGTAACTCCATCTACTTCAAAAAGTATTCTTCCTGGGCGTACATCTAGGCAGTATCCTTGTGGGTCTCCTTTACCCTTTCCCATTCCTACTTCTGCAGGCTTTGCGGTAAATGGTCGGTCAGGGAATACTCGAATCCACATACGACCACTCTTTCCGATAGTTCTTGAAGTAACTTTACGTGCTGATTCTATCTGATTTGAGCGTACGCGTCCACCCATAGTAGCTTTGAGTCCATATGAACCGAACGCCACAGTAATACCGCGAGTGTCTGGTGTGACCTTCGTCATGTCTGTACGGCCTGTCTGCCATTTTCTAAATTTTACTTTTTTTGGTATCAACATAAAATTATTTCTTATTATCGTTAAAAACTTCACCACGATAAATCCAAACCTTAATTCCGATATCACCGTAGCTCATATGTGCTTTCTCACGAGCAAAGTCCACGTCTGCGCGGAATGTCTGAAGTGGAATTGAACCACGCTTAATCTGCTCAGAGCGTGCGATTTCAGATCCAGCTAGACGGCCTCCTACGTATATACGTGCACCCTTTACTCCACGAGCAGCCATTATTTTCTCTATAGCCTGCTTGATAACACGGCGGTATGGAAGGCGCTTCTCAAGTCCTTCTGCAATCATACATCCCATTATAGCTGCATCTGCATCAGGGTTCGCAACTTCTACGATATCAAATTTGAAATCTTCAGGAATAGTCACACCGCGCTTCTTCATAGCAGTTACCAGATCAGCTTTTAGTTTCGCCGCCCCTTCACCACTTCGTCCGATAATCATACCAGGGCGTGAAGTGTAGACCATTATCTTTGTAGATTTTACATTGCGCTCTATTTCTATGCGAGATACGTAGAATCCGCGAAGCTTCTTCGCTAGGAATTCACGAACAACGACATCACTTGCAAGCAATGTCTTGTATTTCTTATCAGCAAACCAGCGTGACTTCCAGTCACGAATGATTACTAATCTATGAGCGTATGGATGGACTACTTTTGACATATATTATTTTGATTCTTCTTTAATGACTTTTTTAACTTTTGGTTTTGATTCCTTCTTTTCAATCTTTTCAGTTTTTGTTGCTTTTACTTTCTTTTCAGCGCCTTTCTCGGTAAGAGTAAGCATAACATGGCTTGTGCGCTTGTTTATACGTGAAGCAGAACCGCGAGCACGTGGCATAGAGCGCTTCAGCACAATACCCTTATTTACTGTGATATTTTGTATAAAAAGGTTCTCTTCTGTCACACCTCCCTGCTTGGCATTGGCTACTGCTGAGCCAAGTAATTTTGTGATAGGTCCGGATGCGCGCTTAGGAAG
>CAYHMN010000035.1:0-8391 GCA_964357795.1 uncultured Candidatus Saccharibacteria bacterium
GGTAAGCAACTCAGACGAAGCAAAGAATGAGTACTTTGCATACCTGTCTGGTGTTGTAGCAAATCCTGTATCTTATAGAATTGATGCTAGAGATTACGGTTGTTTTGCTGTAATTTGTGGAATTATTAATCATGATCACCATGTACTAGTAATTCCTGACTTTTCAAATTATAAGAAAATTTTTGATGATGCTAGAAACCTTTGGCCAAAAATAGAAGTTCAGGAATCTTTCTATGTTATCCGCCCTTATCGTACAAGCTGGACTTTTGGTACTAATACCTGGGCTGTGCGCATAGAAGAAGTTGAAGCCACAGTAGCAAGAATAACTACTGCGGCAACAAATGCTTATGATGAATATCTTATAAAAGCAAGAGATAGATATGGCATAGATAGCTCAATGCGAACTGAATTCACTCCAGAGGGAAACCCTAATCCAGATTTCTTGCCTATGGCCCAAGCAGGTCTTGATATGACTAAAAATATAGTTACTGATGCAGAGGATTTACCAGCAGCTATTGAAACTGCCGAAGCGAATTTCGCCCAGACAAGTGGAGCTATATATAGACTTGGATTTATAAAAGATAAGGTCAATATTATTGTAGCTGCTGCACAAAAACGCCGTAAAGATAAGAGATTAGCAGAGGGGTTGCCAGCAATGCCACAAATCTGCCTTGATAATGAAAAGGTCACCTGGGTAGAGAATGGCGTACTTAAGCAATAAATAAAATTATATGGAAAGAAATCCTAAAAAAAGTAAAGCACTCATAATATCAATAGTAGCAATATTGCTACTATTGATAGCAGGGTACTTCATATTTAAAAATAGTGACAAAATATTTGGCACAAAAGGCTCCACAAATATTAGTAAAATATTTGCCCCACTTCTAGGTTCATCCAAACAAAAAGATGTTGCAAATATAAATACGACAGATACTACAACAGGAGATAATACAATAGGAGATAATACATCTACGACCGGTACAGGTAATACCTCTACAAATGGTAGCCCGCTAAATACGATAGGGAACAACACCCCTATAAACAATAACCCTCCTATAGGAAATAATTCAATAATTACACCTGGGAGCGGTGTCTCTGCAATCTTGCCACCTTTTAATCCAATTCCTACTCCTGGCTCAACTCCAACAACTGGTTGTAAAGACAAAAATGGGAAAACGATACCTTGTACAACAAATGATTTACCTCCACCACCGCTGGAAACACAGTGTTCTGATGGAGTAGATAATGATGCTGATAAGCTTATGGATACCAATGACCCAGGTTGTCATAGTGACTACGACCAGAATAACAATCTCTCTTATGATGCTAACATCAATGATGAAAGTCGTAAAAAAGATAATACTGCTACAGCCATAGGAGGCCTATGCCCAGATGACCCTCTAATTTTCACAGAAGAAGAGAAGGCTCAACTTGCCGTGCTACTGCGTCAATATTATCTTCTTGCCCCAACCCTTCGAATAGAAGATGATATTACTCTTCTAGATTATGACAATCAAACAAATGAAGAGCTCGTAAAACAAGCTACTATCCTTATCAATGACTGTAAGGTTCAAAAAGCCAACCCTTCCTATACCGGACCTCAAGAAATCAAAGATAATCCTTATTATCAGAGTCCAATTACAGCTGTGACTGTCACTGGTAATAATGTCAGACCAGAATATCTACCAGGTTATGGTCTTTGGGAGATGTTGTTGAATATTTGGTAAGAAATTTTTTATTTTGCTTTTTTAGATAAATAGGCTGGGATTTAACAGTAAAATTGGTATAATAGATTGTGTGAAAAAGATTCTCCCTTACATATTCATGTTTCTCATCTTCGCGAATCTCTTCGCGCCATTTACTGTAGGGTTGGATAAAAATAATATACCTTCCATAAAAAAGTCTGTTACTGAGGCAGCGATTATGGATGTCACAGTAGTTCAGACCAAATCTACTGAAAGTACTATTGATCTTTCCTTCAATATTCATAGAGAGGAGTCCCACAATCATGGTATTTTATTTATTGTGACAGACAGCCCAAATCTAGGAACTCCACCAGGAACAACATTGCAGAAACAGGTAGAAATAGGACAGAATAATTATCGTACTTTGGAAGAAATGGTTAAACAAAAGCTTGCCCAAAGTTATTTAAATTCTGCAGATCAGATTTTTGTCCCAGGGATTGGGGCAAAAACTATATTTTCAAAAAGAATAGAAAATAAAATACTTACTGACCCTCCAATAACTACAGTAAACGGGAAAGACTTTAAAGATGCAACCTATAAATTTGTTTTAACTAGTGCTGCTCCTAGTACTACATACTATTTAAGTATGTGGGCATTTAATGGGAACTCCGTTCCAGAAGGAATTTCTTCATTTTTAGATCAGCCTATTACAACTTCTGCAAAAAATCAGACTAGTACTACTCCTATTACAGTTGGAAATGTAAACACAACTGGTCCTGATTCGGCTTTACCAGATTGTTGGCTAGGGCTAACTGAAGGAATAAGTATGTCAGGATGTATAGCACAGTTCATCTACTACTTCCTATTTGTCCCGACATCTTTCTTGTTTGCTCTAACTGGTATATTTTTTGACTGGACATTCCATTACTCAATTCAAGATTCATCTTATCGCTCACCTTTTGTTATAGAAGGTTGGGGAATTGTGCGTGATTTCTGTAATATTTTCTTCATATTTATCTTGCTTTATATAGCATTTACGACCATCATGTCTGTTAGTAAATCTAAGACAAAAGAAATGGTAATAAATGTTGTTATTATCGGACTTTTAATTAATTTCAGTCTTTTTGCTGCCCAAGTTATTATTGATAGTTCTAATATCCTTGCAAGAGTATTTTATAATTCTGATGCTATTAAGCTTACTAAGGGTGGAGCAAATGGAGTGACCAATGCTACTATGAAAGCTGGTCCAAATGGAGAGATTCCTCTATCAGCAGCACTTGTAAATAAGGTTAATCCTCAAAATCTTATTCTGAAAGCAACAGAGGTTGGAACTATTCCAGACCAAGCTGGTAAAAGCAACCAAACAGCGCAAGCAAGTACTGGAGTAAGTAATGGAACTTTTATTTTGGTAACCTTGCTTGCAATCGCTGTCAATGTAGTTGGTATGATTGTCTTTTTGTCTGTAGGATTAATATTCATAGCTAGAGTTATAGGCCTTTGGATTTATATGATTTTCGCTCCGCTTGCATTCTTCAGTTATGCTGCGCCAAAAATGAAAAGTATATCTATGATTGGTTGGGAAAAGTGGTGGCCAGAATTACTCAGTATGTCTTTCCTTGCCCCAATATTTATATTCTTCTTGTATTTAATTCTAAAATTCCTTGAGACAGGATTCAGCCTCATAAATGCCGGAGGTAAAGATGGATTACAATTTGTGATAAGTATAGTAGTTCCATTTGCTTTTATTATGATACTTCTCATGAAAGCAAAAAGTATCGCAAAGAAATTATCTGGAGAATTAGGTCAGGGTATTACAGGAGGAGTAGCAGCTGTTGGAGGAATAGCCTTAGGAGGAGCAGCATTGGGAGCAGCATTCTTAGGAAGACAAACATTGGGTGCTGTAACAAAATACACTCAAAATGATGGGGCACGTAAAAACGCATTAAATTTCAAAGATACTGGAGAAGCTTGGAAAAAATCAAAGAAACAGTGGTGGAATCCAGTTGCTCATGTAGCTACTGCTAGTACAGCAATAAGAGGAGCTGGTAAGGCCTTAGCGGCTCTCCCTGCTGCTGGTCTTGCTCAGATAAGAAAGAAAACGGACCCTCATACTGGTAAAACAACAAGCTCATTTCAAAGAGAAAGTAAGAAATTCGATGAAAAAGTACACGCAGAACACGTTCTTGATGAAAAAGCTCAATCAGTTACTGGAAATAAAGAAGCTAAATATAAAGATCTCACAGAAGATGATCAGAAAACTGTACGCAATAGAATTAATAGAGATATTGCAGCAAAAGAACAGTATAACAAAGTTTATGAGAAACTAACTTCCCAAGAAAGAACTGCTCTTGATGGTTATAGGGCACCGAATGACCCTAGCGGCGAGTGGGCTCAAGCTGCACATATGAATCAACAGATAGCACAACAGAGAGGAGAGCATGTTCATACAGCAGATGATTTAGATAAATCTACAAAGGTTGATACAGCTACTAGTGAATTTGTAAATGCCCTACGTAAAGGAAGCTATGATATTCGTAATCTTTCCCAAACTCAAGCAAAATCAAAAGGGTTCCTTCCTCAATTTGGGCTTGCATTTGCAGCTTTGACAGCAAGTGGTATAAGAGGCACATTTAAACAATCTAATATAAACTATGGAAAAGGACAGAAAGATTTCTTTAAAGATTTGGGTCACACTATTACTGATGCATTGAAAAGTACTCAAGTAAAAGTTGACTTATCGGCACATGCAGGAGTTGGAGGGAAAGATGATAATCATAATAAAGGAGGAGAGCATCATTAAAACATAATATGAATCAAACACAACTACAAGAACAAATAGCACTTTACTACTCAAAGCTTCCACCAGACGTACAGACAGTGTTTTCGAGTATGAAATGGATGGAAAGTTTACAAGATATTAGTAAAAAATACAATCTAAATGAGGAGCAAATCCAGACACTAGGAACAGAAACGACACTTGTTCTTCTTGGAATTATAAGTCTAGACGAATACGAACGAGTATTAAATAATGAACTTAGGGTAGAAGCTTCTTTGCTATTAAAAATGGTTAAAGAAATAGAAGAATCTATAATAAAATCAATCAGGCCACAGTTAAATAAAGTTTATGAAATTCATGTTGAGTCTTTAATAGAAGAAAAGTACGGTGGAGTAGAGAAATTGGATGAGCGCTTTGAGAAATTACCAAAAGAAGTTCAAGAAGCTATAAGTGAATCTAATTACCAATCAACACTATATAAAATTGCAGAAAAATATAAACTTTCTATAAGTCAGATGGGTGCTCTTGAAGAAGCAACTACTAAAGTTATGCTTAGTATTACTCATCCAGATAAATATGAAGCAGAATTACAAGCAAATATTGATATATCAAAAGATAAAATCGCTGAGTTAGTGGCTGATGTAAATGAGGGTGTTTTGAAAAATATAAGAGATATATTAAAGTCTCACTGGGATAAAGATAGTGACGAGAAAAAAAATATAGATGATGAAGTTCCTCTTCCGCCTTATGCAAATCAGCCTATGATAAAGGAGAGTTTACCGGAGAAATATAGTGTCCCTATACCACAAAAAACTGAAATATCTGGGACTGAGTCTACTATATACAAAGATTCTGGAATTGAAATGGTTGATGAAGTAAGTGGTGATAAAATCCCAATGAAAGAAGATGCAAAAGTTGTGAAATCAGATAGTATGGATATGCTCGCAAATAAACTCAGTGGTTTAACAGCAAGTGTACGGACAGTAAGCGATCAATCTATCCCTAAGATAGGACTACAATCTATGCCAAAGCCACCAGCTCCGCCAAGCAATCTCCCTACGAAACAGCGCGACCCTTATCATGAAGAGATAGTGTAGTTCGTGATATAATATAATACATGCAGTTCAAGGTTCCACAATTTATAGACATTGAGGACAAACTTTTTGGTCCTTTCACTTTTCGTCAATTCGTCTATATGGTTGGTGGAGGTGGGATGATATTCGTCATCTACAAGTTGCTTCCTCTTTGGATTGGTATTTTCCTTATCATCCCTATAGCTGGTCTTTCTCTTCTCCTAGTTTTTTATAAAATAAATGAGAAGCCTTTTATTTATTACCTCCAAGCAGCTATCAGTTACGCTGTTTCTAGTAAGCTATACCTATGGAAACAACGTCTGGTTAAGCCAAGTGATAATAAAGAGGAAGTAGCTCCACAACAAGTATCAGTAGTGCCTATGACTTCATCAGACTCTTTGAAAGATCTCGCTTGGAGCCTAGATATACAAGAAAAAGAAGATAATAATTAGATATTAATCTGTGATATAATTTATTTATGGCTATAAATGCTCGTGCCGCGCAGGAATTTGTCCCAATCAAAGAAGTTAGGAATGGTGTCATCGTACTCAAAGATGGTGGACTTCGTGCTGTTCTTATAGCCTCATCTATAAATCTTTCACTTAAATCTTCCGATGAACAGATGGCTATTATCAGTCAATTTCAATCATTCCTCAATGGTCTTGATTTCTCTACTCAGATTGTCGTCCAGTCACGCAGATTAGATATCCGTCCTTATCTTTTAATGCTAGAAGAGCGAGAGAAAGAGCAGACAGAGAAACTTTTAAAAATACAGACTAAAGAATACATAGATTTTATCCGTTCATTCACTGATGAAGTAAATATTATGACCAAGACTTTTTTTATAGTTGTACCATACAGTCCTACTATATTGAATACTAGTGGAGGGGTCCTTGATAAGATAATGGGTTCGGGTGCCCCAAAGAAGCAAGTTGAGGATACAAAGAGAGCTATGGACTTGGCGTCTTTTGAAGAGAAGCGCAGTCAGCTTGACCAGCGCGTCGGTGTCATCATGTCTGGTCTTGGTGGCCTTGGTGTTCGTAGTTCACAATTAAAAACAGAAGAGATAGTTGAGCTTTTCTATAAGACATTCAACCCTGGAGATATTAGTCAGGGAATTAAGTTACAATAATTATGAGTATCTTTTCATCAATATTTGGCGGAGATAAGAATAATAGTACTACGCAGAAAAGTACAGTTATGCCTGTGATCCCGACAGAGATATACAAAGCAGCTACTCTTGAACTCCAAGATATAATCGCTCCTTCAGCTCTTCAGATTACACCGAAGGGTCTAAACCTCGGTGATAAGATAGCCCGCACTTTCTTTGTGATATCATACCCAAGATATTTGACCGACAACTGGTTCTCCCCGATTATTAACTTAGATAAAGTATTTGATGTCTCAATTTTTATCCACCCTATAGATACAGGTGATATCCTTCGTTCATTCCAAAAAAAGGTAGCTGAAGTTCAAAGTCAGATTTCAATAAGAGAATCAAAAGGTCTAGTCCGTGACCCAATGCTAGATACTGCTTATCGTGACCTTGAAGGTTTGCGTGATAATCTAATGCAAGCTCAAGAGAAGATGTTTGACGTCGGACTCTATATTACTATCTATGCTGATAGTGAAAATGATTTATTTAAAATAGAAAGTGAAATTAAATCTCTCCTTGAATCCAAGCTCATATACCTGAAGCCTGCACTGTTCCAGCAAGATGAAGCATTCAAAAGTGTTATCCCTCTAGGTACTGATTTATTGGGTATCCACCAAAAGCTAAATACTGAGCCACTTTCCTCACTCTTCCCATTTGTATCATTTGACCTAACTTCAAATAAAGGAATTCTCTATGGTGTGAATCGTCACAATTCTAGCCTTATAATATTTGATAGGTTCTCTCTTCCAAACTATAATTCTATAACGTTCGCGACTTCCGGTGCTGGTAAATCTTATGCCACCAAGCTTGAGATTATCCGTACTCTAATGTTTGATACAGAAGTAATAGTTATAGACCCAGAGCGTGAATATGAGTATCTTTCGGAAGCAGTTGGCGGAAGATATTTCAATATTGCTCTTTCCTCTGACCACCATATCAACCCATTTGATTTACCTATCCCTACTTCCGATGAGACAGGAGCAGACGTACTGCGCGCCAACACAATCAACCTAGTTGGGCTTTTCCGAATCATGCTCGGTGGACTTACTCCAGAAGAAGATTCTATTATAGACCGCGCTATTACTGAAACATACGCCCTCAAAGACATAACTTCCGAATCAAACTTTGCAAATATAGAACCTCCACTTCTAACCGACTTTGAAATGGTCCTCGCTGGCATGGAAGGAAGCAGTTCTCTTATTCAAAGATTAGCGAAGTTCACTCATGGATCATGGGCATCATTCCTAAACCAACCGTCCAATGTGGATATTAATCGTAAATTCGTAGTCTTCTCAGTACGAGATATGGAAGATGAATTGAAACCTGTAGCAATGTACATAGTCACACACTATATATGGAATGCAATCCGTAAAAATATTAAGAAGCGTCTGCTTGTCGTAGACGAGGCTTGGTGGATGATGAAGTCAGAAGATACAGCTTCATTCCTATACTCTATCGCAAAGCGTGGACGTAAATACTACCTCGGCCTTGCAACTATTACTCAAGACGTAGGGGACTTTATGAAGAGTCCATATGGTGTACCTATCGTTACCAACTCATCTATCCAGTTACTATTAAAACAATCTCCTTCCACTATAGATATCTTGCAGAAAACCTTCAATCTTACAGATGAAGAGAAATATCTTCTTTTAGAAGCCAATGTTGGAGAGGGAATATTCTTCGCTGGGCTTAAGCACGTGG
>CAYHMN010000036.1:0-8168 GCA_964357795.1 uncultured Candidatus Saccharibacteria bacterium
TTTTCTTGTTCCATCCAGTCTGTAGTCGTCTCTCCGTCGTGAACTTCACCTATCTTGTGTGATACACCAGTATAAAAAAGCACACGCTCGGTAGTCGTAGTCTTACCAGCATCAATGTGAGCAATAATTCCAAAATTTCTAACTTTTTCTAAGGGATAGTCTCTTTCCATATATTAAAATATTACCAAGCGAAGTGGGCGAAAGCTTTGTTGGCTTCAGCCATCTTGTGAGTATCGTCACGCTTCTTAATAGCAGAGCCTTCATTCTTTGAGGCGAGTATCAGTTCTTCAGCAAGCTTCTGGTGGATAGGTGCTCCTTTTTTACCACGGGCAGCAAGGATTATCCATCGCATTGCAAGGGCTGTGCGTCGCTCTGGGCGGACTTCGCGAGGAACTTGGTAGTTCGCACCACCGATACGTCGTGAACGGACTTCAACTTGTGGACCTGCATTTTTAAGTGCAGTATCAAAAACTTCAAGAGGATTTGGGTTACCAGTCTTTTCTTTTATAACATCAAAAGCCATGTAGACCGCTTTGCGTGCAGTCTCCTTCTTACCGTGGAGCATGATACTGTTTATAAACTTCGCAAGCTTTTGCGAGTTGTACATAATATCAGGATCCACCATATTTCGATTTTTTATTTTTCTTCGCATATATTAATTATTTCTTAGTAGCTTCTTTTGGAGTCTTTGTACCATATAGACTTCGAGTCTGGCGACGCTTGTCTACACCTGTCGCATCAAGACGTCCACGAACGATGTGGTAACGTACACCGATAAGGTCTTTCACGCGTCCACCACGAATCATGACTACTGAGTGCTCTTGCAGGTTGTGGCCTTCACCTGGGATATACGCAGTAACTTCCATTCCATTTGTAAGGCGAACACGGGCAATCTTTCGGAGAGCAGAGTTCGGCTTCTTTGGAGTAGTAGTAGAAACTTTTGTACATACGCCACGCTTGAATGGTGCAGGGTAAAAAACTGGTCTATTCTTAATAGAGTTGAAACCGCGAGCAAGAGCTACGGCTTTAGATTTTCTTTTAGTTATTTTTCGGCTCTTTCGAACCAATTGGTTGATTGTAGGCATATTTAAACGAAAAAAGTCACAGATGGACTAGTCAGAACACTTTACTATAGAGAGAGTAAAAATGCAAGGGTTCTACTATATGCCCGTAATGAAAGAAAAAGCTATATAAATAATAGGTGAAATCTGGCTCCAAACGAAAAAGATGAATATGAGCAAAATGAACATCCCCCATCGTTCTAGAAAGTTCTGGATATGACGGAGTTGAGGGGGTAGAAGAGAAAATAATATCTTTGACCCATCAAGAGGTGGTATGGGGATAATGTTAAATAGAGCAAGAACTAAATTCGTGAGAACTATAATACTTGTAATATTATAGAACGGGTGCATGAGTAGTGGGTCAGGGTTGAAAGGAGGTATCCCAAATAGCGTTGCATAGCGCATAAGAAGCCCGAATAATATTGCAACAGCCAAGTTCGCAAGTATACCAGCTACCGAGACTAGTATCTCTCCATATCTTTTATTCCGTAAGTTGTTCGGATTATAAGGCACAGGGCGAGCCCAGCCGATGACAAAACCTGCTTTCATTAGTATTAGAAGTAACGGTAATATGACTGAACCGAAAGGGTCCAAGTGTTTTAGTGGATTTAGAGTGAGTCTTCCACTGTCTCGTGCTGTATTGTCACCAAGTCGGTATGCCACATAGCCATGAGCGAATTCATGGATTACAACTGACATTATAAGTATAATTACATAGAAAACTCCGTCTATAGCTTGCATAGGTATGTGTTATATGATAGCATAGTCCCATCTATGGCAAAAGTTTGCGCGATAACTAAAAAGGGTTCAAAGATGGCTGGAGGCTACTCCAACGTTGTTCGTGCTACTAAATTCAACCCGACAGGCATGGTCCGCAAATATGCAAATCTTCAGAAGAAGCGTATATACGTACCTGAGCTAAAGAAATACTTCCCTCTTACAATATCTACTTCTGCTATCAAGACTATCAACAAGCACGGGGCTTACGCAGTCCTCAAAAAAGCTGGAATCATAAAATAACTCCGACCCGTGTCGGAGTATTTTATTGCGTAGTTAAAATTGCTTTTTCGAGTGGTCTGGTGAACCAACCCGAGGACCCGAGAAAAGGCAATTTTAACGAAGCGTTTTTATTGGAAAATACTCACTCCATCGGTTTTTAATATTATCGTGCCATTTTGATATGTGCCTAGGTATGGGATATTAAAACTGTTTAATCTATCTAAAATATCTTTATGTGGGTGGCCATAGCTATTATTTTTCCCAGCAGAGATTATCGCGAGCTCTGGTCTCACTTGCTCAAGCCACAATACACTGGTAGATGTCCGTGAACCATGGTGGCCAAGTTTTAAAACAGAGGCAGTTAAGGTCAGTGGATCTTCATTATTTTTTATTAAGAGTTCAGTGTATTTTGTAGAATCCCCTGTGAGCATGTAAGACTGACTACCGTAAACAAGCTTGCCGACAATGGAGCCATCATTCACATCAAAATTTGATACATCTCTATCGGGAAACAAAACATCAAAATAAATATTTTTAGTAGTATCAAGATTTATTATCATCCCGCGTCTGGCAATCTCTTTCTTTATATTTTGATTTATTATTTCTTCTTCAAGATTTTTGTAAACTAGTGTATCCTTTTTTGTCCCTGGCTCAAGCACTAGGTCTACATCATAATTCTCAAGTACATCTATAAATCCTCCTATATGATCCTTGTCTGGGTTGGTAATAACAATCATGTCTATAGACCTATCACCAAACGGCATAACTTCCGCAAGCTTCTGTAATACGAGAGGTCCAGGACCGGCATCAAAAAGCATCTGTTTACCATTGGGTGCTTCTACATATATGGCATCCCCTTGGCCAACATCAAGGAATGCTACTTTTAACAAATTGTTGTTAGTAGATTGTCTAGTATATACAGAGTAAAAAATACCTATTACAAGTATAATCGTGATAATAAGTAAAATATGAGGTAAATATTTGCGGAGGCTTTTCATGATATAATACAATTATATGCAAAAATTTGAAGAAAAGAAATTTGATATTGGTGAATTAAAAGGTATCTCAGCCAAAAATATTGAAGAGCATTTGAAGTTATATGCAGGATATGTAAAGAATGCGAATTCAATAATAGAAAAGATGGCAATTCTTGATAGTGAAAAGGATGCTTACATAGTTGGGGAGCTATTTCGTAGGTTTAGTTTTGAATACAACGGTATGCGTAACCATGAAATCTACTTTTCTTCTCTTCTAGGTAACGCCGAATCGTTTAACCCTGAAGGTGAATTAGGAAAAACGTTACTTGAGCTTTTTGGTACATATGAAAAATTTGTAAAAGAATTTACGGCACTTGCCCTTACTCGTGGGATAGGCTGGGCGGTACTATGGTACGATAAAACAGAAAACAAAATTCTTGCTTCGTGGATAGATGAACAACATCTAGGCCAGCTAAACGGATGCAAAATGATACTAGCTATAGATATGTGGGAGCATGCATATGTCTATGACTATCCAACTAGTGAAAAGAAGAAATATGTAGAAGCATTTTTTGCAAATCTAAATTGGGAAGTAATTGAAGAGAATTTTAAGAAAGCACAATAGTTTTTACTTCAGAAATACTAAAAAATAAATCCTTTATCCCTCTCCGCTCCTTCGTCGCTCCGGCACGCCCACGCCTAGGATTTATTTTTTAATATTTCCTACGTAGAGTCCACCAAAGAATAAGTGCATATAAAATAATTACCAAAACTAATGGAAATGATTTTACAGTGACACTTGCAAATGGCAATTGTGCAAAGAAGTGAATGACAGAGAGAATGTATAGAAGTAATAGATGTGCAATATATGCAAAAGGAATAGAGACAATCGTGGCTACAAATCCCGTCATGCCGACAAGGAAGCTTGCAAACATTGTCAGTGGTATTATTGGGAGGATTAAAATATTCGCCGGCAATGAAACTATTGAAAGAATGCCTGTTGTATGGAGAAGTATCGGAAGTACTGCAATAGTTGCAGCTATCGTTGTAGCTACAACTTCACGAAAACCAAATCGAACAGGTAAGAATCTTACCCACTTTATAACTTTTGGAGTTATAAATAGTACGCCGAAAGTAGCGATAAATGATAACTGGAAAGAGATATCAGTTAATACTCTAGGGTCATAAGCTATCATTAAAAGTGCTGCTATCACAAGAGCACGGCCGGCGTCGTATGTCCGCCCAGTCATACGAGCAAAGAGAACAATGATAGCCATAATCCCAGCGCGAATAGCAGTAGACGATGCCCCAGCAAGAATTACAAAAAGAATTATGACGACAATTCCGAGCACAATACTTACTATTGAGGCTAAAAATAACCCGAGGACTTTCATAGTACTTTCGGCGACAATAGTGACGTTATAGCCAGAGAGCGCAATTATATGGATTGTACCAGTAGAAATAAATTCATCACGCATCTTTGTATCAAAACCTCCTCGTGCTCCAAGGATAAGACCATTTGCCAAATCACTTTCCGGTGGAGCTATAACGTGGCCAATATTTTTCATAAATGCATCTCTAAGTTTGTAGAGTGAAGCTTGTATGAATGAACCATTGTCATTTGAGATAATTTCAATATCGGCATTATTGATAATAAAATAGATATCTTGATTCGCAAGATATCTCTCATAGTTGAATTCTTTACCTGAAGACGTGATAAAGTTTTCCGGAGTTTCCAGTTTGCCTTCTACGCGAACCATATCACCATATGACACATCTACTTCCCTAGGTACTACTGCTAAAATATTTGATTCTTGATTGGTGGGTTTAATAGTCAGACGTTGATTATAGAGTCTTACATCAGGTGCATTTACTACTTCCCCTTGTACACTCACACTCTTCCCTACTGCCTCTCCATAATCTGGTGGTTTAGGTAAGAAAAATAAAAACCGCGCAACAGCTATAGATATTAAAACTAATATTATAAAAATTTCTTTTGAAGTAATTTTCATTTCATGGAAAAGAAAATATGTTTTAGAAAGCCTTGCGCAAGAGCTTAGAAAATAAATGAGGTAATCCGATTATTATTTTCTTGAGCGACGAGCAGAGAAAATTTGAAGCTTCAAATTATTCGTGCTTTATAAAATATGTTTTCTTTGTAATGAAGAGCATTCTGTGGCAATAATATCTGCTCTCTCATTGTGAATGTGACCATCATGGCCTTTTACTTTCTGCCATGATAGTTCTCCTTTGAATTCTCGCACAAGTGCAATTAATTCCTGCCATAAATCTTTGTTTAATACCGGCTTTTTGTTTGCAGTCTTCCAGCCATTCTTCTCCCAGTTATGTATCCAAGTTGTCACTCCACCGAGAACATAAGTAGAGTCCGCATGGATTATTACCTTGTCTTTAGGGTATTTTTTAATTATAAATTTAAGCGCTTCAATTACCGCCGAAAGCTCCATACGATTATTGGTCGTATCTTTTTCATATCCACCGAGCTCAGTAATAATTTTATCCCCTTGCGTTATCACTACCCCCCACCCGCCCGGTCCTGGATTGCCAAGAGATGAACCATCTGTATATATCTCTATAATCTTTTCCATATTTATATTATATCAACTATTCGCAGTCGTAGCTCGGTGCGACCACCAAAGGTACTTTTCTCAAAAGTAGCAGTCAAGTTTATACGTTCACCAGCTGTGATAGAGCGATTAAAGCTCTCGTCTGTTTTGAAGAATGCTATGGCTTTTACTGGTCGGCCTCGGCTATTGGTAAACATTAGTTCTAAATGATTTTTCTCTTTACCAAATCCTTTAACTCCTGTTATCGCTAAGTCTTCAAACATAAATGTCGGCTTTGGATTGCCAATACCATATGGGGAAAGACGCTCAATCACATTATAATTTTCTACAGTTACGTCATCTATGGTTATAGATGCATCTATATTTATTTCTATACTACTTTCTTTTTTGTCTTTTATTCCATCAAAAACTGTGAGTAGTCTTTCCTCTAGAAAGTGGACTTGGGCATTGGATACTGAGAATCCTCCGGCTCCCGCGTGCCCTCCGAAAGCAAGTAAACTATTTTCTGGTAACATGCTCATAGTCTCAACAAGGTTCACGCTTCCCCATCCACGACAAGATCCTCGGATAATATCACTTCCTTCGGAGCCCCAGACGAATGCTGGTCTTTTATATTCTTCAGCTACTTTTGAAGCTACGAGTCCGAGTATTCCCACTCGCCAGCTAGGGTTACCAATAACTATAATAGACTTTTCTTCTCTTTTGGTAAGTGTTTTCTTCACATCTTTCATTATATGTGCCACTATAAGTTTTCTTTCATCATTAATTTTCGCTAAGTGGTCAGCAAAAGTTCTTGCTTCCAAAGTATTTGTAGTTGAGAGAGTATGAAAAGCATCCATAGGGTTACCCATTCGCGACGCAGCGTTGAGTCGTGGAGCTAAGGTGAAGGTTACATCTTCTTCATTTATTTTAGTTACATCTACTCCTGCTTTACGGAAAAGCTCAGCAAGGCCTGGACGTCGAGCTTTCTGTAAAACTTTCAGACCATAATATGCGAGAATGCGATTTTCACCGACAAGTGGTACTTGGTCAGCAAGGGTAGCGAGCCCTGCCATATCAAGCAACCATTTCTCCCATCCATCCGAAATTTTGAAATACTCGCCATATTTTACAACTAAAGCTTGAACAAGCTTAAACGCAAGTCCTGCACCACAGAGATTCTTGTCTGGATATTCACATCCATCTTGCTTCGGATTTATAATTGCATATGCTCGTGGAACTTGAGCTTGTGGTAGATGGTGATCAGTAATGATAACATCCACCCCTCCAGCTTGCGCTTGGGCAACTTCTTTCACTGCAGTAATACCAAGATCAAAAGTAATTAGAAGCTTTACGTCAGTCTTAATAAATTCTTCTATTGCATCAGCGTGTAGTCCGTAGCCTTCATCGTGGCGATCTGGGATATATATATAAAAATTAGTGTAACCGATTTTAGTAAAAAAATCATGCATAATAACTGCTGCTGGTATACCGTCACAGTCATAGTCGCTATAGACCACAATTTTCTCTTTTGCTTCAAGGCCCTCAAAAATACGCACGCAGGATTTGTCCATATCTTTTAATAGATATGGGTCGTATAGGTGTTCGTATAACGGATTTAGAAATCGTTCCCGGTCTTCTGGTGTAATCCCACGATTTTTCAAAAGTAACTCTAGAAGTTCAGCAGGTTTTGGCATTATAGGATTGTAACATAAAAAGCTCCGACAAAAGTCGGTGCTTTAAAATAGGTTAGCTCGTTAATTAATAATGTGGTAATCCTAAAAATTTACCCAAATTACTAACTAATACTTCTGTAAGAAAGTATGTTATGAGCATTAATAATGACAATTCAAAGTAAGTTAATCCTTCCTTTGAGTTGAAATATTGATTCAAAAAACTTTTCATAATAAAAAATTTATATTTTGAAAATTAGTTATTACCTGTGATAGTACAACTAATTTGATAAGAAGTCAATTACTTCAAAACTTTAATCCCAGGGAGAGTTCCTTTTGCAAGGAAGTCTAGGGTAGCGCCACCACCAGTAGACACAAAACCTAACTTATTTTCAAGTTTTAGCTTAGAAACTATCGCTACTGTATCTCCCCCGCCAATCACACTATGGGCAGATGATTTAGAGATAATTTTAAGCACTTCTTCTGTTGCTCCACCAAATCCACTCTCATATTTACCCAGTGGTCCATTCCAAAGAATAAATTTTGATTTTCCAATTAATTCTTTTAGTTTTTCAATAGTCTGTGGCCCTATATCAACAATGTTTTCATCGGATGCTACGCCGTCAGGTTTCACAAAGTGATGCTTGGAACCTTTTATGACTTCTATATCAGATGGCAAAATTAAATTCTTGTGTTTAAGTAAAGATCCGATTTGAAAATCAGTATTATCTACAAGTGATGTTCCAATTTGATAACCTTTCGCTTTGAAAAAGTCATTGGCAAGAGCTCCAGAAATGAAAACACTATCGGCATCACGCAGGAATTTCTTTATAAGTGGAATCTTAGTATCAAACTTTGCCCCACCAAGGATAAAAAGGAATGGGTGCTCTGGGT
>CAYHMN010000037.1:0-7760 GCA_964357795.1 uncultured Candidatus Saccharibacteria bacterium
ACCTTCCCATAAAAAGGGGAGTCGCTGAAAACATAGGAAACTTCTACTCCTTTTTCGTTGTAAGAAGGGATTGCAAGAATAGCAATAGAAAGGATTGCTAAAAGTATCAGAATTTTTCTATCAGTGAGAAAATGTTTTAATTTCAATTTTTAAATCAGTGGGTTTGGATTCAGGAATTTTATACATTGGAGTAGGGTCATTGAATTTTATTCCCAAAAGTGAAGAGAGTTCTCGAGCGAGACCGCTGTGGAAAAGCAAATCATGCGCGCGATTGGGTAGAATTTTGATATCAAAAACAGTATCCCCGTCCGGCAGTTTTTCCAAATTTTCCACTTCCGCGAGGTGATAAATCAAAATATCTGCGATTTTCTCCGCGTCAGGAATTTCAGGCAAATACCATTTTAGCCAGTTGTAGGAATATTTCATAAATTACAGTTGATTCAGGCGTAAATCGCCTTGGTAAAAAAGTCGGACATCAGGAATATTCCAGCGAATCATCGCAATACGATCAAGTCCGCCACCGAATGCAAAGCCTTGAACTTTTTCCGGATCAAGTCCTGCATTTTTTAAAACACTTGGGTGTATCATTCCCCCGCCCATCATCTCAAGCCACTTGCCATTAAATTTGGCATGCACTTCTACTGATGGCTCAGTGAATGGGAAAAAGCTCGGGCGGAATTCTATTTCTACATCTTCTCCGAGCGCTTTTTTATAGAACTCTATAAGTACGGCTTTCATATTTGCGAGATTTACATTCTCACCAATCATACATCCGTCAATCTGAAAGAATTGCATTTCATGAGTAATATCAGTCGCTTCGTTTCGGAAAACTTTCCCGATAGATATGGTAGCAATCTCTTTAATATTTTCTTTCCCAGCTCTCTCGAGAGTTCGTGCGCTTACATTCGTCGCATGTGTACGTAATACGAAGTCTGAAGAAGAGGATTTTTTGTGGTCTGGTGAACCAACCCGAGGACCCGAAAAATCCTCTTCTTCAGACGAAGTCCCTTTCACATAAAATGTATCTTGCATATCACGAGCAGGGTGATCTTTCGGCACATTGAGCGCGTCAAAGTTATACCAGAGGGTTTCAAGTTCTGGTCCATCAGCAATTTCGAATCCAAGCTTTGAGAATACCTCGTATGCTTCATTTTGTAGTATTGTAAGTGGGTGTAAGCTTCCTTTAGACATAGATAGAATATAGCATTTTATAGGCTTTTCTCAAAAATTTTATTTATTATAGATTTTCGCTTTTGCACAATATTCGCATTCTGCACTATCAGTTCCATATGGTTTGAAGTGGCATTCGCGCGTGACCCATGTGCCATTTTTAAGTGCTTCATCATACTCTTTTATATCACGCACAAGTAGATCAATTTCTTCCTGATTTATATGAGTATCGTAAACTGCATTTTTATCTTTCACATCTTCTTCAAGGAAAAGAAGTTTCGAATGAGAAATTTTCTGCCCAGATAGTAGGTATGAATACATCGCAAGCTGTCGTAGGAGTGAACTTAGTCTCCCCTGTTCATCTTTCTTCTCTATCACTCCTTTTGTTTTAGATCCACCTGTCTTAAAATCTGTTACCACAATTCCGTCATCATCCGTTTCAGTGAGATCTATTTTCCCATACATTTTCAGATGGGGCAGATTTTTATCATGGTATGATACTGAGCGCTCAGTCATATAACTTTTGTGGATATGTGGGTAATAATTCTTTATCCAATTGCCCAAAATAACTTGTGTATTTTTATGAATCCGAGCACGTAGCAATTTTTCACGTACAATCTCTTTATCTAGCGAATCATCAATAATTTTCTCAAGTATTTTTCCTGCCTGCGCAGGCAGGTCAGTTGGTTTTATTTTATCTTTTAAGATTTTTTCAATTCCTGTATGGACAACACTTCCAAGTATTAAGCTCTCAGTTTTTGGAGTTGGAAGCTGGAGGAAGCTATTGAAATACCATTTCCAAGGGCATTCAAAGAAGTTATTGAGTAGTGTGACTGATATATTCTTGTTTGTATATTCTCGTGCCACCATCTTGGTGAGTTCTTCTGTTCCAATAGATTCCTTTACTGGATTACTCTCTATATAAGCAAGTGGATTGCCCCCTGTAATTTTCTCTATGGAGTCTGTTATAGATTTCTGAATAATGTGAGTATCGGGAATGTCAGATATTATGTGTGCTACTTCAAGTACTGAGCCTGTTAGTGACTCTTGTGCGTATGATAATGTGCAATACTTTTTCGCTCGAGTTATAGCCACATAGAGTTCTCTTTTAGCTCCCAATTCATCCTTCTCTTCCACTAGATTCTCTATTGATTCTGGTAAGACAAATCCTCTACGCCTACCATTCATAAGGCTATTCTCATTCATATGAGCAATATGTACGACTTCAAATTCAAGCCCTTTTGAGCCGTGAAGCGTCATAATATTTATTCCAACATCTGCTCCAATAGTCGCAAGTGGTATGTGGTGATTATACGATTCTAATCTTTCTAAATATTCCAAGAAATCTTTTATTGTAAAATGTGGGTGTTTTTCTAGTTGAGATATTCCTAGATGTATATAAGTGCGAACTATTTCAGCATTACGGGTAAGATGTGTATGGTCCCCCACAGAGTCCATGAAATATTCTTTGCCTATGGTTTGTATAAGAGTATAAATATCTGAACTTTTATATACTTCCATCCATGTTTCAATATTTTTCCCTAGTACTTTTATACCATTACTATCAGAGAATAAATCTTTTTCCTTGCCTACTGTATAGGAAAGTAAATCCGTAAGTGCGAGATTGCGAGTATTTATACTCCGCAAGAATGTATGCGCTTCAAGTGGTGATATTCCAGAAGTCGGTGCAAATAATAATTCTCCTAGAGCAACATCATCATAGGGATTAGCGACAACTTTCAATATATTTTTAAATAGATACGTCTCATTAAAATCAAAGAAAGAGCTATTGTTACCAAGAGATACCGGTAAACCCATATCGCGAAGTATTCGCACAGCCGAGCGTACATTCCTATTTTTTGGCACAAGTAAAGCACAACTCTCAGGGTTTACACCTTTATCAATTTTTTCTTTAAATATTTTACCAGCAAGAAGTATTTCATCTCTTTCATACTCACATGGGTATAGTTCTATACTATGCAAATCTTTTGTATTACTTTTCAGAGCTCCAGTAGCTAGGCTACTTTGCAGAAGGATATCTGCTGTATCTAGAATCGTTTGGGTTGAACGATAATTCTCAGTTAAAGTTATGAGATGTGCTTCCCCAAAGGTATGTTTAAATTCTTCAAAGTAAGATATTGATGCTCCACCGAATCCATATATAAGCTGACGGTCATCTCCTACAACGAAAATATTCGGTCTATCTGTATCTCCCCAAATAGTTTTCAATAATTCATTCTGTACTCCACTTGAATCTTGATGTTCATCTATAAGCACATACTGACTATCCTCTCTTATTTGCGATTTTACATCATCCGATACTTTTATAATTTCAAGTGCATATTGCATTACATCATCATAGTCCATATAGTTTCCTTCTCTTTTCTCTTCCTCATATATAGAGTAGAACTTCACTGCTTCCTTTGACCTCATAAGTTGCTCTATTTTTTTCTCAGCTTCTTTCTTTAATTTACCTTTACTCTCACCACGGCTAGATATACTTGCCGGATCACTTTCTATCATTTTAATTTCTGTATCAATAGAGATACCAAAGTCATTCACACTTATAGACTCGCGTTTCAGTAATGATATGAGAGATTTCAAATCATGGAAATAATGTGATGGATTATTACGTGGACGTAAATATTCCCATTCATTATTATGAAGAATTTCATCAAAGATTAATACTGATGCTTGCTCGTCTAATATCTGTGGCATCATATCCATATCTAATAATCCAAAATTTTTCTCTACAATTCTCTGGGCAAAACTATGGAAGGTAGATATTTGCACTTCGTTTGAAGACTGGCCGATATATTTTTTCAAACGTTCGCGCATCGCCTGCACACCAGAATTCGTAAATGTTAGACACAGCACGCCACTTGCACCGATGTCAGTTTTGATAAGAATATGAGCAATACGAAGAGCAAGGATCTGGGTCTTTCCTGTCCCCGGACCGGCGACGACCATTACTGGCCCATCTATAGTATCTACTGCTTCTTTTTGGGCTTTATTTAAGTCTTTATATGCCTTATCAAACTCTAGAGTATTCATAAATTCCATTATACGCTATAATCTACCAATGCAAATACTTTATTCATACCTAAAGAAATACTGGAAATTACTACTTCTCTCGCTTGGTCTTGCTACTATTAACCAAGTTTTTTCTTTGCTTGACCCACTCATATTCCGCTATGTTATAGATGGATATGCAACTAAATTTGACCAGTATACCCTCTCACAATTTATAAAAGGTGTGAGTTTACTTTTGGGTGCCGCTGTTGGAGTCGCATTCGTATCACGTGTTGCCAAGAATTTCCAAGACTTTTATGTAAACACTATTACTCAGCGTATCGGGGCAGAGATGTATGCCGATGGTATCAAGCATTCACTTGAGCTTCCCTATCAGCAGTTTGAAGATGAGCGCAGTGGTGAAACATTGGGAAAAATCCAGAAAGCTCGTACAGACACACAGACACTTGTAGCATCACTTATCAATATAGTATTTATATCTATTGTAAGCTTTGTTTTCGTTATGATATATGCGACCAAGCTTTACTGGCCAATAGCACCACTCTATATACTCACTATTCCACTCATCGGTGGAGTAAGTTTAATCCTTAGTAAGAAGATCAAGAAAGTCCAAGAAAAGATATTCGCAGAAACCGCGGCACTCGCTGGTGCGACAACAGAATCATTAAGAAACATTGAACTTGTGAAAAGTCTCGGGTTATCAGATCAAGAAATAAACCGCCTCAATAACGCTACAGAAAAAATTTTGACTTTGGAATTAAAGAAAGTGAAGTACATCCGGAGTCTTTCTTTCGTCCAAGGTACGATCGTGAATTTCATTCGTACAGCAATACTATTTATAATGCTCTATCTCATATTCACTCAGAAGATTACTTTTGGAGAATTTTTCTCACTTTGGATTTATTCATTCTTCTTATTCCAACCACTTCAAGAACTTGGCACTGTAATAAGTACATATCGTGAAAGTCAGGCGTCACTTGCGAACTTCAAAAATATTCTTGAAACTCCAACCGAAGAGAAGCCAAAGAATGCGCAAACCGTCAGTACAATAGAATCTCTAGAGTTTAAGAATGTCGCATTTATGCATAAATCAGGTAGTACAGAAGCACTCGGTGGCGTATCATTCGAAGCGCGTCGTGGAGAAACTATTGCTTTTGTCGGCCCTTCAGGATCAGGTAAAACTACACTAGTAAAACTCCTCGTCGGTCTTTACCAGCCACTCCGCGGAGAAATTGCCTATAATAAAATTCCGCATAATAAGATAGATATAGACACAGTCCGTACCCAGATAGGTTTCGTCACTCAGGATACTCAACTCTTTGCAGGGACAATTCGAGAGAACTTACTTTTCGTCAACCCAAATGCTACAGATGAGATGTGCCTAGAAGCTTTAGAGAAAGCTGCTTGCCAATCACTCCTCTCTCGCGCCGAGAAAGGCTTAGATACCCTAATCGGTGAAGGTGGGGTGAAAGTCTCTGGTGGTGAAAAACAACGTCTATCTATTGCTCGTGCACTCTTGCGCAAGCCGAATTTGCTAGTATTTGATGAAGCTACATCTTCACTTGATTCTCTAACTGAGCAGGAAATCTCAAAGACAATTCAGTCAATCGGTGAAGCGAAGGAACATATTACAGTCCTCATAGCTCACCGTCTGTCTACAATAATGCATGCTGATAGAATCTATGTCTTAGAAAAAGGTCTCATTATAGAGAGTGGTACCCATACTAAACTCATAGAGCAAAAAGGTCTCTACGCCGCAATGTGGCGCGAACAAATCGGCGAAAAAAGTAATTAAATACTTCTAAAAAATTCTTTGACTTTATTTACATCAGAACCTGAGGTGAAAATCTCAGGTTCTTTTTTATTATTTGTTGGAAGAATATTGTTTTCTTCTACTAGTTGTTTGGCGCGCTTTACTACCGCAGGCGCAGGGTCTATGATATTTACTTTATCTCCGACTATTTTCTTAATGCAGTTTATGAGAAATGCATAATGAGTACATCCGAGCACTAATTGGTCAATATTTTTCTCCATCAAAGGTTCTAAATATTCACGTAAAAGTTTTTCCGCTTCATCACTATCACCCTTCCCTTCTTCTACAAGCTCCACAAGTCCGTAACCAATAACAGTATGTACTTCCACATTATTCGCAAACTTATCAATGTTATCTTGAAGTTTTTGCCCTTCTGCTGTGACTTTAGTCGCAAGCATTCCGATATAACCTGTTTTTGAAAGTTCCGATGCAGACTTAATAGCTGGCTCTATTCCTACAAATGGCACGTCATATTTTTCTCGTAATGTTTTAATAGAAGCCGACGTTGCAGTATTACAAGCAATGACTATCATCATACAATCTTTTTCAAGTAAAAAATCTACAATACCAGCTGAGAATTGTGTTATTTCGTCGGGAGTATGACTCCCATATGGAATATGGGCTTGATCAGCATAGTATATAAAATTGTAATTGGGTAACTCTTTTTCAAGATATTTCAGTACCCATAGCCCCCCGAGCCCTGAATCAAATACGCCGATATTCATATGATTATTTTACCACAATCAACCTCTTTGTTGATTTAGTCAGTGGCACACAGCCATTTTTCTTTATAAGGCATGTATCTTCAATGCGCATTCCTAATTTATTTTTAATATATAATCCCGGCTCAATAGTTATAACCATATTATCCTTTAGTAATGGTTTAGTTTTTTTATAGTAGATTCGTGGAAGTTCGTGTATCTTTGTCCCCACTCCGTGTCCCAAAGTATGGATAAAATATTTTGTATCTTTACCCAAGAACTTTCTCACATAGGCATCGATGCTTGCACATTTCTCACCACTTTTTGAGATTTTAATTGCACCTAATTGCGAAGCAAGTAATTTATTATATAAATCTTTTTCTTTTTTACTTGGAGTACCTACATATATAGTCCGAGTCATATCAGACATATATTTTTCATATACAACTCCAAAATCAATAATCACAAATCCAGATAGTTTCTTCTCGGTCGGACTAAATGGGTGGATTTCATTACCAGCATTTTTCCCTGATGTGACAATAGGTTTGAAGCTGGGTTTGAGTCCCCTTTTTTTAATTTGAAATAATATAAAATCCCGAAGTTCAATCTCTGTCATCTTATTTATGTTCTGATTCAAGAGTACAGCAAAAATGGCATCCGTAACTCGGCATGCCTTTTTGATTTTGACTATTTCATCTTTATTCTTTATTTGCGCCATTTACATCATCCACTTACCTAAGATAAGCCCAAAAGCAATAAATGTCACGAGCTGAGCTCCTGCAGTGATGAAGAACATGTTCCAAGAGAGCTTGTTAGATTTTCCACTCCAAAGTGCAGAGCCAGCTTCTGTAGTCATGATAAAGCCAAACCATGTACAGACCGCAATCGCAACTTCTGAAGTAGAAGCATCGGACCAGTTTGTTATATGTATAGAAAGCACACCTGCAGTAATAATTGCTAGTACAAATTGTATAAAATATCTACCACCCATCTTCTTTTGTTCAATCTTCATCTGCTCAGGCGACAATTTATCTGCCCCCATA
>CAYHMN010000038.1:0-7675 GCA_964357795.1 uncultured Candidatus Saccharibacteria bacterium
TTTGGATTTTTAATACATATATCTACTGCGCTTTTTATTTGGCTTTTAGCCACTACTAAGTTCGATACGGTATTCGGAATTCTTATAGTAATTTCATTTATCTTAGGAATAATACTAACTCAATTTTCCAAAACAGCCATGAATTATTTGGATGGGTTATTATTACTGATATTCCAATTTATATTTATTGCTGAATTTTTTATAGCTATGGATATAACTTTTGGGAGTAAAGTAATAAATTAAATGAAATTGTTCAAAGAAAATCGTTTGATAAGTCTGGATTCTTTAGAACCAGACTTATTTTTATTTACCCTTATTTTGTGTATAATACTCCTACTATGGCAACACAAAAGAAAGCCCCACAACCAAAAAAGGTAAATATTACAAGCCAGCTTGTGATAGCACTTTTTATATTCATCAGTATTACTCTTGTATATTCATTCGTAGCGAAAACTCCTGAGGAAATTAAGCCTTTGGCTATTTCTGATGTAGCAAAGAGTGTAGTCGCTGGCACGATAGAGAAGATAGATGTTGTAGGGCAGACCGTGACTGTGACATTTAAAGACAAGACAAAGGGTGAAGCAAAGAAAGAAACAGAAAGCTCGCTTTCTGAGACATTATTTAACTACGGTGTGACAAAAGAACAGCTTGCAACTACGCCGATAGAAATAAAAGATGAAAGTGGATTCGGATACTGGTTGCTCAATATATTGCCATTCTTGCTCCCTGTACTACTCGTTATATTCTTTATATGGATGCTGACACGCCAAGTCAAAGGCCAAGGTATGCAAGCTTTTACTTTCGGACAATCCAAAGCTCGTATTACTGACCCGAATGATAAAAATAGTAGAGTGACTTTTAAAGATGTCGCTGGTGCGAAAGAAGCGAAAGAAGAACTCAAAGAAATCGTAGATTTCTTAAAGAATCCGAAAAAATTCCTAGACATAGGAGCAAGAATTCCTAAAGGAGTACTTCTTACTGGAAGTCCTGGAACTGGTAAAACTCTGCTTGCTCGGGCTGTAGCTGGAGAGGCGCAAGTGCCGTTCTTCCACTTGTCTGGTTCTGAATTCGTAGAGATGTTTGTAGGTGTAGGAGCATCTCGCGTTCGTGACCTATTCAAGATGGCGAAGAAAGCTGCTCCATCTATAGTATTCATAGATGAGATAGATGCAGTCGGGCGAGTACGTGGAACTGGAGTCGGTGGAGGTAACGATGAACGTGAACAGACACTCAATCAGATACTTGTGGAGATGGATGGCTTTGAACCAAATGAAAAAGTTATAGTTATGGCGGCGACAAACCGCTCTGATGTACTTGACCCAGCACTTTTGCGACCTGGGCGCTTTGATCGACGAGTGATATTAGACTTGCCTGACCGTGCTGACCGTGAAGAGATACTGATAATCCACTCTCTAAAAAAGCCATTTGCTGAAGATGTGAATCTGAAAATTATCGCTGAGCGTACACCTGGATTCTCTGGAGCTGACCTCTACTCTCTGATGAATGAAGGAGCAATACTAGCAGCACGTGAAGATAGAAAGAAAGTTGCGCAGTTTGACCTTATCCGCTCAATTGAAAAAGTAATGATGGGGCCAGAGCGAAAGAGTCATTTGCTATCTGTGCAAGAGAAAAAAATAACTGCATACCATGAAGCAGGACATGCTCTTGTGGCATCTGTACTTCCTTATGCTGACCCAGTCCACAAAGTCTCAATCGTTTCTCGCGGAAGTGCTGGTGGATATACACTTAAACTTCCACTTGAAGAGCGACGATTACAAAGCAAGAAAGAATTCCTAGATGATATCGCGATGGCAATGGGAGGATATGCAGCGGAGCAAATGATATTTGGAGATATTACTACTGGACCATCCAATGATTTGCAAGTAGCTACAAGTATGGCCAGAGCAATGGTAACACGATGGGGAATGAGCGATGAGATAGGTCCGATAGCACTTGAGAGTGATGGAGGTAGAACAATGTTCGGCCGAGGAGTAAACGACCAAGAATATTCTGAGAGAGTAAGCGCCCTAATAGATGGAGAAGTATCTAAGATTATGAATAATGCGCTCGCTGTAGCTAACAAAGTCCTGACTGATAAAAGAAAAGTACTAGATGCGATAGCTTTGAAACTTGTAGAAGTAGAAACACTTGAGCAGGATGAATACAACGAAATTATCAAATCTCACGGGATTGAACTGAAAACAAAAGATACAATAGTAAAGGCTTAACAAATAAGCAAAATTTGGTTAGTATGTAGGAGTTCTCTACTAACCACATTCCACCCTTAGCTCAGTTGGTTAGAGCACAGAGCTTATACCTCTGGGGTCCTTGGTTCGAATCCAAGAGGGTGGACCACATAGAAAAAGGAGTGCCTGCGCACTCCTTTTTCTATGTGGTCCAGGGCGGAGCATTATTTTTCCAGCAGGAAAAATTGCGAGCTGGGATCGCGAAAATTCCGTAGCGACGGCGAGGAATTATTTGTGATGACACTATATAGTTGTATATATTGACTATCCACATAATTGGTTATACAATTGAAGTGTTAATTTACTAATTACATATATAAAATATGAGCAATAAAAATATGGATTTGGGGATGTTTATAGACAAACTTGTCAGCGAGAAAAGGGAATTTGAAGGTCTTGAACCAGGAGTTATAACCCAAATCAAAACCGACCTACTTAGCCGTGTTGAGAGCAGAATAAATGCAGTAATTATCAACAATATGCCCGAAGACCAGATGGATGCTTTCTTTGAAGTATCTGAAAAAGGTACCGATGAGGAAGTCCAAGCATTTTGTAGCTCAAATATTCCAGATTTAACAGAATTGATTGCAAGCGAGCTTATCGTTTTCAAACAAACATACTTAGGGTAGTAAATATTATGTCATTCGAATCCAAACCAACATACAAAGAACCGAGTGAAGCAGAAAAACAGCAAACTAGTGAAGATATAAAGAAAAAAGCACTTGAAGCCCTAAAACAAAAACTTGCTATTGTTGATGCGAGCCACCTAGCTGAGATGGAAGCTCGCGATGCCGCGAATGCATATATGACCGAGTCGAAGGGGAAAGCTGGTTTTTGGAAAAAGCTTGTTCGTCACTCACTTCTTGAGCCACATTATCGTAATAAAAAATTAAATGAAGTCCGTGCTGAAATAATTAAGACGGGGAATATTTATACTGCAGTAGAGCAGGATAAGAAAGCTCATGAGAATGCGATGAACGCTATAACTAGTCGTTTTATTTCTGAATATGAGGAAGTAATAAATAAAAAGCTAGGAGAAGAAAGAGGTAAACTTAAAGAAGATGACGCATCAATAAGAACAAAGGGAGATATAAAGAAACTTATTTCTGACTATGCTAAAAGTGGTATGACAGAAGAAGTGTTCACAGCTGAAAAAAATAGAATTTTCAAAAATATTAACCATGATTCGCTAAAAGGGGCAACCACTTATGCTGATAACTTATTTGAAATGGCTAAGAATGCCAAGCTTGCAGTAGAGCATGGAGCTAAACTAGAAGAACTTGATGCTAGCTTGGAGAATATTGTTTCGGGTATTACGGTAGGTAAAGCAAAAAGTAGTATCAAGACTGAAGCTAGGAATAATACTGTAGATAAAATTGTTTCAGGAATAAAAAGTACTAAAATTGGTAGATATGTGAATCCAGTAGTTATGTCGACTGCTCTTGGGATTGTATTCTCAATAGGGGTCTTTGCAGGTAAGACAACTCTTCGAAGCAAGCTTTCTCATGCTATGACATTTGGCGGTACAGCAGTTGCTTCAGGATTACTTGCTGGAGCTAATGAATCACAGAGACTCGCTCATGAACGCATGCAGCATCAACGCGAAAGAGCTAAAGGTGGTGTTGCTGAAGGAGACAGTCCGCGTCGTGAAAAAATGGAAGAGTATTCTTATCAAACAGAAAGTGCAAGTAAATTGATGAAAACACTACGCGACTCCATCTATACAAAAGATGCAAATGGTAAAGAAGTAGCGAAGCAAATAACTCAAGCCGAGCTCGATACAGTTATGAACAATATAACTGAAATTGAAAACCGTGAAGCACTTTCAAATGAAAGAAAAATTGACCTCATTACATATTCAAGTCCAGCCAATGTTGAGAAGGAACGTACAGAGATGGTCATACTTCTGGCGCGTGCTAAAGATGAAATGCGAAATCAGATGACGGGTCATCTAAAAGGAACACTAGCACCAGGAGAATCATTTGATACTCGTTTGGTAAGTAAAGTAAAAACAGCGGAAAAAGTACTTCTCGGTGGAGAAGAGGGAATAACAAAACAAGATGCCAAGTTTAGAAACCATAAACTTAAGCGTGCAGCTGTAGTTGCAGGGAAGACAGTGTTAATAGGAGTTACTGTAGGTGCTGCAGTTCAAGAAGCTCATGCCCTAGCTGATGGAATGTGGGGTGGGCATAAAGAAGGTTTCATTGAAGGGTTGTGGCATGGTGGAGGGGAAACAACTAATCATGTTCAGACTCCACTCGACCATCTTATAAGTGGCAGACAACATATCTCTATGGAGGGTGCCCATGAGCAACTTCTTAATAATAGTCATTTTAAACTTCCAGAGGGGGCAGAAATATTATCAAATCCTGATGGAACATACAATATAGTCCTTGATGGTGACAGAGTTATATCTGATCATATATCAATTACAACAGATGCTTCTGGTGCGCTAGATCAAGCAACGATAGATAGATTGGGTGAAGATGGAATTATTGCTAATACTACACATAATCTTATTGAGGGAACAGGGGATACTGTGATGAATCCTAGTGAATATGTGCAATCTCACCCAGATCAGACTACACATATCGCTCGGGATGGCTGGTATGACAATAATACACCCAAGCCAGTCTTTGATAAAAACGAGCTGAAATTACATTGGGGTGGGGAGAATAATACTGGAGTTAATGCTGATGGTAAAATTGTTTTCAATGTTGCTCATATGACTCAAGGTGGATCATTTCATGACAGTCTTTCTGTAGATGCTCAAGAAAAAATAAAAAGTGGAGGATTAAAAATGTTCCTATCGCTTACAAGAGATACTCAAATGAATCCATTCCCTGTGGATATAGATGCAAATGGTAATGCTATTATTGACCCAAACAGTGAAGTCGGAAAACTATTCTTCAGTGTAGACGACAAAGGTCATGCAGTATTCCAAGGACGCTTCGCTGAAGTTTCTGAAACTTTTGGTACAGATGCAAACGGTCGTCTTCATGTCAGAGAACTCGCTACGTATGAAGGACCAGACCATGGACCGATAACTGTTACTGGTCCGAAAGATGTTGATATTCCTGTAAATCACATACAACTTCCACTTGACCGTGATCCACCAATATTCCTTCCTTTTATACCACGTAGACCTCTTGAGCCAATATTCTACAAACCACCTATGGTCCCAAATGAACCTGCCGACCGAACTATTATCCAGACGTATTATAACGGGGCTAGTCTTAACGAAATTCAAAGAGAATTCAAAGAACGTGGTATAAACAATAATCCGTACATAATGATTGAATTACAAAACGGAAGAAAGATATGGGTTGATAAAAATAATAAAGAAATAAGTCGCGATGCAGTTCGTGAGCGGGCACGATTTGTAGCATATTTTGAAAAACAAAATAAGGAATATCTCAAAGAACTCAATGATTTTAATGCTGACCTTGAACCTATGAGTAAAGACTGCAGAGTATCGGTTATAATTCCTGCACGTTTTGAAGAGAAAAATCTTAAAAACTTATTAGATCAATATGTAAAACAAGTCGATGAGAACGGTGATATGATAAATAAGGACTTGTTTGAAATAAATATAATAGTAAATCGTAAAGAAGGAGAAGTTTCTGATAGAAGCATGGAAATCATACGTGAGTGGAAATTAGCAAACCCAGGCTACCATGTAAACGCTATCGACAAAACATTTTCAAAAGAAAATGCTAATGTCGGTACAGCACGAAAGTATATTACCGATCTTTCACTCATGCGTTCACTTGCGAGAGGGGAATCTACTGGGCCACTTTATATAGAATCAGAAGATGCCGATTTATTTAGTGTAGATAAGAGAACAATTGGTAAATTGATAAAGGATTTTGATAACAAGCCATATCTTGATGTTCTTCGAGGTATTCAAGACAGACAGCCAGAAGTCATGAGCAAAAATGATCTGTTCTTCTTTGAACGTCGCCTTTGGGACTTTGGAGAGATGCTGATGCGAGACGAATCATTACGATCAGATAAGTTTGATAAATCAAGTTTTGTATGGAACCGGATCATTAGCGGCGGATGGAACACTGCATATACCGCGGAAGTCTACGCTGAAATAGGAGGATATGTGCCGGATGTAATTGGGGAAGATATGAAGATTGGTCAAAAAATATCAGTTCTTCGAGGTAGCGAAGATAAAAATAAAAAATTTGTATTCAATACTTATACGGCTGAGACATCTGGTCTTCGTGCAAACTCAAGTCCAAGACGTTTCCTTGATGCTATGGCAAAACAAGAAAGTCCGTATGATAACTTCGATGATCAGTCAGTTAAAGAGAAAACACTCGATGAGCTACTTGGAAAATTGAAAAGTTATGAATTAATTTCTCCAGAACATAAATCACGATATGAAGCAGGCGTGAACACATTTTTTAGATTTATGATGCAAGAGATGGGCAAGAATGAAGAATCGAAGAAAGTTATGACACGTGTGCTTGCGTCCTTAGGTTTTAAGAAAGGTGTAAATCCGGACTATACAATAGAAAATAACGAGGAAGTAAAAATAACTGATAAAGGTTTTGAGAAGATAGGAAAATTGCTCGCAACATACAAAGAAGAAGAACGATGGAAACTTGGGTACCGACGTCAGAATTCACCACTCGAGGACGTAACATCAATACCTTCAGCAGAAGATCAGGAAGAGAACGCAGTAGCCCCAGCTCCTACGAATTCAGTAGAAAATGAAAAAGGGAATATAACCGAAAACTCCAATGAAACTTCTGAAAGTAATCAAAGGGCAAAAACTAACGAAAATAGAAAAACTTCTGAAAAGTTAAAAAGAGTAGCCAAGAAAAAAACTACTATAAGAAAAGTGATGAATACAGCGAAAGAACGAAGTAAAAAGAAAGCTCCAGAATTAGTAGTAGCAGGATCTAAACGACCTGATGGAAGTACACCACTAAAATTTGTTACTAGAGAAGCACTTGGTAGCCCAAAACTAAAAACTGAATTACGCACAGCCTTCGAGAAAATTCTAGAACAAAATGGTGGGAGAGCAAAAATTAGCCAATTTGATATGGATATCGTAGATAATAAAATTGTTGTAAAAGCAGAGCTCAATGCTGGATTTATGGGAGGAAAACCAATTATAGATATGAAATTAGAAGTTAAAGATGGAAAGATAGCTTTCTCTGGTAATCCTGTGATACGAGCAAATAATCTGGCGAGAGGCCCGGTAAATGAAGCTGTTCTAGAGATACCAACGAAAATAAAGGAAATTCTAGGTGAAAATAGAAACGGTAAAGTGTCAGAAATATCCATTGAAAATAATGAACTAAAAATAGGGGTTGAATAATTACTAAAATGAATATTTAAGTTATGAATAGTATTGAATTGAGTTTCATACACCCAAAACAAGAAAAAGTTGCTACACCAACCGAGCTTAT
>CAYHMN010000039.1:0-7619 GCA_964357795.1 uncultured Candidatus Saccharibacteria bacterium
GGGGGGGGGCTCCGCCTTGCTGCTGGGGTCCTTTTTTTTCATTATTATCCGGCGTTTGTCATCTAAATCAATAAGGGCGTCAATATCTACATTTACATGCTTCTTTTCTGCACCTGCTTTGATTATATCTTTATGTTCGCGGATGAATTTAATATCTAACATGTATCCAGTATATCCCGAAGCAAGATTTTCTCAAAATCTGCTACGGGACAGGTAAAACTTTTGGTATAATAAACAAATCGTATGGAAAGTATCGTAAAACTCAAACCCGAGGAGTTTCCCGAACAACTTTTAGAAATCCCGCAACCGCCGAAGACCCTTTATATACGTGGGAAACTCCCACCAAAAGATCATACCTACTTAGCTGTAGTTGGTTCGCGTAAATACACCTCATATGGGCGTGATATTTGTGAAAAATTAATCGCGGGACTTGCAGGCTACCCTATTGTCATCGTATCCGGGCTTGCACTTGGTATAGATAGCATAGCGCACAGAGCAGCACTCAAAGCAGGTCTTGTAACTATGTCATTCCCTGGATCAGGACTTGATAATAATGCATTGTATCCACGAAACAATACTGCCCTTGCAGATGAAATAGTAGAGAGTGGCGGATGCTTAATTTCTGAATTTCCACCTAGCATGAAAGCCGAGCTCTATACATTTCCACAGAGGAATAGATTGATGGCTGGGATGTCAAAAGCAACATTGGTTATAGAAGCGGCAGAAAAATCAGGAACTCTCATAACCGCGAGAATGGCGCTAGACTATAATCGCGATGTCTTGGTAGTTCCTGGATCAGTATTTTCTACAACATCAACCGGTACAAACAAATTAATCCGCCAAGGTGCTGTTCCGATAACAAATAGCAATGACTTACTAGAAGCACTTGGGTTTGAAGTAGAAAAAGAACACCAAACTGAAGAAGAAAAATATAGAGATTGTTCAAAAGAAGAGCTTAAAATTATAGAATTACTACGAGAGCCAATGGAACGCGATGGGCTCGTGAGAGAATCTGGTATGAACATCGCTTCGGCTAATGCTCTCCTTTCAATAATGGAAATAAAAGAATTAATTAAAGAAGAGCTTGGTGAGATAAGAAAGGTATAATTTGCAAAAAAAATGACTTTCGTGTAATACTAGGCACAGTATGAAATTACTGATTGTGGAATCGCCATCAAAAGCAAAGACCATTGAGAAATATCTTGATGGTGCTTTTACTGTGCGCGCATCTGTCGGACATATTCGCGACTTGCCGAAATCAAACAAAGCAGCTATTGATATCCCTGCGGGATTCGTACCTCACTATGAGATATCTAAAGGAAAGGAGAAGGTAGTAAGCGAACTAAAAAATCTTGCTCATAAAGCGACTGAAATAATGCTTGCGACTGACCCGGACCGAGAGGGAGAAGCGATAGCGTGGCATATAGAAGAACTCCTAAACGGTGATAAGAAAGTAAAAGCTCCTATTAAAAGAGTAACTTTCCACGAAATTACAAAAGAGGCAGTAGAAGAAGCTCTCCTTGCTCCACGAGATATAGATACAAATCTGCGTAAAGCACAGGAAGCGCGACGAGTGCTAGACCGACTGGTGGGATATGACCTCTCTGGAATAATCTGGAAGAAGGTACGTTACGGACTCTCTGCAGGACGTGTACAATCTCCTGCACTGCGAATAATTATGGAGCGTGAGCGTGAAATCCGAGCATTCGTACCAGAACAGTATTGGATATTAGAAGGACTATTTGAAACACAAAAGAAAAAAGAAAAGCTAACTCTTACATGTGTAGAAGAACCTCGCGACCAGAAAGTGGTAGAGAAAATAATAGAGCTTGGACAGAAAGAAAAATGGTACGTGACTGACCTTAAAGCTTCTGAGCAAAAGCGTAGCCCAAAAGCACCATTCACAACTTCAACACTTCAGCAGACAGCAAGTACCCGGCTCGGCTTCTCACCATCTCGGACTATGCAGGTTGCCCAGAAGCTCTATGAGCAAGGATTCATCACATATATGCGTACTGATAGTACAAATCTTTCAACTACTGCATCGGCTCAAATACAAAGCGTCGTAGAGAAGAAATATGGTAAAGACCAAGCAGAACCTCGCGCTTATAAAACTAAATCTAAAAATGCACAAGAAGCTCACGAAGCTATCCGCCCAAGTCATGTGGAATCTATGAATGAAGGTAGCAATGATGAACAGAAAAGACTTTATAGACTTATCTGGGAGAGGACTGTATCTTCTCAAATGGTGGATGCAAAATTGATGAAGACAAAAATTATCGCAAATATAAAACAAGAAGGTATCCCAGACTTTACTGCCAATGGCTCACGTGTGCTTTCCCCAGGATGGCTTGCTTGTGATACTGAAGCTCGCGGTGAAGATGTGGAACTTCCACTCGTAGAAGTAGGCGAAGAATTAAAACTTCTTGAACTTAAAAATATAGAAAAGTTTACCGAGCCACCAAATAGATACTCGGAAGCAGGGCTCGTGAAAGAACTGGAAGCACGTGGTATCGGACGACCGAGTACATATGCATCTATAATGCGCACTATAGAAGACCGTGGGTATGTGACGAAAGAAGGACGAACACTATTCCCGACTGATACTGGGGATGTAGTCTCTAGCTTCCTTGAGAATAACTTTGCCGAATATATCAGTGATACATTTACAGCTACAATGGAAGATGAGCTAGATGATATCGCCAATGGCGACCGAGAATATGTAAAAACTCTAAAAGATTTCTATATACCGTTCCAGAAAGATATTAAAGAAAAAGATAAACTCGCAAAAGCGACAAATATGGGTGAAGCACCAGCGGATATGAAGTGCCCTAAATGCGGAGGCGATATGATTATAAAACTTGCTCGTAATGGCAAATTCTACTCATGCGCAAAATATCCTGAATGTGCTGGTGCACGAACTATGGAAGGCAATGAACTTGAAGGACCAAAAGAGACTGGTGAGATGTGCCCACTATGTGGTGATAAAAAAGGAAAGTCAGGTGGAGGAAAACTTGTAGTACGCCAAGGTAAATACGGAGCATTCGTTTCTTGTTCACGCTACCCTAAATGTAAATTTATAAAAGAGGATGAAGAAGAAAAGAAAAAGAAGATGACCGATGTGGAGTGCCCTGTATGTAAAAAAGGAATGATGATGGAACGTCGTGGACGATTTGGAATATTCTACTCATGCTCAAACTACCCGACTTGCAAGAATGCAATCAAAGCCAAACCTACAGGAAATATTTGTCCTCTCTGCCAATCGCTCATGATGGAAGGTACGAAAACTATCCCAGAGCGATGCTCGAATAAAATGTGCAAGATGCACAACCCACACAAAACTGGTGAGAATGTGCAAAAAAAGAAAAAATAAAGAGAACTTCCAGAAATTACATCTGTAGGATATACTCTAATATATGCCTCATAGTAATGACATAACTTCCCTCCTTGAAGGACTCCGTAGTGAAGATAAAAAGCTTATAGAAAAAGCTTATATTTTCGCGGAAGATGCTCATAAAGGACAACTTCGCAACAGTGGTGAACCTTACTTTAACCACGTATATGAAACCGCAAAAATATTGGCAGAGCTTGGTATGGATGCAAAAACTATTGTTGCAGGATTACTCCATGATGTGATTGAGGACACCCCTGTAGATGAGGAAGGGTTAGAAAAAGAATTTGGTAAAGAAATTGTAGAACTTGTAAACGGAGTTACTAAGCTCGGTAAGATGAAATACACGGGAACAGAACGCCATGTGGAATCTCTGCGTAAATTCTTTATGGCTATGTCAAAAGACTTGCGAGTGCTTATCATCAAACTTGCAGATAGACTACATAATGTACGTACACTTCAATACGTCAAACCAGAGAAACAGAAACGTATCGCCCTTGAGACTATAGAAATCCACGCTCGGCTTGCTGACTATATCGGTATGGGTAAACTGAAAGGTGAACTCGAAGACGCATCATTCCCTTTCGCCTATCCAAAAGAATACGCTGAAGTGGAAAAATTACTTCTAGAAAATTCAAAAAGCAACAAAGAACAACTTGCTATAGTAAGTAAAGAACTCACAAGTGAACTGAAAGAGCAAGGAGTACAAGTGATAGAAATGAGTACTCGGGCAAAACATAAATACAGCCTTTGGAAAAAGATAAAGAAGTACGATATGGATATAGAAAAAGTCTATGACATAGTGGCACTACGAGTAATAGTGAGTGATGTGGAGAATTGCTACCGTGTCCTTGGCATAGTACACAGCCTATTCCAACCTCTTCCTGGACGTATCAAGGACTATATAGCAACTCCAAAGAAGAATGGGTATCGGTCCCTGCACACAACTATATTTACCGGTAATGGTGGAATATTAGAGATACAAATCCGAACTCCAGAAATGCATGCCGAGGCTGCGTACGGTGTGGCTGCTCACTTTGTATATAAAGATACTAAGAAATCAGTGGTAGCTAATCAGAGTCAAAAATTTGAATGGATGGATAAGCTCAAAGAAATCCACAAAATAATAGATAAGCCAGAAAAATTCTTAGAGCATTTGAAAATGGATTTATTCCACGACCGCATATTTATATTTACTCCAAAGGGAGACGTTATAGACTTGCCATATGATTCAAGCCCTATAGACTTTGCATATGCCATCCACTCTGATATCGGTAACCATGCCCAGAGTGCAAATATAAATCATAAAATGGCTCCACTTAATACTAAACTTCAGAATAATGATATCGTGGAAATAGTAGTAAATAAAAATGCTAACCCTTCAAGTAAATGGCTCGACCATACTAAAACAACAATGGCAAAAAAGCATATCAATGCATATTTGAAAGAACATAGTTTGTTATCTAGATTTTTGTCTTTTGGGAAGAACTAAATAGAGAAATTTTTGATGCTATAGAGGTCAGCATCCTCATCGGCTTGTTTGATTTCTTCAGTTGAGCGATCATCCATGAGATTGAGATCGTCTTCTAGGGTAGGCTCATCTGTAATAATAGTAACACTAGGAGTCACTGCCTCCTGAGTAGCTGCGAATTTGTCGAGCATTTCTGTAGGATTTTTTATTTGATTTGATTTTAATAAATCTAAAATCGTATGGAGATCTTCGTTGGAGAAGAAGTCTATCATAATCTGCCCACCATTCTCTCTGCGGTCAATGTGAACACGAGTACCTAAAGTTTCCTGTAATTTATCTTCAAGGTCTGAAAGCTCCGGGTCTGGCAAGTATTCTTTCTTGCGAATACGATCAACGGCAATCCTGCGAGCAATCTTCTCTGCATCGCGAACTGTCATTTTCTTGAACATTATCTCTTTGAAGAGGACCATTTGCTCTTCTGGTCTGTCGGCAAGCATAAGTATAGGGCGAGTGTGACCTTCAGTAATTTTACCAGCAGATAATCCGTCTAGAATTTCTTGTGGAAGGGCAAGAAGGCGAAGAGTATTAGAAACATGCTCGCGACTCTTGCCGACTTTCGTGCCCACCTGTCCATGAGTAAATTTAAACTCTTCAGTCAGGCGAAAGAAAGCTCGAGCGCGTTCTACTGGATTTAAGTCTTCTCTCTGTAAGTTCTCAATAATAGCAAGCTCAAGCTTCGCCATATTGTCATCGCCTACGCGAATGATAACTGGCACTTGTTCAAGACCAGCGAGCTTGGAAGCCCGTAAACGACGCTCTCCTGCGATAAGCTCGTATTCTACGGCGATACCGCCATCTTCTTTGACTACTTCCATTCGAGACACTGTAAGTGGCTGGAGGACTCCATACTGGCGGATAGAGTCTGCAAGGTCGCGAAGACGGGCTTCATCAAACTCGCGACGAGGCTGGAATGGATTTGGCTTAACTTTTTCTACATCAATCCAGAAGATTGAATTACTATAAAGCTGTGACATTGGTCTATTTTAGCATATTTTTATTCTGTTGAAAAATTAAAGAAAACCGTGTATACTCACTCTCATATGCGTCGGTGGTGGAGTGGTCTAACACATCAGACTGTAAATCTGACGGCCTTGGCCTTCGTTGGTTCGAATCCAACCCGGCGCACAATAGAAAAATCCCTGGCTTCTTGCTATGGGATTTTTCTATTGTGTCGCCGTGAGCTCCGACTCTACAGTCGGAGCGTGTTGGATTCGAAGACCTTTTCCTTATGAGTGTACTCGCGAATGGAAAAGGTATACTGAACCTGTAAGGTTCGAAAAGCGTACTCGCGGTCCAACCTATTACAAAAAAAAATTTGCCACTCCTTTTTATCAGAGTGGCAAAATTAAAATAAAATTAGAACTTATTTATTACTTTCCTGGCTTTAACATCGTCAGGATGGATCAAAATAAAATTAGAGGTAAACATTTTACGCAATTCCTGGTGTAGTGTATTCATGTTATTAATCCATAATTCCATCTTATCATTTCTGATTTCAGGGATATTTTGGATAATAGCACTAATAAACTTGGCAGTTTGTTTGTGAAATGTAGAATCTCCAATTTTAATTATTCGCATTTGCAATTTTCCTCCTGTTACCTTATCTGTGGGATCCATGACTATAAAATCAGAATCTAAGGTCTCTTTAAGTGCTTTCCGCAGAGTCATAGGATTTTCAATCCAGGTCTGCATGTGATCACTTGAAATGTTAGAAGGTAGAGTGTAAATAACGGCGCTAATAAGACTAGCGGTCAGCGGGTGAAAGGTGTTCTGTTTCATACAGTTTTTTCCTTTAAAATGTACAAGAGTCTCGGAATCTGCCGATACAGGAGTTATATACTAGATGTATATACTTGCGTAAATTATATCACACATAATACCAATTTGTCAAGTAAAATATCCTTATTACATAAGCTCAATAATAAAAAACCTCCTTTTAGGAGGTTTTTTATTATTTATTATATGGACTTGGTTTGGAGACTCTGACGTTGGATTTAATTTTTTTCTTTTTCATTTCCACAACAATTTCATTGTCTTTCATTGTAACTTGGACTATATCCCCTTTCTTCACGCCCTTTGAAATTATGACTGAAGCTACAGGATTGAGAATCTTATTCTGAATCAATCGCCCTAGTGGACGTGCGCCGTAGTGCGGATTGTAGCCTTCTTTCGCTAGGTATGCGAGAGCATCAGCTGAAATATCAAGCTCAATATCTTTGGCAAGTAATCGTTCACGAATAACTTGAATCTTCAAATCTACGATATGTCGGATAACATCTGGGGAGAGAATATCAAAGACGATAGTATCGTCTAGGCGGTTTAAGAATTCTGGACGGAAGTGATCCTTTAGGCTTGCTAGGACTTTATCTTTTGTTGCTTCGTATTCATCTACTTTAGAATTATTTGTAAATCCTAGTGACTCCATCTTCTCTATCAAGTGTGAGCCGATATTGGAAGTAAGAATAATAATTGTATTCTTGAAGTTCACAATGCGACCCTTCGCATCAGTGAGCCGTCCATCATCTAGAACTTGGAGAAGTACGTTGAAAACTTCTGGATGGGCTTTCTCTATCTCATCTAGGAGTATGACTGAGTATGGGCGGTGACGGACAGCTTCAGTAAGATTGCCTGACTCTTCATAACCAACATATCCTGGTGGTTAACCTATGAGTTTACTGATGCTGTGGCGCTCCATAT
>CAYHMN010000040.1:0-7609 GCA_964357795.1 uncultured Candidatus Saccharibacteria bacterium
TTGAAAGTTTATTTTCATTATGACTTGAACAATTAGTTACAGTTACTTGATGCTGTTACTTGTGCTAGGTCTTTCCTAGCACACAGTAAATTTATTGATAAAATTGTGATAGGCAATTCATCAAAGTAAGTGTTGATAGAGATACTCCGTAATTATACCTTAAGTGCACTATATATGTATAGTAAATATACTGTAAATAAAGGAGCTAATGGTATATAATAATTTATAGAATATCTTATGAGTAATGAAGGTCAAAATATAAACCAATATAATTCTATTCGTCGCCAATTTGATGAAAAATCTGGCAGATTATACTTTTCTATAGTAGATGTTATCGCTATAGTATCTGATAGCTCTGATTCACGTAACTATTGGAAAGTCTTAAAAAACCGTTTAAAGAAGGGTGAAAAAGAGTTGGTTACAAAATGTAACCAACTAAAAATGATATCTTCTGATGGAAAATCCTATCTTACAGATGTTGCTGATGGTGATACTATATTAGATATCATTAAAATTGTTTCCCCTTCAGAAGTCACTTCATTTAGGCTATGGTTCGAAGAAATTGAGTCAAATTTAAACTTAGATAAAAAGATATCCACAGATGAAAGTGAAGATGTAGCAGAACTTACTATAGATGCATACCAAACAGATGATTTAATTATAATTGAATCTATGGTCGCTGGAGTATTGATTGATAACTTATCTATTTCTGTAAATTATAATGAAGTTACTATCAGAGGTAAACGTATGTTGCCAGAAAAAATACCAGACGAAAATTATTCCTTAAAAGAATTATATTGGGGAGATTTTTCTAGAAATATTCCCCTCCCAGAAGAAGTAGATATAGATGGAGCAGAAGCGACAATTAGCCACGGATTGTTAGAAATAAAATTACCAAAAATAAATAAACTCCGCACTCGCAAAATAAAAATAAAATCACTCGATTAATAAATCGAGTGATTTTATTTATTTACTTTCATTATACACATACTCTGAGATTTCTTTCATTAAGCTAGTTACCCAGGCTATAGTATCTGGAGTTGAATCTTTTCCTTTAATGATGATGGTCAACATATAAGGTTTCCCCGGTATGTACACGATACCAGAATCAGCAAAAATATTGTATTCTTTATTTTCGCCATACTTGTGAGAGAATTTTATATCACTTGGAATTCCTTGCGAAAGAAAATCTTTAAACGTTGATTGAGAAAGTAACTCTAAAATCTTTTCAGAATTCTCTGGTTCTAGATAACTTGAGGTATAAAGCACACGAAGAATACGAGTATATTCTTTTGCAGAAATAAGTCCTTTCTCATTATATAGATCTTGAAGCCCTGTTTCATATTGAAATTGTATATAATCATCAACGTTAAGATGGTGTTTAAAAATATTCTGAGCAGTATTATCGGAATTTACCAATAACTCCTCTAGTAATTTCTCAACAGTAATTGGTTTGTTGCCTATGATTTTATATAAATCACCTGAATCAGATGACAGGTCGGAAACTTCAGCTTTTAATTCTTTGTCCCAAGTCCATACACCATTTTCAATTTTCTTGGTTATAAGTATAGCTTGGACAAGTTTTGAAAGTGAAGCTGGAAATAGATTAAGGTGCTTATTTACTGATATATTAGAACCAGAGTTTATATTCTCATAATATATAGACACAGAATCTGGATATTGTGCTTCTATTTTATGAAGATAATCTCTAAGAGTTTGTATATTCGTAATATAGCTCTCTGGTGGAACAAACTCACGAAGCGGGTCCAGCATTGGGAATTTATTTGATAGAACTGGGTTTAAATAAAAATGATATTTCAAGATAAACCAAATAACAACCGGTAAGAAAGTAATTAGAATAAAAATAAAAAATTTCTGTTTTCTGACTTTCCTAGATAACTTTTCAACTGTATTGTCGCCATTTTTCATAATTAAGCTGTGGGTGATGGGTCATCAGCAGGTGGTGTTCCTTCATCTGCTGGTGGTGTATCGTCGGCTGGTGGCTGTTCGTCGCCTCCGCCACTAGTATCACCATCTCCATCTACATCTCCACTTCCGTCATCTGCTGGTGGCTGTTCGTCGCCTCCACTTCCCCCTCCTGTATCACCATCTGTACTTCCATCTCCTTCATCTGTTGGTGGATTATTCTCATTATCAGGTGGTGCTGGGTCAAAAGTTAAACCTTCAAATACACTTTCAAATATACTTGGGTCTCTGACAGCAAGTGCATTCCATGAGAAGCGTATATCGCGCGGAGCATTCTTGTTTAAAAGAATTGTAAAGCCTGTCTGATCTTTGCTTGTAATAATGAAGCGGACATCATTGCCAAATAACTCATTCGCTTGCGTGTCATCAATATTATCTTCAGTTTCAAATGTAATAGAAGTATTGACTACTGGAGTCGCAATATAAGGAGACTCGAATAAAATTTTCGCTCTTCTATCCCCCTCTCTCACAAGTGCATAGCCGGCAGAGTCTTTATTGTAAAGTGGTGGAAGAGCAAACTCTGCTTGGCCGTTGAAGTTCACTCCACCTGCAAATGAAGTTGTATTAGAGAAGAATGAAAGTCCATCAAATTGTGTTTTACCTGTAAATGTACCGTCACCGCTGACACTTAATCCTACAGTAGTTATCCCAGTTGGTGCACCTGACTCATCTCTTACAATGAATGCTTCTACTAATTTTAATCTCGCATCCAAATCAGCACCACTAACAGTAAGTCCATCAACTGTTGTCTGTATGGATTGTATATCCTGTTGTAATTTTAGTATATCTGCTTGGGCAATAGATAGCGCTCCAGATAGAGTATTTATGACAGATGCGGTCAAGCTGAAAGCTAGTTGTCCTTCTGAGAGTTGATTTATCTGATTAGTAATATCTTGTATCCCAGAAAGGTTACTTGCATCTATTTCACTTGCAGTAACTTTACCGGCAAATGTAGCATTGCCTAATGCATCAAATGTAATGACTGGGTTTGCTACAGATGAAGTTCCATCTGAATTTGTTGTCGTATTTCCACCTATTACAAACTTACCATTAGAAGATAGTACGAGTCCTATATCGTCCCCTGTGCTAGAGGATACGATATTTGTTGAAACACTATCAGCTACAAGCGAAGGTGTAATTATTTCAAGGCCGACAGCAAGTCTGTCTAGAACTAGTTCTGATTCTATGACATTATCTTGACTTGCCATAAACTTCTTTAATACTTGTTTTGCAAAGTCATTGGCCACTGGGTCAATCCCTGCAAATGCACTCACACCTTCCCCATTATAGAATCCTTGCTCTACATATATCATCACAGTAGGAGCATTTGAATCAGAAGTCCATACTTCAAGGGCTTTACCTATCACTGGGCCTCCCTTATTTGCTTTTGTCGCTTTTCCAAGTTCATTTGAAGTAGTTAGGTAATCTCCGGGCATAATATTATCTGAGTTGCTTGCAACTTTCACTGGCACACGACCGTTGAGTGCTATCGGCATTGGGTTGTCGGCGTCTTTTATATTATGTCCTGCTGAAGTAAAATCTCCATAGTTATCAGAAACTATCCCGATAACATTATTCTGATATTTTTGGTTTGATTTTACGAGTCTAGTAATCTGACCTTTTACTTTAGTCCAGTCTATATTACCATCAGTACTATCATAGGTAGTTACCATTTCAGTACCAACGGCCACAATATCTCCAAACTCTGTGCCAGCTACAACTGGATACATTTCGGCATAGTCCGCAGCTGGAGCAGCATTACAATCACGCAGTTCGTAAGCTACAGAAGCAGTTGGACCAGTGGCATTTGCTAAACTTGAACAAACAGCATTGGTACTTGCAGTACCACCAAGCCCTGTCCATGTTGTTCCATCATCATTAACCCTAAAGACTGTTGCGGTATTGTTTTTGAAAGTAAGAAAGTCTCCAGAAAATGTTCCACTACCCGAAGCAAGATCCATCAAGATTCCTGCTCCTGTAAACGTTGAAGATGCATGAAAGATAGTCTGTATTGCTGGAGCAGAAGTAAGTGTGGTTGTCCAAAGCCTGAGAGCATCACCTTGACTTGTTCCCTGTGTCTCACCATAGAGGGCAGCAGGTGCTGAGACTCCTCCTGCTGTTCCGATAGTTATACCTTGAACGCCGAACGTTTTACCAGTGGCACGAAGTCCAGTATTTGTTCCGGATGTATTTACACCAACACTTGCAACTATTTCCATACCTCGAACAGTGTTTGCACAGACACCACCACCACAAGCGGTTGTATTACTAGTATCGTCCATTCGGATTGTTTGTCCAATAGTTGTGTTTGCTGTTGAAGAAGGAGAATTAGTGATAACCATACGATTACCAGCTTGGGTACCTCCTCCTGAAGGATTGAAAGTAAAAGTCTCAAGTATTCCTGCAACCCCAGTTGAGGCTCCTGATGTATCACTAAATGAACTAGCAGTAAGATTTATAGCAGTACTTCTAGTGTTTGAATTAGTTGTCGGAGCAGCAATGTTTAGACCATACCATGTACAAACACCAGAAGTACAAGCAGTTAGAGTTGGTGAAGCTACATTTAAAGCATTAATGTTTTTAGTACCTGCTCCACTAGTATTTATTACTGAATTAACATTAAAGCCATTGGTTATAGAATTACCAGATGTATTTGTAGACGCATCTGATACAGTAAGGTCAAAGAGTGATCCAGTTTCTGCAGCTGTGTGAGTATATTTATATCCTGTACTACCTATAGCAAAGAGTCCGCCTGTTGTCATACCTGTATTACCAGAACCTCCTGCTCCAAGGGCCAATCCTCTTTGGGTAGTTAATGTCTCCCAATTCCATTGTTGAGCATGAGTAACATTGTTTATAGTATTTGTTCCTGTGGCTGCGGTAAGTCCAGATAGAGAAGAACTTCCTGCTCCACAAGAACCCCATGATGGAGCTGCGCCTACACCACCAGAAATTAGACAACTACCTAATGCGACATCAGCCAACCTTGCAAAAGAAGTAGTTGAATTAGCATATACAATATCTCCAATCGCCTGTGAAGCGAAAGTCCAGTTTGATCCATCATTTGCAGCTAAAGTTTTGCTTGAAGTTGGGAAAGTCATTGTAGTACCGTCAGTACCAGTAAGTGCGATTGAGTTATTTATAGTGAGAGTTTTTGAAGCGGCACCAAAAGCAAGTGTTCCTGAGTTTGTATTTATTGTCAGAGTTCTACCTGCATTGTTTATACCAGTACCACCATATGTTGAGTCTATAACTCCACCCTGCCATGTACCAGTAGTAACTACTCCAGTGTTAGCTGTAACAACAAGACCGTTGAATCCAGTTGCTCCAGTGATTGCACCTGCTTGAGAAATATCCAATGCTCCAGTGTCTAGAATTGTATCCCAGCCAGTACCAACTTCAATTGCTGTTTCAGTTGCAGCAGTTGAAGTCAAATTGTCCACCAAAAGTCCTCTAACTGTCCCCGCGTCAGCATCGGAAACGCCAGCCAATCGAAGAGCGTTGATGACAGAATTTCCACCTGCGTCATTTGTGACTGCAATACCGGAGAAATCCATGTTTATACCATTCCAAGTTGTTGTCCCAGAAGTAGGTTCAATAAAAGTAAAGGTTGGAGAAAATTTTTGTTCACTGTATACATGTCCAGATCCCCCTCCGAAGCTACCTGATCTACCTATAGAAATACTTCCTGCTCCGTTACCTGGATTTGCTAAATTTAATGTGAAGGCTGACGAACCACTAAGGGTAATAGTTGATGCACCTGATGTTTGTGTATATCCAGTAACCCCAGTGATCGCTCCAGCTTGAGAGATATCAAGAGCTCCAGTGTCTAGAATTGTATCCCAGCCAGTACCGACAAAAATTGCAGACTCTGCAACATCAGCATCAGCACTTGCAAGATTAGCAACATTAATACCATTTAAAACATCCCCATCAGCTCCAGTTGCGACAGATGTAACATCAATATTAAGAGCAGACACAGTATCTGCATTTGCGTCATTACCAAGGGTAAGATTTAAATCAGCAATTTGTCCACTATCTGTGACAGTGTTTGTACTTATGACCCCAGTTGAAGCAGCGATTGCTCCAGAAGAATTCACTTGGAACTGAGAAGTGGAACCGACAGAGAATAAAGCATTGGGTGTTGTATCTCCTCCGATACCAACATTACCATCATTGAGTATCCTCATTCTTTCAGTCACAGCATTACATGCAAGATCGTCACAACCTGTGTAGAAAACAAGAGGACGACCTTCATAATCTGCCCAGCCTGAATAACCAGATGCACCATGTCCAGATGCATACAAAGTCATACCTCTTGCCACTCCAGAGAAACCTGTACCAGTATCAGCTGTAGTCTGCCATTGCATTCGTACATCTTGATATGCATTCGTTTTACCTATAACAAAAGTCGTGTTCAATGCATTTGTGTTATCAGCAACAACAAGAGAACTACCTGGAGCTGATGTTCCAACACCCACATTCCCTGTTCCATCAATCACAAACGGAGTGGTATCACCAGAGACATCATTGACTCGGAAAGCCAAGTTGCCAGTGCCAGTCGCATAATGATTGATAATCATTGATGTGTTTGCATTTGCAGTACCTGCATTTAATAGGGTTAGGAGTGAGCCTGTGTTAGATGAAGCTCCTGTGCCATCAGAGAGAGAAATGTTGCCAAGAGTACCAGTGAAGTTAGCTACGGCAGAAGAAGTGAGAGACAAAGCAGTACCTGAAGTAAGTCCATTTCCTGTAATACTTGCAAGTGTTCCTGTAGTTGCAGAGTTAGCTGTTAAATTAAATATTCCTGTACCTGTATAGACTCCTGTGTTAGTAATAGAAGAGTTAGCTCCAGTTGTGTTTGAACTAGCTATTGCTAGAGTGTTGCCGTCGAAAGTAAAGTTTGAAGAGTAATCAAAGTCTGTTCCTCCTGCATTAGTAAATGGTACTTGATTGTCAGTACCAAAGGTAATACCTCCTCCTCCACAAGCACCAAAAGAAAGATTTAGTGAGCCATCTGATTTCAAACATTGTATTCCAGAAGAATCAGCATTAGGAAGTTTCCATACTAAAGATGCTGCAACAGTAGCTGGAGCTTCAAAGCCGACATAGTCTGTAGTTCCTGCTGTTTCAACAAAACGCATATCTGCTCCAGAAAATAGTGATGTATTTGCTGAAGAATCAATTTGGAAAAGATCTCCGGAACCAACGGTAAAGAGAGCTGCGGGAGAAGTGTCCCCAATACCGACGTTACCTCCGTTTGTAAGAAGAGCATAGTTTGCAGTAGCCCCACTTGTTGCTGAAACTAAAAGTCCTACATTGGTAGATGTATTAGTAGAGTGAGTATTTGAAATTTGTGCACCATAAGTAGTAACACCAGCGTTAGTGTTTGCCCCTGTTGTTAAAATATTCAATGCAGTTTGTGAAGCATCGGCAGCTGTACCTGAAACTTGCAGATCAACAAGCTTCCCTGTAGTAAGAGTTGACGATGCGGCATATAGACCAGTACCTGTAGTTAGGGAGTTTACATTAAGAGCAAGAGCAGAAGAAGTTGTTGCTCCTGTTGTAACTCCAGAGTTGATAGTAAATGTACCTGTACCTGCGAGAGTATTGGTCAGTGATT
>CAYHMN010000041.1:0-7177 GCA_964357795.1 uncultured Candidatus Saccharibacteria bacterium
GAGAAATTGCTTCACAAATAGCTGTCCAATCTTTGATAGATATGGATGGTATTTCAGAAGTTGATTTAAGAGATAAAATATTTTCTCAAACATCAAAATACGATAATTTATTCCCAAAAGGATGGTATGACCCGCCAGCTGGTGGAGTAGGTATCCTATTTGATAAAGAACCATTTAAACGCTTACAATTTGATTCACTTAGAAATTCTGAATCTTGGCCAAATGAGTCATCAAAGTTTGAAAAAGAAACTGTGGGTATCGTTTACCTATCACCAGTAGATAAGAAAACTGGGATGATAGGAGATATTGGTTTTACAATATATAACGGAGAGAGTGAAGAAATTAAGCAACATATAAAAAAATGTTTTAATACTACGCTTGCAGTTGCAGAGCATGCACAAGTTGGAATGAAATTCTCTGAACTGTATGAATTCGCTATGAAGCAATTTACAAATGAAGTTAAAATCATTGGCTGGATGACAACAACCTCTGATCCATTAAAAGGTATTAACCTAGGGCATACTGTCCCAGGTTCATACACAGGTGATTTTTCCCCTTCAGAATCTTTTAATGAAGTTAAAAAGGAGATAACAACAAAAAGAATATATATCAATATCGCAGAGAGTTTTGAAATTCCAGAAACATGTGCATTCACAGTAGAGGCAAGATTAGCTGACGATAATAAACCACATCTTCCCAACGTGTTCTTCCACTTTATAGTTACCTTTTCTAAAGGAGAAAAGAAAATTCTAAAGAATTTTGAAGATATTTTTAAAATTGCTAAGATGGACTATATATGAAGAAATCTCCAACAGTAGGAATAATAATGGGTTCGGATTCAGATTTGCCAGTGATGCAAGATACTGCGAAAGTTCTTGAGGATTTCGGAGTGGCTTATGAAATTACAGTTGTATCTGCGCATCGTACTCCTGATGTGTTATTTGAATATTCTAAAAAGGCACTTACTCGAGGAATAAAAGTTATTATTGCTGGAGCTGGTGGAGCTGCACATCTACCAGGCATGACTGCATCTATGACTGCGCTTCCAGTAATCGGGGTTCCGATAAAAACAAAAACTATGGATGGCTTAGACTCACTTCTATCAATTGCACAGATGCCACCTGGAGTACCAGTGGCGACGGTGGCTGTGAATGGTGCCAAAAATGCAGGACTACTTGCAATACAAATACTCGGAATTAATGACAAGAAACTTCAGAAGAAAATGATAGATTACAAAAAGAAAATGAATGTAGAAGTGAAAGGCAAAGCGAAAAAATTACAAAAAGTCGGATACAAGAAATATTTAGCAAGTTAACGTTCCGCAAATTATATTCTGAAAAAAGTCCTCGGACCTCCTCGCAAGTACACTCGGCCAGACATTTTTTCATAAAATAATTTGCTCCACTATATCAAACAACATGTCAGACTTATATACACAATCAGGAGTAAATATAGATGCGGGAAATGAGACAGTTTCTCGTATTAAAAAAGATGTGACTTCTACTCATACGAAGGCAGTGCTCACTGGCATCGGTAGTTTTGGTGGGCTTTATGATATCGGTGAAGTTTTGAAATCTTACAAAAATCCTGTACTTGTGCAGAGTATAGATGGGGTGGGGACTAAACTCTCTGTAGCTCGCATGATGAATAAATATGATACAGTCGGTGAAGATATTGTGAACCATTGCTGTGATGATTTGCTTGCGATGGGTGCGAAATCTCTGACATTCCTCGACTATGTAGCCAATGACAAGCTTGATCCAGTCGTGATGGAGGCGATGGTAGGAGGTATGGCGAAAGCATGTCGAGAGAATGGAGTATCACTCATCGGTGGGGAGACTGCGGAGATGCCTGGAGTATATGCAAGCGGTGAGCATGATATAGCTGGATGTATTACTGGAGTAGTAGAGAAAGATAAAATAATCACCGGAGCAAACATTGAAGAAGGGGATATAATTTTAGGGTTTCCCTCAAGTGGTTTACATACCAATGGCTTCTCACTTGCTCGTAAATTATTATTTACAATAGCGGGACACAAGGTAGATGAAGTAGTAGGAGATTTAGGAATGAGTGTAGGCGAAGCTCTTTTGAAAGTGCATGTGAATTATTCAGGGCCTGTGCTCGCTATGCTTGATAAGAGTATAAATATCCGAGGTATTGCGCATATTACTGGTGGGGGATTCATAGAGAATATTCCAAGAGTATTAGGAGAGAACCTTGATGCAGAAATAAAAAAAGATACTTGGCCGATACTTCCAGTATTTTCATATTTACAAAAGATAGGTAACGTACCCGAAGAAGAAATGTACCGAGTATTCAATATGGGTATTGGGCTTGTACTTATCGTTCCACAGTCTGAAAAAGAGAAAATTGAGAATACTCTGAAAGATTTCCCAGATTATAAAATATTTGAAATTGGAAAGATTATTAATGGAAGTAAAAAAGTAGTATTTAAATAATGGATATTGAAAAAATAAAAGAACATATTGATGATGTCATTAGGGAAACTAATCTTGAAGGGTTAGGGGAGAAGAAGGTAGGTAAAGTCCGCGATATTTATATAAGTGACAACATTACCCTTGTGGCGACGGACAGACATTCATCATTTGATAGGATTATTGCACATATTCCATTCAAGGGTGAAGTACTCAATCAGATAAGCGCGTTCTGGTTTGAAAATACAAAAGATATAATCCAGAACCATGTCATAAGCATTCCCGACCCCAATGTTCTCATTGCCAGGAAGTGTACTCCGCTTCCTATAGAATGTGTTATGCGCGGATATATTACAGGAGTGACGGGGACATCGCTTTGGACGCACTATAAAGATGGCAAGCGAGATTTCGGTAACTTTGTTTTACCTGATGGTATGAAGAAGAATCAAAAACTGCCAGAATCACTTTTCACTCCGACGACAAAGTCTGATGAGCATGATAGACCTATAACTCCAAGTGAGATTGTGTCCGAAGGATTACTAACACAGGAGATGACTGAGGAGGTAGAACGTGTTTCAAAAGCGCTTTTTGCTCGAGGACAGGAAATAGCACGGAAGAACGGGCTAATACTTGTAGATACGAAGTATGAGTTTGGGACAGATAGTGAGGGAAAACTAACCCTTATAGACGAGATACATACACCAGATTCTTCACGATACTGGAAGAAAGACACATATAATGATAGATTTAATGCAGGGGAGGAGCCGGAGTATTTTGATAAAGAGTTTCTAAGGCTTTGGTTTAAAGACAATTGTGACCCATATAATGATCCAGTTTTGCCCCCCGCCCCTCCTGAATTAGTCGCTGAACTTTCCCGCAGGTATATAGAAATATATGAGACAATAACTGGCAAGCCATTTAATCACGACTTTTCTCTGTCTCCACTTGAACGAATAAAGAAAAATCTTAAAGTATGAATGATTCAATAAATCCACTAGACGGAAGATATTATGAAAAGACACGGGCACTGGCGCCGTATTTTTCTGAGCAAGCTCTGATGAAGTATAGAGTAATGGTGGAGTGTGAGTTTTTAATTTGCTTGTCACAATCAAGAATTACAGGGCTTCGCAAACTTACTCCTAATGAAATTAAGAAGCTTCGTATGCTGTATGAAAAATTTAACGATGCATCATATAAGAAAATAAAAAGTTTTGAAAAAACCACGAATCATGATGTTAAAGCAGTAGAATACTTTATCAAGGAGAATTTAAAGACTACAAGCCTCAAGGATGCTCTTGAATGGGTGCACTTCGGACTGACATCGGAAGATACAAATAATTGTGCTTATGCACTTATGCTTGCGTCTAGTACTCAAGATGTAATTCTTCCTACACTATCCGATATACAAAAAGTTTTAAAATCCCATGCCAAAGAATATTCTAGTACCTCCATGCTCTCTCGTACCCACGGTCAGAGTGCAAGTCCGACAACGCTCGGAAAAGAATTTGCAGTATTTTCTGATCGTCTAAGACGCCAGATATATTTTTTAAATAATTTTAAAGTTATGGCTAAATTAAATGGAGCAACGGGCAATTATAATGCTTTTGTGGCGGCATACCCGAAAGCAAATTGGCCAGTATTTACAAAGAAGTACATTGCTCATCTGAGTAAAATTGGAGGTGTCTCTTTATGTTCGAATCTAATAACTACCCAGATAGAGCCTCATGATACTTATGCTGAACTTTCCGATATGATGCGCCGTATTAATGTTATCCTACTCGATTTTAATCAGGATATGTGGAGATACATTAGTGATGGATATATATCTCAAAAACCTAAAAAAGGTGAAGTCGGCTCATCTACTATGCCTCATAAAGTGAATCCGATAGATTTTGAGAATAGTGAAGGTAATTTGGGCCTTGCCAATGCACTTTTTACATTCTTCTCTACCAAGCTACCAATATCAAGACTTCAGCGTGACTTGTCAGATTCCACAGTAGAGAGAGCTTTTGGCACTGCATTCGGGCACTCATATCTAGCATATATATCATTGCAAAAAGGGCTAAGTAAGATAGGAGTTAATTATGCTAAAATAAAAGAAGATTTGCTTGCGCATCCAGAAGTTATCGCAGAAGCTATTCAGACAGTATTGCGCAGAGAAGGGTATCCGATTCCTTATGAAGCTCTAAAGGAACTTACTCGTGGTAAACAGGTGACAATGGAAGATTTCAAAATATTTATTAATAATCTAAAAATTGGAGACAAGCTAAAGAAAGAATTAAAAAAGTTCACACCACTTTCTTATACTGGTATAGCATCAAAACTTGCAAAATAATATGTCAAAAGAAAAGAAGAAAATTGTAATACTCGGTGGTGGGTTTGGAGGGCTCTATACATATAAGGGTCTGTATAAATATTTCAAACATGATGAGATAGATATTACTATTGTAAATCGAACAAACTACTTCCTCTTTACCCCACTTCTTCATGAAGTGGCTACAGGAGGAATAGAACATCACCAAGTCGTAGAATCAATCCGTCAGATTATTTATAAGACTAATGATAAACTGCATGTTGCGGAGGTTCTATCTATAGATTGCGAGCGCCACATAGTCAAAACAAGTATAGATGAATTACCATACGATGTACTCGTTGTCGCTCTAGGAGCTACAACAAACTTCTTTAATGCTCCGGGAGCAGAAGAACATAGTATGGTTCTTAAAGATTTACATGATGCTATCAAGATTCGTAGAATGCTCATAGAATCATTTGAAAAAGCTTCAGAAATTAAAGACGAAGATGCACGTCGCAAGGAACTTTCTTATGCTGTCATAGGAGGAGGGCCTACAGGAGTAGAGCTTGTTACTGAAATTGCTGAGCTTATCAATGATACATTTCTAAAATATTATCATGGACTTATAAAGTGCGAAGACATATCACTTTACCTTATCAATAGAGATGCGGAAGTTTTGATGCCTTTTCATAAATCGCTACGTAAAGATGCTCTTAGGATAATAAAGAAAAGTGGAGTCAAAGTAATGCTTAATACTGGAGTCAAAGAAGTCCGTGCTGATTCTGTTGTACTCTTGGATGATTCTGTACTGGAAGTTTCTCGTGTAGTCTGGACTGCAGGAGTCAAACCGAATGCACCAATGTTCACCCACTCTGTACCGCTTGATAATTGGGGGCGTATTCTAGTGAACTCCGATTTACAAATAGAAGGTTGCCCAGATGTATTTGTCGTTGGAGATATTGCAAGCCTCGCAGGCGCCGAGGGTAAACCTTTGCCAATGCTTGCCCAAGTCGCAGTCAAACAAGGATTACATACAGGTTATAACATTAGATGCTTATTAAAAGGGAAGAGTTTACTTCATTTCAAATATGAATCTGAAGGCGGGCTCGTATCTCTAGGACAGTGGCAAGCCTCAGCTGATATTCGTGGAATTCGTTTTTCTGGACCACTCGCATGGTTTATCTGGCGAACTGTTTACCTATTCAAATTCCTTTCAAGATCAAAGAGAATAAAAATTGTTGTAGATTGGACTTTGAATATATTCTACCCTCGGGATATAACAAAAGCATAATATGCATCAAGGTAATGTGTGGGAAAGGGAATATAGGAATCCTCTGCTTGTCACGAAGAATGATGGCCCGCAAGCTGATACATTGAGGTTCTTAAAATTTCTAAAGAAAAACCAAAAATATATAGTGGAAGGTAGAACTATTCTTGATCTAGGATGTGGTACAGGGCGCAATGCGAACTATTTGGCAGAAAAAGGGAATAGTATTATTGGAATTGAAATATCTAAAACTGCACTTGAAATCGCAAAATCCAGAGCAAAAGAATCTAGCCTTGAAGTTGATTACCGACTAGGCGATATAGGACAGCCTATAGAAATAAAAGATGAATCTGTAGATATTATTCTTGATGTGACTTCATCAAATTCTCTGAGTGATATGGGGAGAGAAATATATCTAAATGAATGTAATCGTGTCCTTAAAAAAGATGGGTATATGTTTGTCCGTGCATTATGTAAAGATGGCAACAAGAATGTAAAGAATTTATTAAAAGATAGTCCAGGGAAAGAATATGATACATATATAATAAAAGAAATAGGGCTCGCTGAGAGAGTATTTAGTAAAGAGGATTTTATAAAAATGTATGGAAAATATTTTAAGATTTTAAACTTAGGAAAAAAGACAAGCTACACTACCTTTAACGACCGTGTCTACAAGCGCGATTACTGGCTAGCCTACCTTCAAAAATGATTGTGAAATAGCACATTGTGCTATACTGTAGCGGGTTGGATTTATCAGCTAATGAACTTAAATTTTATGGAAGAAGAAACAAAAACTTGTGATAATTGTGAAGCTTGTGCTGGAGGTTGCTCAATGCATGAAGGTGCGACAGATGCCCCTGCTACAGAAGAGGCTCCTAGCGAAGAAGCTGCAGCATAGTTACAAACAATAAAATCCCCTTTAGGGGATTTTATTGTTTGTAGTATAATATTAATATTATAAGATTACAGGAGCTTCACAAATTATATTCTGAAAAAAGTCCCTGCCTACCGGCAGGCAGGCTCGGAAATTGGCCAGACATTTTTTCATAAAATAATTTGTTCCGCTCTTCAAATTTATGGAGTTAAACTATTTAGCGATTCTGGTTTGTGGTATTGCAGCTATGGTCATAGGGTTCGTATGGTACGGACCTTTGTTTGGGAAAGCGTTCTTGAGAGTTATGG
>CAYHMN010000042.1:0-6461 GCA_964357795.1 uncultured Candidatus Saccharibacteria bacterium
ATTATGGATTTCTAGCAATTTCTACAAAGGGTCCTTTTGCAGATTTCTTTAAAAGTTTGGCTGGTCTACATATGGTAGATTGGTTGTTCATGCTCGGGCTCCTATTCATAGGGCTAACATTACTATTTAATAAATTTGTAAAGTTGGGAGGCATCGCTGGAATAATAATGATGCTACTTATGTGGCTAGCAGTTCTTCCTCCTGCAAATAACCCTATTGTAGATGACCATATAGTATATGCGCTTGTATTGGCTTTCCTTATGATACAAAGTAAGAACGGAGGGTTATCCTTTAGAAAATAATATCTTCTAATTTCCCTCCAGAGGTGGGAGCAGATAGAAAGCCTCATATATAAAAAATCCACGACAAGTCGTGGATTTTTTGCAATAATCTGAATTTTTTAAAACTGCTTATTTTTTACAATTTCCCTTAGCATATTAAGAGCAAGGAATACCCTACTTCTGTAGGTAGAACATCGAATTGGTTTCCCAAACATTTCACATATTTCTTTATCCGTAAAGCCTACAATAAACCTAAGCTCAATTATTTCTTTATATATAGGTGGAAGTATATTTAGCGCTTCCATTATATATTCTTTGGATTCTATTTTAAAGAAATCATTATTTGATGTAAAGCTGGTTGAACTAATCGAATATTCGTCACCAAATAAAGAGGTGGAGTTCCTTTTCTTTATTCTTCTGAAATAATCCATGCACTTATTTTGGTTTACTGTAAAAAGCCAGCCAAAGAAATTTCCTTCTTTTAAATCTCCTTCTCTTATCGAGCTTGTGGCCTTTATGAAAGTATCCTGGACAATATCTTCCGATACTTCTCTATCTCTTATCATAAACAATGTCTCTTCTATTAACTTTTTGTAGTATTTACTAAAAAGAATATTCAAGGCATTGTCATCTCCTAATCTAGATAATTCAATTAGGGTTTGGTCGTCGGTTAGTTGGTTGGTTTGCATACGTTCAAATTTTGAGGGTTAGAAATTAGTTAATTTTTGAAAGAAGAAGATAATTCTCTTCATACAACTCATTATAAATACAATGAGTAAATAAAGTAGAATACCAAAGAATAAATCGGAGTTTTTCATACGCGTTAGTTTTGGTTGTTTGGAATAAGTTTCAATATACGATACTCCCAAAGCAAATACGAGTCAATAGTAAGACTTACCTATATTGGATATGATATAATACCTTTATATGAAAACAGCTTCTGTTGAGAAATACTTTTTATTTATATTGATGGCTTTGGCTATAGTGCTCGCACTTGCGATATTTTACCCATTTTTAACTGTCGTAATCTTATCGGCTGCTTTTGCTGTTGTCCTCCACCCTCTATACTTGTGGATAAGGAATCATATGACAAAAGGTATCGCTTGGATTGCGTCGCTTGTGACGGTGATAATATTCATAATTGCCCTCTGTGGACCACTTTTCCTTATAGGTAAAGCTGTATTCCACCAAACACAAGAAGCGTATAGCTCTATCTCAAAGACTCAAAATACAAATACGGTTATCAAGAAGATTGATACTTCAATAAATAAAGTAATGCCGACTGGATTTAAGTTTGATACTCATGCAAAAGTAACAGAGATAGCATCATACCTGACAAGCAATGTTGCAAGCTTCTTCGCTTCAACATTCAAAACCATAATTCTATTCACTTTGATGATTCTAACTTTATTCTATCTCCTGAAAGATGGTGAACACTGGAGAAAGAATTTTATCCTTCTGTGTCCCCTTTCAGAAGAAAATACAAAAGAAATCTTGGAAAAATTAAACAACGCTATCAATCGTATACTGAAGGGTTCATTCTTCATAGCTATCGTTCAAGGAATCCTCGTAAGCATAGGGCTTGCTATATTCGGTGTGCCAAATGCAGCTATCTGGGGAGTCGTGGCTGGGATAGGATCATTCATACCAACATTAGGTACTTCTGTCGTGTCTGTTCCTGCTATATTATTCCTATTTTTCACTGGAATGCATTTAGAAGCTCTAGGGTTACTTATCTGGTCTATCGTCCTCGTAGGTCTTATAGACAACCTACTCACACCGTACGTCATATCAAAAAATACAGAGATACCTTCTCTGGTTATATTATTCTCAATACTTGGAGGTGTCTCACTAATGGGTCCTGTAGGGATACTTATCGGACCACTAGCATTATCCCTACTATATAGCTTGGTTTCTATATACAGAAAAGAAGTGGCATTAAACTAAAACTATATACTAAGTATTTTTATAAGTGCGAGCTCAAGTGGAAGTTCGCTGATAACAGAAGTCCTAAGAGATTGATATGACTCAAGCAGGATGGAAAGAGTACTTGAAGATATATGCTCAGGTTTGCGAGAAACTAAATCCTCTATGAACTCCATATCACTTGCTGATACAGTTTTTGCTATAGAATCTTTCGTCTTCGGTGCATAGCGTAGCATGAGAGCGAAACGAAGCTTTGCAAGAACCATCTTCAGATATACTGCCATATCTATATTCTGCTCGCTTGCGTGCATTATACATGCATAACCTCTCTCTATGTCACTATCAGCAAGTGCATTTAAAAATTCATCTACGAGAGTTGTGCTAGGAGCCCCAGTCACACTCTCTATTTCTTCCTTGCTAATCTTTTTGTCTTTACTAAATGAAATTATTTTCTGTAGTGTTCCTAGTGCATCACGGAAAGCACCATCGGCAAGTAGTGCGATAAGCTCTGCTCCCCCTTCTTGTAGTGTATAACCTTCTTTTTCTGCAACATTTTTCACAACTTGCGTTAGTATCGCATCGGTAGGCTTCTTGAATGTAAATGTCTGACAACGAGAGACTATAGTGTCTGGAACTTTTTCAAGCTCAGTGGTGGCTAAGATAAATATGACGTGAGCTGGTGGCTCTTCTATCGTTTTGAGTAATGCATTCCATGCTTCTTTTGTGAGCATATGAACCTCATCTAAAATATACACTTTGTATTTTGAATCAAATGGCATCGTACGCACATTTTCATTTATATCGCGGGCATCCTCAATCTTTCTGTTGGAAGCCGCGTCCATTTCGTAAATATCATTCGCTGATGTGCCAAGCTCGCGGGCAATAATACGGGCTATTGTCGTCTTGCCTGTACCACGAGGCCCGCAAAGAAGATATGCATGGGCAACTTTACCAGATGCCAGAGCACCAGAAATAGCTTTTACTATATGGTCTTGACCTATCACATCAGTAAAATTCTCGGGACGGTACTTCCTATATAAGGCAATGTTCTTTTCTTGTATCTTTGGCATAGGTGTAGTATAGCAAAAATAATCTAATCTAAAAATTCTTTAACTATGGATTCAATCTCACTGGAATTACTACATTCCATAAGCTTCACGCGAAGTTCCTTGGCACCATCAAAGCCGTTTACATAAGCCTTGTAGTGCTTCTTCATAATGGCGAAATTCTTGTATTTACCCAATAATTCTTCATAGAGTTTGGTATGTTCACACATAACCCTCAACTTCTCTTCTATAGAAGGTTCGCGCTCGGCAAAGAGCCATGGGTTACCAAAGATAGCACGACCGAGCATGACTCCGTCGCATCCTGTCTCCTCTACTCTTACTCTAGCTTCGGCTATGTTGCGCACATCACCATTGCCGAGAATTTTAGTTTTGACTCCCATTTTATCTCTTATCTCTACCACTTCCCTCACATGTTCCCATCGGGCTGGAACGTTGGACATTTCTTTTCTAGTTCTTGCATGGATAGTGAGCGCGTCTAAACCTTGGGAGAGTAGGAATGGAATCCATTCATCGATTTGGACTTTATTGTAGCCGACACGAGTCTTTACAGATACAGGAATATTTTTCCCTGCATCAGTAATACCATCTTTGACTGCTTGGATTATATCTCCAGCGGATTTCTGGTTCTTCATCATGGCTGCACCTGCCCCTTGCTTCTCTATAGAGCGGTCAGGGCAACCCATGTTGATATCAATACCATCGAAACCTAATTCTGCGCAAAGCTTTGACGCTTCGCGCATCTTCTCGGGATGGGCAGAGAAAAGCTGGGCGACAATCGGTCGCTCGCCTTCTGTGTAGATCAAATCAATCTTGAGAGCTTCGCGCCCTGGACTTGCAAGGCCGTCGGCAGAGACAAACTCTGTCCAAAATATATCGGGTTTACCATACTTACAAATAATACGACGAAAAGAAGCATCAGTGACATCAGCCATCGGCGCTAGTGCAAAAAATGGTTTTGATAATTTTTCCCAGAAATTTGACATAGTGAATACTGTGTTTGATTTCAAAATAGCTTCTCTCGTAGGACACGCGTAAAATCGTGCTCGATTTTCTGCTCTGCTCGGTGCCAGTCGCACCTCCGCAAGTTCCTACTCAAGAACTATTTTGAAATCAATTCTTAAAAGACTACTCGAATTTATATAGAACTTTGTTTTTGAAGCGTAAGTCTATATATAGGAGCGTAGTATACTTGGAACGTATCTCGTTGGCAAACTCTGGTTTAGCCATAGACACAGATAGATTATCTAGAATACTATCTAAATCATTTTCACCTTTCCAGATAATTTGCGGTTTAGTATCAGAAATACCATGGTCAAGATACAAGGTACTACTATCTGCTCCAATAACTAAATGAGTTGGTTTAAACCCAAGCTTTACTACCCCATCAACAAATCGAGCCGTGGCGTGGAAGTGCTCTGGTGTAAGCATTTGTTTACCAAGGGGGTCTTCTCCTTCACCCGCTTCTAATAGAGAATAATATTTAAAATAAACATTACCAGAGAAATAAGGAGCTTTATCAAAAATATATCCATCGTTGTTTATGAAATAGCAGTTCTCTCCTATTTGCGTTTGTAACTCTGGGATTGTTGTACCACAATACAAGTATGAACCAGCACGTTCAACAATGTCTACTTTCAAAGTATTTAAGCCTTCACGCTGTACCTTTAACTTCTCTATCCTTGGAAAATTTGCTAACAGTTTTTTGTAAATCTGATCATGTGGATATATAAAAACGTTTTTCCTTGCAAATAATCTTAAATACTTTCCAGAAAGTGAATCTTCTACACTAAACTCTACATCTGAAGCATTTATAATACGGGTGCCAGTTACGACAACCTTATTTACAGTGACATAAGAATTACTTGAAAAGAATGCAAGGGCCCATACAATAGAAATAAATAGAATGAGAAATAGAATAGATAGACGTAACCGAAAGGCCTTGCGCTTGCGCTTCATACCCTCAATGCGCGGTGACGTAAGAATATCTTTCATATTTAAATTAAGAGATAGTATCTTTACCTAGATATTTCTGTAAGACTTCTGGAATCCTGATACTGCCATCTGCTTGCTGAAAATTCTCTACTAGGGAAACAAGTATGCGCGGAGTCGGAATGGCTGTACAGTTGAGTGAGTGAGTATAATGCATCTTGCCATTTTCATCTTTATATCTGATACCTAATCTGCGTGTCTGGAAATCATGAAAATATGATGCGGAAGATATCTCTCGGTATTTTTCTTCTTTGGGTACCCAGAGATTGGTATCGGACATGCGAACTTTTGCAAAACCCATATCACCAGTACAAGCATCTACTACTTGGTAAGGGATACCTAGTGATTGTATAAACTCTTCTGTATTCTTCTGGACTTGGGCGTGATGTTTGACGGATTCATCGTGACTTCCTTCGCACAGTATGACTTGCTCAAATTTATAGAACTCGTGAACACGAATTAATCCCTTCACATCTTTGGCATGACTACCTGCTTCAAGTCGATAGCAAGGAGAAAATCCGAGCATCTTGATAGGAAGCTGTGATTTATCTAAAACTTCATCCATATACATACCCATTAAAGGAACTTCTGAAGTGCCGACAAAATAACTATCGTCCTGTGCTTTGTATATATCTGCCTCGCCTTGCGGAATGAAGGCACAACCGAGTAGTGCTTCGCGCTTTGTATTGATAGGAGGAATAATAGGATTAAAACCTCTACTACTCCAGAAATCTAATGCATAGTTCCAGATAGCAAAGCAAAGCTTTACTCCATCACCCATTAGGAAATATCCACGAAAACCATGAACCTTTGTACCTCGTTCAATATCAAGCATACCGAGAGCTGTCATAATCTCCATATGATCTTTGGGTTCGAAATCGAATACTGGTTTATCTCCCCAAGTACTCGTCTCTACATTTTCTTCTTCAGAGGCACCAAGTGGTGCAGTTGGATCTGGAATGTTCGGCACTTGTAGCATAAGTGACTGCCACTGTGTCATAACTTCACGCAATTCATCTTCTTCTTTCTTGAAGTCTTCTTTAACTAGGCGCATCTCCTCTATCATTTGGGCTCTACGAGTCGCGTCTTTTTCCATAGAAATAGATGAGTTCATTTTATTATGCTAACCCCCAAGATCCTCTGCATTTTTAATTTTTATAAGGCGTTTGTCATATAAATCAAAAAAAATATCCTAAAA
>CAYHMN010000043.1:0-6452 GCA_964357795.1 uncultured Candidatus Saccharibacteria bacterium
TAAAAAACCATTTCCAGTGTTTTTCATTATAAAAAAATTAAAGATACTATGCAATAGTACCGCACATACAAGGCCACAAATTAGGTATATACCTTTACCTCCTTTCATATAAAAAGCAAGACCCAGAGCGCTACCTATCATAGAGCTTGCAATAGCATGCAGTAGCGTAGACCCAAGGAAACGCAAGTTACCAGTAAGCAAGCCCACTACTGTGCCATCTACATCAAGAGGGCGAAGCAAATATAGTATATTTTCAAGTGCCGCGAATCCTAGAGCTGCTGCTATGAAGTACATAGGGTAGTCTATAGGTCTCTTTATTATCTTTGTTCCTAGAACGACAATCATAACAGCTCCCAGCTTTACCACTTCTTCAATCGTAGCCCATGTTATGACTTGGGCGCTATTACTTTTGATGAAATTAAGAGAGTATTTTTCAAGTCCTATAGCTACGATAACTGTAACTGCGCCTAGTATAAATGTAGCCGCGATTAATATTTTTGGCTCTTTTTGTTCATCATCTTCTTGTCGTAGCCAGAACCAAAGCCAAAATACAGCTGGTAGCGCACCGCCAACAATAGCGTAAAGGAGAGTCTTTGGATCTGAGATTAGGTTAGTCATGTTTTGGCCACGCTGTTACCATTAATAAGTTTTTATTTGGGGTAGGTAGAAGTGACCAGATTTCTTCAGTTACGAACGGCATAAATGGGTGGAGGGTTTTCAAGCATTCTGTCCAAATAGAACAAAGGGCATTTTTCCTTTCTTCGGATTTTTCACCACCTGCTTTGAAAATTTCTTTACTTTCCTCTACTATCTCGTCTGCAAATCTGTGCCAGATGTAGTGATATATTTTCTCTGATGCTAAATGGAAGCGATAATTCTCCATATCAACTGTTATATCTTCTGAAGCTTTTTTCCACTCTTCTATCAGTTCATTTTTTACTGAGCTTTTAAAGTTTTCCTCGCCTACATTATCTAATATAAACCGAGTGATATTCCAAATCTTATTTGCGAAGTTTTTATAGCCTTTAATTTTATTTTCATCTATTTTACTATCTGTCCCTGGAGCAGTACCTACTATAAGAGCCATGCGCCCTGCATCAGCACCGAACTTGTTTGCAATATCTATAGGGTCTATGCCGTTACCGAGTGACTTTGAGAATTTCTTACCTTGGCTGTCACGGACAAGGCCGTGTAAGTAAAGTGTATGGAAGGGAATAGTACCTAATGCATACCCGCTCATAAGTATCATACGAGCCACCCAGAAGAAAAGAATCTCATAGGCTGTTTCAAGCACATCGGTTGGATGATATGTTTCCAAATCTTTTGTCTTGTTTGGCCAGCCTAGAGTTGAAAACGTCCATGTTCCAGATGAGAACCAAGTATCCAAAGTATCTTCATCTTGAGTCCATCCTGAACCCTCAGGTGCTTCTATACCACAGTATATCTCTTCGCCTTTATACCAAACTGGGATTCTATGCCCGTACCAGATTTGGCGAGAGATACACCAGTCGCGGAGGTTATCTATCCAGTGGAAATAAGTTTTATCAAAATATTCAGGAATAATTTTAATATCACCACTTGATACAGGTTCGCGCATAATATCTTTCAAGTTTTTTCCACGATCTGGAACTTCTTTGTTTACATTTACGAACCATTGTAGTTTTGGAAGCGGTTCCACTATCCCACCTGTACGCTCAGCTGTAGCGATATTCTGGGTAACTTCTTCTTCTTTATCCAGTAGTCCTTCACTCCGAAGCCACTCTACTACTATTTCTCTTGCTTCTGTAGTTTTCTTACCAAGCAAATTCTCTCCTCCTACAGACATCTTTGCATATTCATTTATGACTTGCGGACGGGGTAGATTGTGTCTATCTGCTATCTCCCAGTCTATCATTGAGTGCGCAGGGGTGACTCCTAGCGCACCTGTACCGAACTCTGAATCTACGGCAATATCTCCTATAACTTTAATTTCAAGCTTTACTCCACAGAAATCATTTACTATATAAGTATTACCGATATATTTTTGATAGCGTACATCGTCTGGGTGGACTGCTACAGCTACGTCACCGACTTTTGTCTCTGGTCGGGTAGTTGATATTTTAATAGGGAAGTCCTTTTCATATCTGAATGTATAGAGTTTTGCTTTTCTTTCCTCATAGATTGTCTCATCGTCGGAAATAGTTGTCTGACCTTTTGGATCCCAGTTCACGATTCGGTTGCCTCGATATATCAGACCATCATCGTACATCTTTTTGAACATCGTATTGACTGCTAGGTTCCTTTTCTTATCTAGAGTAAAAGCTTCACGCGACCAGTCGCAAGAGGCACCCATCACTCGCATCTGGGAGGTGATAGTATTTCTATTTTCTTCTACAAATGTATCTATGCGCTTGAGTAGTTCTTCGCGACCCAAGTCGTGGCGGGATTTACCTTCTTTCTTTTTAATTTCTCCTTCTACTTTTGATTGGGTTGCTATAGCTGCGTGGTCGGTACCTGGGAGCCAAAGAGTTTTGAATCCTTGCATGCGTTTGTAGCGAATCATTATATCTTCAAGTGTCAGAAATAAGGCGTGACCCATATGTAGCACTCCAGTTGCATTTGGGGGAGGCATCATTATAGTGAAAGGTTTGGCATCATCTTTTGCTATACCTTTCTCTATGCAGACATCTGGATTAAAAAAACCACTCTCTTCCCAGAGTTTGTAAATGCGATTTTCGGTTTCAGCAGGATTATATGGTGAAAGTAACTTCGGGTCTATATCAGAATTATCTTCATTCATAGCTAAAATATAACATTTTTAGGCATTTTGATAAAGAATTTTGACATATTGCTAAATATGTTCCTTTATAGTAATATCATTTTGAACTAAAAATTGTAATCATGAAAATGGGAATAAGGCGGTATGTCCTAACTAAACCTTTTAAGATTGAGGGGAAAAACGTTTGGGGATTTAATTCCCATATAATCTTTTCTCCATCAAGTGATTTTGGGTGGTATTTATACAACCCAAAAGATCAGAGCGAAATGCCGCTCAATTGCCAAAATATGCATCATAGTAAGAACAATCTTTTTGCTAAAAATGGTGATTCAAAAATGCATGTGCTTGAACACATTCTTCCACTTAGGTGGATGGGGTTAGATATGGTTCATATCCATGGTTCGCCATGGCCTCCATATCTTACAACCCAGGAGATGTGGGACAAATTATTTAAATCAGGTTTTTTATGTGAAACCGATGATTTTATCCAAAATTTTAAAATTGAGGGTACGTCGAATTCACTTAAAAGAGGCAGTGTAGTTAGGCAAGCTTCAATTGCTCCTCGTGAGTCTTCAAGATTTAGATGTGGTTTCGATAATATTTATATTAATGTACATATAAACTATAAAGGGGTAGGTAAGTTAGATAAATTTTATACATTATCAAACTTTGAAAATATTACAGGAATATACTCACAAGGTTTTCCTAAATATCGCTTTATAGTTTGTAAATTATTTGAAGTATTATTTAAATGGCCACATTTGAATAGGGTAGTTTGGGCAAGAAAAAGGCCAAATATACAAACCTTAATTCTTTGGAGTAATCACAGGGCACTTGATATTTTTGGATGTCTTGCAGCTATTGATCATAAAAAATTGCCATCTGATTTCCAGTACTTTTCTCATTGCGGAGGTCATAAGCACGATCTTATCGCTACAAAAAAATTAAAACATGTGTAGTTATTAACTACAAAATGAGGTTCCCGTTAGCTTTTAGCTCGCGGGAACTTTTATTTTTATGCGACTGGAAGTATCCAGCAATAGCTATCATAAGAGCATTGTCAGTACTTAGATTTTTTGTAGGGAAGTGAATAGTAACTTTCTGGCCTATTTCTTTAATTTTTTTCTTTAGATTTTTTTGTAGATATGTATTTGCTGATACTCCACCTCCGACAATAAGAGTTTTAATTTTATAAGCTTCTACTGCTTTTATAGTTTTAGATACAAGCACATCTGTTACGGCATCTTCAAATTCGCGTGCAATTTCATTTTTCATTTTTTCTGTCAGTGGGCCATAGTCACGAATATAGTAGAGAACTGCCGTTTTTAATCCAGAAAAAGAAAAATCATAATCTTTAGAGTGAATCATAGGTCGGGGTAGAATAATGTTGCTCGGTTTTTTTTCTCGCTCAAGTTTTGCCAAACGTGAAATCTCTGGCCCGCCAGGGTAAGGAAGTCCGAGCATGCGGGCGACTTTATCAAATGCTTCACCACAAGCATCGTCACGAGTAGCCCCGATGATTTTATATTTCATCCAATCTTTTACCAATACTATTTCTGTGTGTCCGCCCGATATAAGGAGTGAAAGCATCGGGAATATTTTTGCTTTTGCATCAACCTTAAATGCCTTACTCTTGTTTGGGAAAATAGAGAATATATGCCTTTCCATATGATTAACCGGGATAACTTTCACTCCTAGTTTCTTACCAAGTTCTTTTGCAAAAGTAATTCCTACCCATAGAGCTGGTTCAAGCCCAGGGCCGACAGTCACAGCTATGGCATCAATCTTTGGATTTTTCGCCTTCCGCATTGCTTCTTCATATACAGGACCAATATTCTTGATATGCTCACGTTTTGCCATCATCGGGAATACACCGCCATACTGATTATGGATGTCTTGTGATTGAATTACGTTCGCAAGTGTTTTAAAAGTAGCTTTTCCTTTAGTTTCCTTTACTTCTACTATAGCTACACATGTATCATCACAAGATGTCTCAACAGCTAGGAGTGTTAGCTTTTTTTGCATAAAAGCACTATACCATAAGGGTTTTTATTTGACCATTTTTATGGTACGCTCTTTATATGAAGAAGAAACGCCTGGGGTTTAATCTTATTTTAATGGGAATGATTGCATCTGGTAAAGAGACGCAAACTGAAATTCTAAAAAATAAGTATTTACTTGTCCCTGTTGAGACAGGTGTATATACAAGAAATCTTTTGAAAGAGAAGAGTAAGAATGGCGAGTGGGCAAGACGTACAGCAGGGAAAGGCTTACCTCTGCCTACTGTTCTAATGCAGAAATTCATTACAAATCAAATTGACAAGAAACCAAAAAACAAAGATTTAATTTTTATCGGTGGTCCACGACTTAAACCAGAAGCTCAATTAACCAAGAAGATTCTAAGTGAAAGAGGGCAAAATATTTTTGTTATCTATGTATCACTCCCTGATAAAGAAGTATATAAACGTTCGCTTGGACGCAGGGAAGGCAATATGAAAGATATATATAAAGTTTTTGACACAAAGGAAATTATAAAAAAGCGTATTGCATGGCACAAAGACCAAGTATCTAAGACAGTTAATTATTTCTATAAGCTAGGAAAACTAAAAAAGATTAATGGCAACCAATCTATAAAGGAAGTATCTAGAGATATTCAGAAGGCAATTATAGCTTTTCAAAAGAAAGTAAAATAAAATGAACAATCTATATAAAAAAATAAAAAGGAATTGGATTGTTCTTCTGGCATGGCTACATTTTTATGGTAACCCGTCAAAGAAAATCAAGATTATAGGAGTTACTGGTACAAATGGTAAAACCACAACTACTACACTCCTGTATCAACTCTTTCGTAGTCTCGGGTATAAAGTCGGTATGATAGGCACAGTAGTAAATATGGTAAACAGTGAGCGTATAGATGCGACCCATACAACCCCTGACCCTATAAGCCTAAACATTCTCTTGAAAAAGATGGTAAAGGCAGGTTGCGAATACTGCTTTATGGAAGTTTCTTCTCATGCTATAGACCAGAATAGAACTGCTGGGATTAAATTTGCTGGAGGCATCTTTACCAATCTGACTCATGACCATTTAGATTATCATAAAACAATTGAGGGTTACCGTGATGTAAAGAAGAAATTCTTTGATAGGTTATGGGAGAATGCATTTGCGATTTCCAACAAAGATGATTTAAATGGAGAGTATATGCTCCAAAATACTAAGGCAAAGAAATATTTCTATTCACTAAAAAAACCTGCAGATTTTACCGACAGACTCAAAACAAAGTTAATAGGTGAATTCAATGCCTACAACTTACTCGCAGTATACGCTACAGCAGTACTCCTTGGAGAGGATAAAGAAAATGTAAAAGAGCTTATAAAGAGCCTTGAACCAGTAGAGGGACGGTTTAATTATGTGAAAAGTTCTAATGGGATTACAGGTATTGTAGACTATGCTCACACTCCCGATGCATTGAAGAATGTGCTAAAGACTATCGTAGAAATGAAGTACAATGGCTTACCAGCCGATAAAGCTCGTAGGATTATCTCTGTGTTTGGTTGTGGTGGAGATCGAGACCGCGCAAAGCGCCCGATAATGGCACGTATTGGTCATGAGATGAGTGATATAGTAATACTGACATCTGATAACCCTAGAACTGAAAATCCTGATGCAATTATAGAAGAAATGAAAAAAATAT
>CAYHMN010000044.1:0-6304 GCA_964357795.1 uncultured Candidatus Saccharibacteria bacterium
ATCTGGTTTGGCGGTCGTAAAGAAGCAGTTCTTCCCGAACTCGGACCGGCCGGAACTTCTGGTCGAGGTCCAGCTTCCATTGGGCACCAGCATCGAGGCCACGAGCGACGCGGCACGCAAGGTCGAAGCGTGGCTGTCGGCGCAACCCGAAGCGTCAATCGTGACGGCCTATGTCGGAGCGGGTGCGCCACGGTTCTTCTTTTCCTACAACCCGGAGCTTCCTGATCCATCCTTTGCAAAGATCGTCGTGTTGACGCCGAGTGCGCAGGCGCGAGATGTCCTGAAAGTGCGCCTGCGCCAGGCGGCCGCCGATGGTCTGGCGCCGGAAGCGCGCATTCGCGCGACCCAGTTGGTATTTGGTCCTGGGATACAGTAATCAAGTTCAGAAAGCTTTGGTATAACTTGAGGCAATACTTCAACTGTTTTTGTAATAGACTTCATGTAGTCTTTTTGCAATTGAAAGACTCCCTTCTTTTCTATAATATGTTTTGGGACACCAACACTCCATTTCGTACCATCATAATATGCTTTATCCCCGATTTTCCAATTATATGTCCCCGCGAAAAGTTTTGTACTACCAGCAACAGACACGGTGTAGTACTGATTCTTTATACTTGCATCAGGGTCAAGCTCGGGAGTATTGGTATTGGCATCCCATGAACCACCATTTGTAGCTTCTACATATTTATTCCCTAAATCTTTTGTTAAATCAAAAGATTCGTTCACCTTAGTTTTAGAGTTTGTAGCATCAAAAACTCCCGTAGAAGAAAGAGTATTACCAAGCGAGTCTACGAGACTATTTGATCCGAACCCACCTGATGCAGGGGTGGTCCAATTGTTTACTTTTGAACCAAGGCCAGAGAGTCCTTGACTCTCAAATTTGTTTATCAGTGAAGAGAATAAGGCATTTAATGCGTCATTTAATGTGTCTGCAAGTTCAATTTGACGCTCAGGAGAGTTGATATATGTATCAATTTTACCCTTGATTACACTTCCTGGGGTGACTGTTTCATACTTAAGACATTTTGGAGCTGAGACTGTTTTGGGTTTATCGGGAACACAAGTTTTATCTGGAGGGATTTGCTCAATAGGTACTCCGCCATTACAAGTAGTAGCAGAGAATTTTACCTTCTCGTATTCTATACACTTCTTTTGGTCAAATATACCTCCACTTCTAGCTAGCTCTGCCTGAGCATTCGCAACAGCATTACTCTGTTTGTTTTGGAGATTTTCATTTGCCTTCAGAGTAAAACCAAGTGGATTATTTTGAGAATGTTGTGTTAAAGCAAGCCAACCATTCCAACCACCTTCTGAAAAGTTATTCGCAAAGCTTTCTGGAGTTGAGCCAGCTTCAAGGTAAGCAGTAAGGTCTTGTTTTAATGATGCATAAGTATCCTGAGTGGCTTTATATGAAGTTACTTGTCCTCGTGCGTAGTCACGACCGTATGGATAGTACTTGGCATTATCTACTTTACCAAAGAATTCTGTTTCTTCTTTTAATATTCTAGTTGTAAGGCTATTCATATATGAATCTACGTTGCGCACATAAAGAGGGTCGCCATTAAATCCTGTAGTGACCCAGTTCATTGTAGATTTTGTCATAGCAGTAAGTTGATTCTTTGCTAGTGTGATAGCGATACCTTTGAGACAATTTTCGGTAAATGATTCCGAACTATCTCTACTTTCTTCTTCTTGGCTATGTTCTAAATCTTCTTCTACCGCAGTAGAATCAACACTAGCAACAGCACTACTTTCTTTAGATTTAGTTTCACTATTTACCTTAGCTTTCTCTGTTTTATTACCAAGAAGTTTTTGAGCAAATTCAACTGTTACTTTCGCAACTTTATCTACAATACCAGTACAACCAACAAGGTTTGTCAGTAGTCCACTAGTAATGACTCCTTTGAGTGAGAGTCTATATGGATTATCTCCACTATTGTTTGGATTATCGTAATTTAATGGTTGGTTATCTGCTAGCACCATAGACGGCATTAGAACTTGCATTAAAAATGCACTGAGGATGAAGATAGATAATATTTTTTTAGCAGTTTTATTCTTCATTGAGAGAGTATTTATAGTATAACACTTATTACAGATCGTTTGAAAGCTTATCAATGTCGGAAACTAGAGCATCGGTATATTTCTTGTAGTTAATTACAGCCCTCATCCCTATCATAGGGTCGGTAAGCATCTGCGCCATTCCCTCTATAGATTGGGCTACTTTTTCATAGTTATTAGCAAGAGATAGATGGGTAGCGCTAAGAGGAGTAGGGACTTGGATTTTAATTAACTCTTTGGCAAATGCTCTATATGCAGATGCCACTGCTTCTGCCTCAACGAATGCCTGCGGGTCTTCTGTAGATAACCCTACGCTTATAAATGTGAGTTCCCTACCTACATCTTTCTGGCCATATTTATTTATAAGATTTCCTAGTTTTTCGTAGTACGCGTTTGTATTTGCAGGATTTGTCTTGATAGTTAGAATCATTTCCTTAGTATATATATCAGGAATTGGAGCAGCTGTGATTTTCTCTCCTATAGTGTTACCGACTGCTTCCATAGATGCCTCGTCTAAATTCCCAGATTGTTGAAGGGACATAATAATTGCAAAAAATTCTCGCGAAAGAGTATCGTTCTCAGAAAGAAGGGCACCACCGCTAGGATCTATGTTATTTTCTTTTGCAAGGGCTTCTCTTTTTGCCAGAATAAATTCCTTGTTTGATTCTCCATTCTTAAACGGATCAAGGCCCCATAATGATTCCTCCCAGTCGGGGATGCTATTATCATTGCTATCTTTCTGGATAACATCTGACTTGATAATAAGCGCCGTCGCATTTTTATCGGCAGATCTATTTTTAAAAAATTTTACTATACTATAAATACCGAAAACAAGTAAAACTATTATAGCGAGCACTATAACGCGAGCTGTAAACTGTTTACTTGGTAGATAATCTCTCATCTCTATTATCTTGAAGTCCCGTACATGGTTATAGGAGTTAGTTGGGTAGTAGTCTGTGAAGGAGGATATCCTTGATATATGCATACTATGGAAGTCTTTGATTGACTGTAAAGACCCTTGATTTGCTGACCAGCGCGTGGGGTGTAGCCTGTTTTTGATTTCACGCCTGAAGGAATGAGAAATGTAGTAGGAGATGACCTAGTCACAGGTTTGATTGTAATAGTTGTACCAGGTACCGTACATTTGTAATTGGAATTTTCCAATGATTGTATTTCTGTAGCCTTTGTATTTGTTATTCTACCACCGAAAGGTCTAGTAGCTCCTGCTGCACTTGCGGTGTCAAAAGCGACTACTATTAATAATATTAATAACAATATTGAAACTTTTAATAAATTACTTTTCATATACTACTAGTATACATTTTCTACTTAAATTATCCTAGATATTTGGATAAATAGTGAGCGATAGCAAGCCATTTTGAATAAATTATATCTTCTGCCCGAGTTTTGCTATCTATTTCTAAATCTTTAAACATAGAATCAATAATCTCTTGTGGAGCTATATCCTCTAGGTTTTTTCTTAACACCTTTCTTTTGTGGGCAAATGCAGTTTTTATAATAGTAAAGTAACGCTTCTCAGATGCCCCATGATTGAAATTTTTCTTAGAGATATCTGTGATAGCTATAATAGCCGAGTCTACTTTGGGGCTTGGAGAGAAGAATCGCTTGCCTACTTTCATCATATACTTCGGAGTGCCATATACTTTCACTGATAAAGATAGAATACTTTCTTTTTTATCATTTGCAACTATTCGCATAGCTACTTCTTTCTGAACGAGTAGAACCATACTCTCTGGTTGGAATACCTCACTTAAGAATCTTTTTATTATTGCACCGGTAATGTTGTAAGGGATGTTGGCAATTAGTTTGTATGTTTTAGATTCTAGTTTGTAGGCAAGAGGGTCAAACTCTAAGCAATCTCCTTCAACAAGTTCAAGTTTTTTATTTTCAATTTCATTCTTAAATTTCTCTTTTAAAAAAACAATAAGATCCCGGTCTTTCTCTATAGCGATAACCATACCCCCCTTCTCTAGTAGTTTACTCGTCAATGCTCCTTTACCCGGACCAATCTCAACAACAGTATCAGAGGAAGATAAATTTCCAGCATCACACATCATCCGAAGCGCAGGTTCTGATTTGAGAAAATTTTGCCCTAATGATTTTTTTGCTTTGTGAATCATAATTTTATATATACACTACTTTCTCCCCTTTTCCAATTTGCCCTTGCTGGAACTCTGTCAGATGTTCTGGGATATCATAAATGAATTCACTCGGAGTATTTACTTGTTTCATTCCGAATATTGTCCGAAGCTGTGCATATGATAAATATAATTTATGTTCTGCACGAGTGAGAGCGACATAGAAAAGTCTACGCTCTTCCTCAGAATCTTCTTTAGCTTTATTTCCAGATCTTGCATGTGGAAATAAATCCTGTTCAAGCCCTGTGATAAATACATACTTGAATTCAAGTCCTTTGGATGCGTGGACTGTCATCAATCTGACCCCCTTTCCCTTGTGCATAAGTGTATCTTGGTCGCTTGCAAGTGAAGCATCTTCAAGTAATTTCTCCATACCCATACCTTGCGGGAGAGAGTCATATTTAGTAGCTAAAGTTACCAATTCCTTCATATTTTCCAAGCGTTCTACGTCATCACTAGGGCCGTTTGCAAGGAGCTCCTCCAGCCCGCTTTCTTTTATGACGTACTTTATAGACTCTGATGGACTATGGCTTTCAGTGTATTCTTTTATATCATCTAAGAGTTTATAGAATGAATTTATTTTGGACTGCATTGTAACAGGAAGTGTGGATAATTGATTGGCAAATATTTTTGCCAGAGTTACTTTGCCGATGCCACGCGTCGGAGTATTTATAATGCGTCTAATATCTGACAAACTTTCTCTATTAAAAGAAGCTCGGATGTATGAGAGTAAATCTTTTATTTCTCTTCGCTCAAAGAACTTCACTCCAAGAACTTGATATGGAATCTGCTTCCCGAGTAGGGCTTCTTCAAGTACACGTGATTGAAAATTTGCTCGATAAAGAAGTGCAATGTCTTCCGGGTTATTATTTTTTAATAATTCATCTATAGTAGATGCTACGAACTGTGCTTCGTGCACTTCATCATATGCTTCGTGCACGGTTATAACCTCGCCAGTTTTATTTTCTGTGAATAATGTTTTATCTACCCTATACTGATTCTTCTTGATTACATTATTTGCCGCCTCAATGATATTTTTCGTTGAACGATAGTTTTGCTCGAGCATTATAATCTTTGCATTGGGGTAATCTTTCTCAAAGTGGAGCATATTTTTAATATTGGCTCCGCGCCAACTATAAATATTCTGGTCTGTATCACCAACCACACAAATATTTTCTTCTTTGCCGACGAGTAACTTTACAAGCTCGTATTGAACTTCATTGGTATCTTGATACTCATCGACGTGAATATACTTCCACCTCTGTTGATAGGATAGTTTTATTTCCGGATACTTTTTCAATATTAAAACGGTTTCAAGAAGCAAATCATCAAAGTCTAGCGCCTTCTCCATTTTTAATGTTTTTTCATAGTCGCGCCAAATACGAGCGACAATACTTTGCATTGCACTTCCGGCATTTTGGCCATAAGTATCGGAAGTTATAAAGTCTCCTTTTGCCTTAGAAATTATGCTTTTTATTTTACGCGGTTCATATTGCTTTGGATCAATATCGGCTTGCTTCATTGCATCTTTTATAATCACCATAGCATCGTGTTCATCTACAATAGTGAAATGTTTTGTCAGTCCTATAAGGTGGGCATTCTCTTTGATAATGCGAACTCCCAAAGAGTGAAAAGTAGATATGAAAGGGCTCCCTTCTATAGGATAAGTCTGGTTACCATGAATAGGTTTCTCCAGTAGCGTCATGACCCTATCCCTCATTTCCTTTGCAGCTTTGTTTGTAAAAGTCACTGCCAGTATTGCCTCTGGGTTTACCCCTTGGTGGATAAGGTGGATAATGCGATGGGTTATAGTCTTCGTCTTCCCCGCCCCCGCCCCCGCCACAATCAAAAGAGGGCCTTCTATATATAGAACAGCCTCCTTTTGTTTATTATTTAATGATTCTAAGTGCTCCATGAGCCCTTATTGTATCATTTTTTGATTATTCTAGAGTTTTTCTAATAAATCTCCATTTTCTGCTTTCAACTTTTCTATTTCTTGTGATGCTATATCGTAGATAGTATGAACTTTCTCTGCCAGATATGCAAACATTACACTTGGGTCGCTATCTTCTTCTACTAACTTTTCA
>CAYHMN010000045.1:0-5513 GCA_964357795.1 uncultured Candidatus Saccharibacteria bacterium
CTCCGTCGAAGTCAGCGTTGAATCCTGTACAGACAAGTGGGTGAACTTGAATAGCATTGCCTTCAATAAGGATTGGGTTAAATGCTTGAATACCCAAGCGGTGAAGGGTTGGCGCACGGTTTAGAAGTACATATTTACCTTTAATTACTTCTTCAAGGATTGCCCAAACTTCTGGGATACCTTCTTCTATGAGGCGATTCGCTCCGCGGATATTGAATGCAAGTTCTGTCTCAAGAATTTTTGAAATTACGAATGGACGGAAAAGTTCAAGTGCCATGTGTTTTGGAAGTCCACATTGATTGAGTTTAAGATTAGGACCAACCACAATCACTGAACGCCCTGAGTAGTCTACACGCTTTCCGAGCAAGTTCTGACGGAATAAACCTTGTTTTGATTTCAAGTTGTCAGAGAGAGATTTGAGTGCGCGCTTTTGTGAGGCTGAGATTGCTTGTGAATCATTTTGCTTAGCGATTGAGTTATCTATAAGAGCATCTACCGCTTCTTGCAGAATTCTTTTTTCGTTACGCAAGATTACATCTGGAGCACCGATTTCTTTTAGTTTCTTCAAACGGTTGTTACGGTTAATAACACGGCGATACAAGTCGTTTAGATCACTTGTCGCATGTCGTCCACCATCAAGGGCAACCATCGGTCGGAGTGCTGGTGGTATAACTGGGATAACTGTTAAGAACATCCACTCAGGGCGGATTCCAGAGTGAAGCATAGAACGAATAAGAGACATTCTTTTTTCAAGTTTTTCTTTATCTATTGAGCTTGCTTTTGGAATCATTTCTAGAGTTTCTGCTTTTATTTTCTCAAGATTTAGATTTTTGAAAAGAGTAAATATAGCTTCAGCTCCAATGCTTGCTTCAAAACATGAACCATATTTAAGCCCAAAGTGGTGATAAGCAATTTCGTTTAAAACTTTACCAGGAATTATTTCATTTATTTCTTTTTTAGTATTTGAAAGAAGGTCTTTAAGTTTTTCTTTTTGCTCTTCATCATTGGCACTTTTAACTTTTGCTTTAAATTCACTTTCTAGATTCTTGATTATTGATTCTTTCTCATCTTTATGAACATTTGTAATTATATAACCAGCAAAGTATATGACCTTTTCCAAGTCATTCACAGGGATGTTAAGAAGCACAGACATTCGAGATGGAACCCCGCGAAGGAACCATATATGTGCCACCGGACTTGCGAGCTCTATATGGCCCATACGGTCACGGCGCACTATAGACCGAGTAACTTCCACTCCGCATTTCTCACATATAATATCTTTGTAGCGGATACGTCGGTACTTTCCACAGTAACATTCGTAATCTTTCTCTGGTCCAAATATTCGTTCGTCAAATAATCCTGAGCGTTCTGAGCGTCCAGTACGATAGTTTATAGTTTCTGGTTTTGTGACTTCACCATATGACCACTCCTTTATGCGCTCAGGCGATGCAAGCTTGAGTGTGATTGAGTCAAAATCTGTTGTATCAATTATTTTCATAGTTTTATATATAGTTAATATTAATTATTTTGACTTCTTAAGATCGACATCAAGTGCAAGACCGCGCAAGTAGTTTAAGAGTACATTAAACGATGCAGGAATGTTCGGCTCTGGAATTGTCTGACCTTTAATAATAGCGTCGAATGTCTGTGAACGACCCATGATGTCATCAGACTTTATTGTAAGCATTTCACGAAGCGCATATGCCGCACCATGACCTTCAAGTGCCCAGACCTCCATTTCTCCAAATCTTTGTCCTCCGCCTTGAGCTTTACCTCCGAGTGGCTGTTGAGTGATAAGTGAGTACGGACCGATTGAACGCATATGAAGTTTGTCTTCCACCATGTGATGAAGCTTGAGCATATACATATAACCGATAGCAATATCTTGGTCAAAAGCATCTCCTGTACGTCCGTCGTATAGTGTGACTTTTCCGCTCTCTGGTAAGCCTGCTTTGACAAGTTCAGCTTTGATTTCAGGAACAGTTGCAGATGAGAATGGAGGCACTATTGCCTGATAGTTGAGAGTATGGGCAGCATAACCTAGATGCATTTCAAGAATCTGCCCGAGGTTCATACGAGATGGAATACCGAGTGGTGTAAGAATTATATCTATAGGAGTACCATCTTGCATAAATGGCATTTCTTCTTCAGGAAGTATGACTGAGATGACACCCTTGTTTCCGTGGCGTCCAGCAAGTTTGTCACCGACTGAGATATTTCGGATTTGAGCGATTTCTACAACAATCTTTTTTATGATTCCAGATTCCAAATTGTGACCTTGATCACGTGAGAATATCTTCACACCGACAATACGTCCTCGCTTACCGTGTTCAAGACGTAGAGATGTATCTTTCACATCACGAGCTTTTTCAGTAAAGATTGAACGGAGTAGTCGTTCTTCTGGAGTAAGTTCAGTTTCACCCTTTGGAGTAATTTTACCAACAAGAATATCGTTCTCACGAACTTCAGCGCCGATAACAACGATGCCGTCTTCGTCCAAATCTTTTAGTTTATTTTCACCTACATTTGGAATATCGCGTGTTGTGATTTCTGGCCCAAGCTTGGTATCGCGCACATTACAGATGAACTCTGTGACGTAGATACTTGTGAATTTACTTTGTTTTACAAGCTTCTCAGAAAGGATTATGGCATCTTCGTAGTTGGCACCTCCCCATGACATGAATGCTACTAGAGCGTTCTGTCCCAAGGCTATTTGTCCGCGATCTGTTGTACTAGTATCAGCAATAACTTGACCTTTCTTTACATGATCGCCAAGTGAGATACTCGGACGCTGATGAAATACTGAGAAGTTATTTGTTCTAGAGAAAGTTATAAGTGGGTATGTATGGTCTTTGCCTTTATCATCTTTGATTGTGATTTTCTTTGCGTCAACGTGTGTCGCTGTACCTGATACTTCAGCAACGATTAATCTTCCAGAGTCACGAGATGCTAGCTCTTCCATACCTGTAGCTACTAGTGGTGCTTCAGGAATAATACAAGGAAGTGCTTGTTTCTGCATGTTACTTCCCATGAGTGTTCGGTGAGCATCATCATGTTCTAGGAATGGAATCATAGAAGTCGCAACAGAGAAGGCTTGGTTAGTAGCTACGTCTATGTAATCAATCTCAGATTTTGAAATCATACCTGGCTTTGTAGAAAGACGAGCTTCAACTCTATCTTCCAAAATATTTCCTTTCTCATCATAGTCTATGCCAGCGTGAGCGATATTGTACTTCTCTTCTTCAAGCGCATTTAGGTAGACAACTTCAGAAGTTATCTTGCCGTTTTTTACTTTTACATACGGAGTTTCAATTATGCCGAATTCATTTATCTTTGCATATGTAGAAAGGTGGAGAATAAGACCAATGTTCGGACCTTCTGGTGTGTGGATTGGACATACTCGGCCGTAGTGAGATGTATGCACGTCACGAACTTCAAGACCGGCGCGCTCGCGAGTAAGACCTCCTGGACCAAGCGCAGATAAAGTACGCAAATGCTCCACTTCTGCCATGACATTTTCTTGGTTCATGAATTGTGAAAGCTGGTTAGCAGTGAAAAATTCTTTGATACGAGCCTGTAAAGGACGCTGGTTGATGATTGCAATCGGAAGAGTCGTACCTACATCTATAGTAGACATTCTGTCTTGGACATTTCTCTTTATCTGAGCCATACCCATGCGGAATTTCTGTTGCAACGTTTCACCTACATAGCGGACACGACGCTGACCTAGGTGATCTATATCGTCAGCTTTGGCGTGAAGTGTATTGTTTAGCTCAACTATATTATTTACTATAGCAACCAAATCATCGGATGATATTGTTTTTCTTTCCATTTCCTTAGCATCCATGCTCTTACTGAAACGTTTGTTGAAACGAAATCGTCCGACAGGAGAAAGGTCATATCTCTCACCAGAAAGTAGGATATTTATAAATTCACGAGCATTATCAGGAGTTGCAAGGTCGCCATCGCGAAGACGTTTGTATATCTCTATATAAGAGTCAGAAAGGGTCTTGGCTGGGTCTTTCTCAAGACATATCTTTATAGCTTTTAGAACTTCTTCATTCTTGCCAAAAGCCTTTAAAATAGCCTCGTCTGTCGCAAGTCCAAGTACGCGAAGGAGTGAAGCTACAGAGAATTTGCGCTTCTTATCTATGCGGACATATACCCCACCATCTGGTTCAGATTCTATTTCTATCCATACACCACGGGCTGGAATGATTTTCGCACCAAAGTAGCGCTTGCTCTTGAGTTCCTGTTCAGTGAAGAATACTCCGAATGAACGAGTAAGCTGAGGAACGATAACACGCTCTACTCCGTTTATGATGAATGTACCGTGGCGGGTCATCAAGGGTACATCAGCCATGAAGATTTCTTGTTCTTTGGAAGTTCCTATGCTCTTGTTGAGAAGTTTGACGCGAGCTTTAAGCTGACCTTCGTAAGTCAACTTATTTATCTTCGTATATTCTTCATCAAACTTAGATTCACCGAGTGCGAAAGAAATAAAATCCAATTGGAATTTCTTTTCTGAGTAGTCATTGATTGGAGAAAACTCTTTGAAAATTTCTTTGAGTCCACTCTCCACCAACCAGTTGAATGAGACCAGTTGATTCTCAATCAAATTTGGGAACTCGACCAATGGCTTTTTATAGCGCGCGAAATACTTCTTCTCTCGTATAGCTGTTTTTTTCATGTGAATAAAATTTTAAAATCAAAATAATAACTCTAGATGCGAGGCGGAGATGAGGATGCGAGGAAGATGTAGTAGACCTACATTGACCGAGCACCGCAATCTACAACGAAGCAGATGGGGGTATTATTTTGATTTTAATAAACGAAAAACACCACGGTGACCAAACCGTACTGTTGGGGCTATTAAATTTGGCAGTTATTTTGTTTAAACACGTGTCCTAATGTTTACTAAGTAGTGATTGATCTGCCATAACTCAATCGATATTCACTGGGTACTATCTTATCTTATTTAGATTTCTTTGTCAACTTCCACTTCTCTATATCTTTATGATTGCCCGAAAGGAGGACTTTTGGAACTTTGTGCTTCTTTTTATTGTGTATTAGGACTTCTGGACGGGTGTAGACTTCACTTGAAGAAGTCCGTTCTTCTTCACGAGAATCAAAGTTCCCAAGTACTCCCTCTATCTGGCGAGATATAGAGTCTACTAGTACCATTGCTGGGATTTCCCCACCTGTGAGCACATAGTCCCCTATTGAATACTTTTTTGTTTTTAATATTTTATCTACACGCGCATCTATGCCTTCATAACGCCCGCATATCATAATAATGTCGGTATATTTTTTAGAAATATTTTTTGCAACTTTTGTATTAAATTTTTCAGCACTAGGGATAAAATTAATAATTAAAACTTTTGCACTTTTTTTATTTTTAATTTTTTTAGTTATTGACTCAACTGCTTTTATTATAGGTTCTGCCATCATCACCATCCCTGGGCCTCCGGCATATGGTCGCTCGTCTACTTGCAGTGATACATTCCCATCTG
>CAYHMN010000046.1:0-4764 GCA_964357795.1 uncultured Candidatus Saccharibacteria bacterium
GAGAATCGAACTCCTGTCTCATCCTTGGCAAGGACGTGTTCTACCACTAAACCAATCCCGCATATATTATTAATAACTGTTACAGATTATAGTATTTTTATTTAAATAAAGCAATTATGTACTCGGAAGTTGATTGTATTTCGAAACATTTTATGCTAAGATTAGCTTGTGAAAAAGTGTTCCAAATGTAAAAAAGATAAACCTGTAAATGCATTCAGCTTTAAGAAAAAGGCTTTAGATATAAGGCAATCTCAATGCAAAGAATGCACTAGATTATTAATTAAAAATCACTATAATAAGAACAGGCAATACTATCTAAATAAAGCTAATATTAGGAATAGTGAATTGAGACTGGAAATAAATATCTATTTACGCGATTTCCTATCAAAAAGCTTTTGTATTGATTGTGGAGAGTCCGATATAAGAGTTTTAGAGTTTGATCACAAAGGTGAAATACCTAAATTAAAAGCGGTTTCATCTTTAGTTAGAGGGAGATATTCATTGGAAAAGATTCAAGAAGAAATGAATAAGTGTGAGATTAGATGTGCTAATTGCCATAGAAAAAAGACTGCTAGAGATTTTAAATGGTTTAGAAATTAACATGCGCCCGTAGCTCAACGGATAGAGTGCTCGTCTTCGGAACGAGTGATGTGGGTTCGATTCCTGCCGGGCGCACAAGAATATAAATGACCTTTATAAGTCTTTTATATAAAACCTTTTTAAATAAACATATTGTGGATAAGTATGTGTGCATTGTTGATAAAAGACATTGTTTAGCCGAAGCTTCTCATTCTAGACACGTTGAATTTTAGATATTATAAGTATATAATATAATGGTATTTTTGAAGGACAAGGTTTTAAAAGGTCAAATGTGTCCAATAAGCTTAATAACGTTTCACGTGAAACATTATGAAAAAGTTTACTTCAAACTCACAGAAAATAGGGCAATTGGGGGAGGATATTGCTTGTACGTTTCTCATGAAACATGGATTTGCTGTATTAGAGAGAAACTATACGAAGAAATGGGGAGAAATAGATGTTATTGCAGAAAAAGAAGGTAAACTCTACTTCATAGAAGTAAAATCTGTTTCTTGTGAAACCTTACCAGATTTCAAAGACGAGAATCCTTTCATAAAACGTCCGGAAGAAAATATGCATCCGTGGAAAATGAAACGACTCTCACGGACAATTCAAACCTATCTTATCCACAAAAGAATAGGGAATACCCCTTGGCAGTTTGATTTACTTCTTGTCTATATAGATCTCAAAACTCGTACTGCTCGCGTGCGGACAATAGAGAATGTGATTTTATAATTGTTTTTAATAGAAAATATGCTAATATAAAATGATTGTTTGATTTCGGGGTGTAGTACACCGGTAGTATACGCGGTTTGGGACCGTGAGAACAGGGTTCAATTCCCTGCACCCCGACAAGAAAAAGCCATGCTTTTTCGGCATCGGGGTGAGCAAGCAAACTACTTTGCTTGCGTCAGGGAATTGAAAGATTTTTCTATGCTGTAAGCGAGAAAAATACCTGGCTATGTAATAGCCAATTCCTTTCGTTCAAAATTTTGCGGGATTAGTTTAGTGGTAGAACTGCAGTTTTCCAAACTGCTGGCAAGAGTTCGATTCTCTTATCCCGCACACATGATTACAATTTATTTGTATGCCCTCGGAAGTGTTCTACTTATAAGCCTCATATCACTTGTGGGAGTTTTCACTCTTTCCCTCAAAGAAGATATTTTAAAAAGGTATATAGGGATTTTTATAAGTCTTGCTGTAGGCGCCTTACTTGGAGATGCTTTCATCCATATAATTCCTGAAGCTTTTGAGCAATCATCTAATATTGCAATCACAAGTATTCTAATTATTCTCGGGTTACTTATATTTTTTATCTTAGAAAAGTTTCTACACTGGCACCACCACGGCGAAGATAAAGATTTGCATGAGATTCACCCAGTAGGGAAGTTAATTCTTTTCTCTGATGGAGTCCATAACTTGATAGATGGAGTTATCATTGGTGCAAGCTTTATGGTCAGTATACCTATCGGTATTGCGACAACGATAGCAGTAATACTCCACGAGATTCCACAAGAGATAGGTGACTTTGCTGTGCTCGTACACTCTGGATATAGCAAGAAGAAAGCCTTGTGGCTCAACTTTATATCAGCATTGCTCTCTGTAGTAGGGGTAGTACTCGCGCTTCTTCTAGGAAGCGTTGCAGAGGCTTCTGTGCTATGGCTACTACCGATAGCGGCCGGCGGATTTATATATATAGCAGTTGCTGACTTGATTCCTGAACTGCATAAGCATGGAGGAAATAGAAGTTCAATATTTCAAATCATTACTGTTATTATCGGGGTAGCTCTCATGTTCTTGCTAACTTTTGTTGAATAAGCAAAGCTTGTTTTGACGTCGTTCAAACAATATAAGAAAAACTTATATCTTATCCTGCTTTTCACTAGTCAAAATAAAAAAATTTAAAAATACTCAGGTATTAAAAAACCACTCATAGATAGAATAGAGTGGTCTCTCAATATGTATGTAAATTACTTTACTGCATCTTTCAGTGCTTTTGCAGCTCTGAATTTTGGAACTTTTGTTGCGGCAACCTTTACTGCTTCACCTGTTTTAGGATTGCGAGCCATTCTAGCTGCGCGCTGCTTAACAGAGAAGATACCGATTCCTGCAATTGATACTTCACCGCCTTTTTTCAAAGTTGCGACGATAGCATCAAACATTCCGTTCACAACTTCCTCAGCTTGTACTTTCGTACCGCCGATTTTGCCGTGAACCCATTCTACTAATGCTTGTTTATTCATTATTTTTACTTTCTCACATCTTTCTTTCAAAAAATATAAGAACGCTATCTGAATAATATTCGACCGTTTGCAAACGATCCCTGATAAACAGGAGTAATCTCATTATATACCAAGGGATTTTTCCCGCAAGCTTATGTAAATATTGACGAGAATTATTTTAATTGTGTAATTAAATGCTTAATTCCAGGAATACCCTTATTTTTGAGGAAAAATGAGCTTATAAATATGCTACACTTACTCAAGTTGCTATTAATAGTTTTAAATATAATAAATTTATGGGAATGGAATTAAATAAAATACACGAAAAAATAAGCAAGAAGATAGATCCATATGCAGATCTAGGCGAATCTATTGCTGAACAAGTAGGGGAAACTCCTGGTTTTACAAGAAGAGAAGCTGAAGAATTTCTAATTGAAGGCAAAGATGAATCTGATCTAGATCAGATATTAAAGGAAGAAGAAGATATACAAAAGAGATTGAATTAACAAAAAACTCCCTAAAGGGAGTTTTTTGTTACTATCTTGCGTATTCTATGATTCTATTTTCTCTTATCATGGTGACTTTGATTTCCCCTGGGTATTTGAGTTCTTGTTCTATCTTCTTTGCGATATCGCGAGCCATATTCTTGGCTTCTATGTCATTTACTTTCTCTGGGGTAACAAAGATGCGGATTTCGCGACCAGCAGCTAGAGCGTATGACTTTTCTACACCTTCAAATGTCTTTGTGATAGCTTCAAGGTCTTGTAGACGCTTGATGTAGTTCTCCACAGAGTCACGGCGAGCGCCTGGTCTACCACCTGAAATCATATCGGCTGTCTGCACTATGACCGCCTCTATAGATTCGTGAGGACAGTCGTCGTGATGACTCTTCATAGCTGTAATGATGCGAGGGTCTGCTCCGAACTTCTGTAAGATGCGGATACCGATATCTATATGTGTACCTTGGACTTCGTGGTCAAGAGCTTTACCGATGTCGTGGACAAGGGCGCCTGCTTTGGCAATCTGGATATCTGCGCCCAGTTCTTCAGCAAGCATTCCTGCGATGTGTGTCATCTCTATAGAGTGCTGGAGGACATTTTGACCATAACTAGTACGGAAGTATAGGCGACCGACAATAGCGACAATGCGTGGGTCTAGATTAAATATGCCACATTCATATACTGCTTGGTCACCTTTATCTTTAATGATTTTATTGATATCTTCCTGAGCTTTGATAACAACTTCTTCAATCTTTGCTGGCTGGATGCGACCGTCCAATATCAAGTTCTCAAGTGCAAGGCGGGCGACTTGTCGGCGGACTGGATCAAAAGAAGATATTACGATTGCCCCTGGAGTCTCATCTATTATGAGCTCTACGCCACTTGCTCGCTCAAATGCGCGGATGTTACGACCTTCTTTACCGATAATACGCCCCTTCATGTCGTCGCTAGTCAAATGTACCGAAGTGGTGGTGGTTTCGGTAGCGTGGCTGGTAGAACAACGTTGAATAACCACAGCCATCAGTTCGTTGGCCTTGCGTTCTAACTCTTCACTACCCTGCTCCTGCAGCTTGCGCAGGCGAGACAGCAAGGCATCATGGCTTTGGTCCTCAACGCGCTGTTCTAACAGCTTCACCGCATCATTCCGGTCCATGTTGGCCACCTTTTCCAGCCGAGCGACCTGCTCTACTTTTAAAGCTTGAATCTCTTCTTTGAACTTGTCGATCTCTTTGGCTTTGTCTTGCAGTTGGGTTTGTTTGTTTTCCAACTCTAGCAGCTTGTCATCAAATAAGCTTTCCCGTTTTTCTAAACGACGTTGGGCAGCAGTTACGTCCTGGCGACGTTGTTCCTCGTCACGCTTGGCTTCTTCTAATACTTTTAACGCTTTGTCTTTTCCCTCAAGCAAAATGGCTTGGGTTTTAGACTTAGCCTCTTGAATGATGGTTTCAGCCTTAGCTTCTGCT
>CAYHMN010000047.1:0-4289 GCA_964357795.1 uncultured Candidatus Saccharibacteria bacterium
TGTCTATCTTCTTGAATTCATTATTTGATTTATTAAAGTGGTTCACAGTAGTGGCGATGGCGTTTCCGAGCTTCTGATGAGCTTCCTCGTATACTCGTAAGTGGCTTCCTAGCTCACCAACTCTTTTAATTATATCTTTCGCACTTTCTTCTATCTGCAGTGCTTTGAGTCCTTGGAGCACAGTCTGGAGATATGCAAGGAATGAAGTAGGAGATACAATGATAACTTTATATTTACCAGCGGCGCGCTGGATGAGGTTCTCTGTATCTTCAGAAACTGCACCAATCTTGTTTATAAGTAAGTCATAATAGATAGCCTCGTGAGGGATAAACATAAAAGCGAAATCCATAGTGCCTTCTTCCGGCTGGATGTATTTTGAAGTCTCAACTATTCGATTCTTCAAATCGTTTACAAATACTTTTTCTAAGCGTTCTTTTTCTGTAGCATCATTTGTTTCTGATATACGATTATAATTCTCAAGTGAGAATTTGGAGTCTATGGGTATAATTTTATCTTTCACAAACACTGCCGCGTCTACAATAGTCCCATCAGGGAAAGGGTACTGCATCTGGTAAGAGCCTGGAGGCATTACGTTCTTCAATAGTGTCTCTAGGTAGTATTCTCCCAAGATTCCACGTTGTTTCGGATTCTTTAATACATCCTGCAAATTCTGAAGCTGGTCAGCGAAAGATACTACTTGCTTATTGGTCTCATCTAGTCTTGTAATCTTCTCCGTAATATCTGCTACTATCCGTGAAGTCTCGCTAGACTGGTAGCGCATAGTCTGCGTCATCTCTTTCTGTGATTCACCAAGTTTGTGGTCGATAGTACGAGAGAGTTCATTAATCTGACTAAGTAAAAGTTGCATCGCATTATCATTTCCACCTGCTGGCTTTTTACGCAAAAACAATCCCAGTACAAGGATTATCAATACTATGAGTATAATTATTATTACAGTGTTCATATTATAATTTCCCGAGGTGGTGTTTTAGGGTATAAATCCAATCTTCTTCATTGTCTGGGTTTTGTTCTTTTTGGGTAAGCATCCATTCTAGGTAACCACTATCAAACTGTGCTACATCAGCAATAGTTTTCCCGTTATATTTTCCAAATGCAAATGAGTTCATAAGCGAAGGTCGGGAAGATATATCTATCATTTTATCGATAGCTTCATCTTCGCTCATACCGTCTTCTTCCATAATCTTATCAAGGAGTCTTTTATATAATTGCTCAAGTACTAGTACGTCGCCTAGGGCATCGTGTGCATCGGCTTCTATATCTATCTCCAAGTAGTAACGCAAATATTGAAGCTTATATTGCGGTATCACATTATTTTTATCCAAGGCTCTAGCTACACGCAGAGTACAGATAAAGTTCGCTGGTGCTATTCCTTCTTTCTCTATAATAGCCAAATCAAATTTCGCATTATGAGCGACCATAACAGCCGTCGGATCTTCAAGCATAAGTTTGATTGCTCCATAGTTACTACTATCTTGGAATGCTTTCTTATCTGCGACATGTTTGTCGGTAATATGAGTCACCGCACTTGCTTCAGGGGGGATATGTATAGGCGGTTTGAAAAGTTCACAGAAAGTTTCTGTTTCCGTTTTAAAAGCCAGCTGACATAGGAAATCTTTCACAGGCTCGTTCCCAGTTGTTTCAGTATCTAAGAAAATTACTTTTTTCATAAGTCTATTTTACCACATCCACAAACGAGCACCAGATATACGAAAATTATGAGTAGGTGAGAAAGCGAATACTTGGAGCTTTTGCAAGACCTTTTGAGATATCTTTGTACTCAAAGTATCCAAAAGGTGTACTGCTCCTGTAAGGAGGGGGCAGTTATCTGGTGGAGTGCTGATTTTTTTGCTAGAATGTAAAATATGTCACTACACGAAGAAATCAGAAATAATATTAAAGAATCAATGAAATCAGGTGATAAGGTTCGCCTTGAAGTTATGCGTGGGCTATTAACTTCCTTTACTAATGAACTCGTTGCTACAGGCAAAACTCCTCAAGATATGCTACCCGACGAGCAAGCTCTCGCTGTTATCACTCGTACATCCAAACAACGCAAAGATTCCATAGACCAGTATACGAAAGGTGGTCGTATGGATTTAGTCGCCGAAGAGCAAGCCCAACTTGCGATACTAGAGAAGTATCTACCGAAGCTTATGGATAAGAGCGAAGTGGAGAGTATTGCCAAAGCCAAGCAAGCAGAACTAGGAATTACAGATCCATCAAAGAAGGGTATGCTCATGTCTGCACTTATGAAAGACCTAAAAGGCAAAGCTGATGGAATGGTCGTGAAGGAAGCAGTAGATAATTTATTTAAATAAAACTATGAGAATTATTTTCCATTGGATTGTTCTATCGGTAGCTGTGTGGGTCACTACTCAGCTTATTTCTGGAGTTATAGTAGACCCTATCTGGACTGCACTTATAGTCGGCGCATGTCTGACACTATTTAATATGTTTCTCCGTCCTATTATTAGCTTACTGACTCTCCCTATCAATGTCCTTACTCTTGGAATTTTTTCTCTTATAGTAAATGGTCTAGTATTCTGGTATTTAGGTAATGTCATTAAAGGATTTAGTGTAACTGAGTTCTCAGCTGCATTTATCGGTGCACTTCTAGTGACTATCATAAACTGGGTCATCACTAAACTCTTTAACTTCGGATACTAATAGTTTATGCTCAGTCTCAACTACATTAGACACTTTGTTGAGATGCATGCAGATGTCGCCTATATACTCATCACATTAGGTGTTATTATAGAGGGAGAGATAGTAGTCATTATCGCAGGTATATTTGCCCACCTCGGGTCTTTAAATATTTTTATAGCATTCATAGCTACCATGATTGGGGGTGGAGCCAAATCAGTTATAGGTTATGGACTAGGATACTATCTCCAGAAACATCACTCTGGACAGCCAATAATTAGACAAGCTGAACGCAAAGTACACTATTTCCTTCCTCGCTTTGCAGAGCGCCAGTTCTGGTCTGTATTTCTGTCACGATTTTTCATTCTTGGTTTCCACTGGTTTTCACTACTTTTCTCTGGGTACAAGAAGATTAAGCCTCGTATCTTTGCTGAAGGAGAGCTTGCATCGCTTCTAGTTTGGTCATCTTCAATACTTGCAATCGGATACTTTTTCAGCTACACTGCGCTGTCGATTAGTCGTGATATCCGTAAATTTATCATTATCATCTTTTTCTTTTTCATTGCTTTCTTTGTCCTTGAGAAAATCATCGCATTTATAATTGAATTAGTAGAAGGTAATAAAGAAAATAAATAACATATATGTCACTTTTCAAAAAAAATAAAATATTGGTCACTCACAATAGTCGCTTTCATGCTGATGATATTTTCTCAACAGCTACACTTTCTATACTACTGGATGGCAATATTAAAGTTGTCCGTACTCGCGATGAGGAGGAAATTAAAAAAGCCGACTTTGTTTACGATGTTGGTGGTATCTATGATCCTTCTATTAATCGCTTCGATCATCATCAAGTTGGTGGTGCAGGAAAAAGAGAGAATGGTATTCCATATGCAGCGTTTGGTCTTGTGTGGAAAACATATGGAGAAAAAGTGTGTGGAAGCAAAGAAATAGCTGATCGAATCGATGAAAGTCTTGTGCAGTCAATCGATGCTCACGATAATGGTATTAATACGTATACAATTATAGGTGAAGTGGGACCGTATCTAATTGAAAGTGTTTTCGGTGCATTTCGTCCAACGTGGAAAGAAGGAGATGATTACGATGCGCCATTTATGGAACTTGTTGATTTTGCAAAGAGATTTCTTGAAAGGAAAATTAAAAGGAAACAGGATGCTCTGGAAGCAAGTTCGTTTATAGAAAAAGCGTATCAGTCAGCATCAGATAAACGTCTTATTGTACTCGATGATGATTACCCATGGAATGAAGAAATAATGAAGCATGAGGAACCCCTCTATGTTATTTGGCCAAATCTTGGAGTATGGCGATTAGGGTGTGTTCGAAAGGAAGAAGAATCTTTTGTAAACCGTAAGTCATTACCAGAAGCATGGGCAGGACTTCGAGATGAAGAGTTGGCGAAAGTAAGCGGAGTATCCGATGCGACATTCTGTCACAATGGAAGATTCTTGGCAGTAGCAAAATCCAAAGAAGGAGCGATCAAACTTGCGGAAAAGGCTTTATTAGCGTAAGTTAAGCACTCATATGTTCATAGACGAAATTACAATTCATGCACAAGCTGGCCACGGTGGAGACGGGGTTGTTCGTTGGCGTCGTGAGAAGTTTAT
>CAYHMN010000048.1:0-2550 GCA_964357795.1 uncultured Candidatus Saccharibacteria bacterium
TATTATTTTCTTGAGCGACGAGCAGAGAAAATTTGAAGCTTCAAATTATTCGTGCATTTTGAGAAGAGCTATTTTGTGAAGGTCCTAAATTTCAATACTTTTTCGAATTTCCAAAGCTCTCCTTTCCGCCTCTTCTAGGCTATCTGATAGCACTGTTATATGCCCCATTTTCCGCTCCGGACGTGTCTCTAGTTTACCATATATGTGTATAGCCGTCCCATCGTCATTTTGGCTATTATACGCCCCATCTAGAAGGGCTTTCCCGTCTCTTTCCCCTAATATATTAACCATAGCAGAAGCTCTAGACAAGGCTTCTGGAGCAACCAATGGCATCCCAGTCACAGCTCGGATATGTGCCTCAAATTGCGACATATTGAAGGCTTCAATAGTATGGTGCCCAGAGTTATGCACCCTAGGCGCAATCTCATTTACAAGTAATTCTCCATTCTCAGTTAGGAACATTTCAACTGCAAATACACCGACTCCCCCTAGTACATCGAGTACCTTCTCAGCAAGTGCTTTGGCTTGCGATATCACATCGTGCTCCACAGGTGCTGGTGAGCGAACGATATGACAGATATTATTTTTATGTATTGTTTCCACTACAGGGAAAGTTACAATCTCACCATCCATTCCTCGAGCAGAAACTACTGCAAGTTCTTTTACAAATGGCACGAACGCTTCCGCATACAGTGGACTTTTAGATAATTTCTCAAATGCTGGAATAATATCATCTTTACTTTTTATCACAGCATTCCCTCTCCCGTCGTAGGCATCAAAGCGGGCTTTGAGTAAAAATGGGTAGCCGAAAATTTCGCCTTGCCTTTTGCAATCATCTTCATCTTTTATTAAAGCAAAATCAGCAACAGGGATATTGTTCTCTCTTAAGAAAACTTTCTGCTCAAACTTATCTTTAATTATTTTTAGTACTTTTGGTTCTGGATTCACTGCTTGTCCCCGCGCGATGAGCTCCTCTAGTGCCTCGGCATTCGCTGATTCAATCTCAAATGTTATGAAGTCGGATACTTCTGCAAGTTCAAAAATTTTATCTTTATCTTTAAAGCTCCCTACAATCTGCGCATCCGCAATCTGCCCTGCTGGGCAATTCGGGGTCGGGTCAAGAACAGTCACTAGAAATCCTAGCTTGTGCCCCGCCTGTGCAAGCATCCTGCCTAGTTGTCCCCCTCCGACAATTCCGATTGTTTGTTTCATTATAGTTTGTATTATACCAAAAATTACCTTCTGTGAGGAAGATAATTATAGATGGAGAATAGCTTTATTACTTTTTAGGCTGACCAACTTTATACAAGTCATCATAAGTGATAAGTACTCCATCATAAATCTGCTTAAGCAAATACTCAAATGTGATTATCATATGAAAAAAATAATTTGGTTACAAATAGAAAATTACTTAAATAATAGCAATATTACTGCAAGTGTCAACTCAGTGCTTTCTGTCCTATATCTCTCCTGTACTGCATTCCTTCAAATGAGATTTTTGGGATAGCATCATAAGCAAGTTTAAGTGCATCCTCTAAGGTGTCAGCTACCGCACTTACTCCTAACACGCGTCCGCCATTTGTTACAAGATTTCCATCTTTCATCGCAGTTCCCGCATGGAATACTACGATATCATGATTGAGTTCAGCTTCATCGATGCCAGAGATAGCTTTCCCTTTCTCATACGCATTCGGGTAGCCACCAGATGCAAGGACGATATTACAGCATGCTTTATTTTTCCATTTTATTTCAATATCGGATAATTTTTTATCTATACACGCATCTATGATATCGAGCAGATCAGTCTCAAGTAATCGCATATATATTTGCGTCTCTGGATCGCCAAAGCGCGCATTGTACTCCAGAATTTTTGGGCCACTTGGTGTGAGCATCAGCCCAGGATAGAGCACTCCTTCAAATGGATTCTCTTCTTTTCTCATCGCCTCAAATGTTGGCGCTACAATTTCTGTATTTATTGTTTGTATCAACTCTTCGTTTATAAAAGGGAGCGGAGTAATAGTCCCCATCCCCCCAGTGTTCGGCCCAGTATCCCCTTCGCCTACACGTTTGTGATCTTGGGAAATCGGAAAAAGTTTGTACGTAATTCCATCCGAGAATGCATGGGTAGACACCTCGGGCCCTGTCATAAACTCTTCTATCACTACCTCACTCCCTGCATCGCCAAATATTTTCTTCACCAATATATCTTCAAGTGCTTTGTGTGCTTCTTTCATATTCTGCGCAATTATCACCCCTTTACCAAGTGCAAGCCCACTTGCCTTAATAACAATAGGTAACGATTGCCTATCTACATAACTTTTAGCATCAGTAAAATCTGTAAACGTTTTGAACTTCGCAGTCGGAAGTCTATAGTTGCGCATAAAGTTTTTCGCAAATGCTTTTGAGGATTCAAGCATAGCTGCCTCCTTAGTTGGTCCAAAAATTCGTAAACCATTCTCACGGAATAAGTTCACTACCCCGAGCGCTAGCGGATCATCAGGCAAAGCCAAAGTCAGGTCAATACTCTCCTTCTTCGCAAAAGAAAGTAGC
>CAYHMN010000048.1:2560-4182 GCA_964357795.1 uncultured Candidatus Saccharibacteria bacterium
GAAAGTAGCCCTTCTATGTCGGTAGCTTTTATATCTACATTCATTCCAAGAGAAAGTGTTCCAGCATTCCCCGGTGCGAAGAAAATCTCCCCGCATCTTCCGGACTGTTTGATCTTCCATCCGACAGCGTGTTCCCTGCCCCCGCTTCCAATTATTAAAATTTTTTGTTTATTAAGCATCTTTAGATAATTTTTCTAATACTTCTATATAAAGTTCATTTTCTTTCTGCTTTAATCTAGTATAAAGAGATTCTACCTCATCAGAAGTTTCTATTTTCTCATACGTTCTACCTAATACTGGACCAAAATCAAAGTTCAATGTTAGGAAATGGATAGATGAGCCTGCATATGTAGATTTATGATCCAGAAAATTTTGTATGGCTTTTGTAGTAAGCATTCCCTTATTCCAAAGTCCCTCTGTGCCATCGGGGTTTAGAGCTTTACCGTCTACCATATCTGGAATTAATCCTGGATGTAAGTTTAATATTTTATTTGGATACGCAAGAATTACTTCATCTAATATAATCTGCTTCCATCCTGCAAGAGCTATATAGTCAGGATTTAGTTTTTGCAAAAGAGGTAGCAAGCCTTCTTTCTTCGGACAGATCTCAATTTGTAAATTATTCTTCCGCGCTCGCGCGAGTCCTAGCGCATCCGTTTCATCTGAAATGACTGCACTGATCTCTCCGTTTATCTTGTGTGAATTAACGCCATCTATTATCGCTTGTAGATTCGTACCTGTGCCTGTATTTGAAATAAGTACAACAATCTTCATAATTATTCTTTAGGTACGTCACGAGTAAATTCTTTTTCTCGCTCATAGAGGTCTATCGGGTATTCCCCTGTAAATGCAGAAAGTGAGAATCGCTCTTTGGGTAGACCTGTCGCTTTGACCATCCCGTCTACAGATAGGAATGATAGCGATGTGGCTCCTAAGAATTCGCAAATTTCTTTTATTGTTTTTTGCGAACCGATAAGGTCAACTTGCTCTGGAGTATCTATGCCGTAGAAATCTGGAAACTTTACCGGAGGGGATGCCACAAGGAAGTGCACTTCAGTTGCTCCAGCTTCAAAAAGCATTTTCACAATTTGCCTACTTGTAGTTCCACGAACTATAGAGTCGTCTATAACTCCGACACGTTTTCCAGAAATTACTTCAGGAAGTGGAAGGAGCTTCATCTTGACCTTTTTATCTCTGTCATCCTGAAGTGGCTCTATAAAAGTTCTATGGATATACCTATTCTTCCCTAGTGCCATTTCAAAAGGAATACCCGACTCTTGTGAGTAACCAATAGCAGAAGGAATAGATGTCTCAGGTACTGGAATAATAATATCTACATCTACTCTATTCTCTTGTGCAAGAATCTTACCAAAATTTTTACGAACTTCGTATACAGACTTACCTAGTAATACAGAATCTGATCGAGCGAAGTATACAAATTCAAATATATCAAACTTTGGTTCACGTTTCTCTAATATTCTACTCTCTATTCCCTCCTTACTTACAATGACCATTTCTCCTGCTTCTACCTCACGCACAAATTCCGCTCCGACAGTTTGGAGAGCACAGGTTTCTGATGCGAAGAATGTCTTATCTTTGCGTTTCCCCATTACAAGCGGACG
>CAYHMN010000049.1:0-3527 GCA_964357795.1 uncultured Candidatus Saccharibacteria bacterium
ATTTCTGTTATTATGGCGATTGTAAATGGACGATTAGCTTCCGCCGATTGGCGGATTGGTAAGGAACGTTAGAATTGAATATGGACGATTAGCTCAGTTGGTAGAGCGACCCCTTGACGTGGGGTAGGCCAGAGGTTCGAATCCTCTATCGCGCACTGGTATGAATACCCAAATTATAATCTTAGCAGGTGGTAAAGGAAAAAGAATGAATGTTGAAATACCAAAAGTGTTGGTACCTTTTCATGGCAAGCCAATGATTGACTATCTGATTGAAGCATCACAACACAGCGGTATTAAAACCAAACCAATTGTTGTTGTAGGATACAAAAAAGAGGATGTTATGACTCACATAGGAAATCAAGCAAGTTACGCAACCCAAGAAGAGCAACTTGGTACAGGACATGCCGTTAAAATAACTGAAGAAACTATTCCAGATTCAATAGAACATATTCTTGTGCTATATGGTGATGCTCCTGCAGTTACTGGCGCTATGATTGCAAATCTGATAGCTGTACATACTAAAAGTAATTGTTCGCTTACTATGGCGACGGTTACAGTGCCATCGTTTGATGATTGGTATCAAGTTTTCTATAAACCATTTAGTCGAATTGTTCGTGATGAGGATGGAAAGATTGTTCGGAGTGTAGAATTTAAAGATACGAATGAATCAGAGAAAGAATTAACTGAAATAAATCCATGTTATTTCTGTTTCGAAAAGAAGTGGCTTTTTGAACATTTGGCAAAACTAAAAAATGAAAATGCACAAAGTGAGTATTATCTCACTGACCTAGTAGAATATGCAGCCGCTGAGAAAAGTATTGCATCTGTACCTATAAGCCCTGAAGAGGCGCTTGGAGTAAATACAGTCGAAGAATTAGAAAGGCTAGAAAAAATAATAACTAAATAACTATTTATTCTTGTGGAGCCAGATATAGGCGTCTTCTAGAGCTTTGACTGCGTCACCAGCTGCTATATTGTTCTGGTGGTATTTACCATTTGTGCAGTCTCCTGCAGCCCATATACCAGGGACTGTAGTCATCTGAGTCATAGGGTCTACGACAATTTTATTGAATGCATCTATTTCTACCACCCCTTTCATAAAGTCTGTATTTGGAATCTGACCGACTTCTACGAATATACCCGTTGTAGGTATTGTGTGTTCTTCGCTAGTTATTTTATCTTTATAGGTAAGTGAAGATACAAACTGCTCACCATCTACTTTTAGAATATCAGCATTGGTAATCGCTTTGAATTTAGGGTTCTCTAAAATTTTTTTTACTGTTATCTCATCGGCTCGGAATTCTGCACTTCGGTGAACCATAGTTACACTTTTACAATAGGCTAGTAGCTGAGCAGCTGTCTCAAACCCAGCATTGCCTCCACCGATAACAAGCACATCTTGGTCGGCAAAAAGTGGACCATCACAAGAAGCACAGTAGGTAATACCTTTGTGTTCAAATTTATCAGCATTCTCTGCCTCCAGTTTTCGTCTTCCACTACCTGTTGCTACAAGAAGCCCTCGTGATGTATAGGACTTACCAGTGTCTGTTTTCACTGTAATATTGGTATCTTCTTTACTAACACTGATAGCCCTTTCACCTTCTACAATATCTAGATATGGACCCTTGTAGTATTGGATATGTTTTTTCAGATTCTCACCAAGGTTTGCACCTGACACTTCAGGAGTACCAATCCAGTTGTATATAAGTTCTGATACTATAGACTGACCTCCGAATTCTGAAGTTACAAGGAGAGTTTTGAGTTGTTTACGTGCGGAATAGACAGCCGCTGCCGCGCCTGCTGGTCCTCCACCTAGAATAATTAAATCGTACATAGAGCCATTCTATACCAAAAAATAAAATTCCCCAAATTGGGGAATTTTATTTTTATTTCTTTCTTCGTAGGAATGCTGGAACTGTGCTCCAGTCATCTGTGTCGTCTATAAATAAATCATTCTCTTTCTCGTTCTTTTTTACATAATCAGCCGAGTTTGTATTTTTACCAGTCTCTTTATTTACTGCTTGAACTATTTCTTCTTTAGTTGCTGTAGCTATAGTCTCGCCACCTACACGACTCTGAAAAAGGGAACGGCGAGGAATATCAGTAGGGAAGCCAGTGGCAATAACTGTGACTTTCATTTCACCCTTCTTTAGTTTCTCATCGCGGATAGTACCGAATATAACCTTTGCTTCCTTGTCTATGGATTCAGTGATTACTTTTGCCGCTTCACTTATCTCATGGATTGTGAGGTCATCACCACCTGAGATTGCAAAGAGTACTCCTTTAGCACCAGAAATAGAAAGGTCCAGTAGTGGGGAGTTGATAGCAGCGAGAGCTGATTTCTCTGCACGGTCCTCTCCTGCAGCGATACCTACACCCATCAGTGCTGATCCTGCATCATGCATGACTGCACGGATATCAGCGAAGTCTACGTTGACCATTCCAGGAGTAGTAATGAGCTCAGATATCCCTTCCACAGCTTGCTTTAGAACTTCGTCGCACATAGCGAAAGCCTGTCGGAAGCCAACTTCTTTACCAGAAATTATTATGAGGCGATCGTTCGGAATTACAAGGATTGCATCAACTTCTTGTTCAAGCAAAGCGAGTCCTTCATCAGCTAGTTTCATACGCTGGTTACCTTCAAACGAGAAAGGTTTAGTAACTACAGCCACAGTAAGTATGCCCTGCTCTTTAGCAGCTTGAGCGACAATTGGAGCAGCCCCTGTACCAGTACCACCACCCATACCGCAAGCGATAAAGACCATGTCAGCACCTTTGATAACATCTTGGATTTCTGCTTTGGTTTCTTCTGCGGCACGCTTACCAATCTCTGGGTTCATGCCAGCGCCGAGGCCTTTAGTAAGGTTCTTACCAAGGTGAACTTTCTTTTCTGCGAAAGAGTTGTGTAAATCTTGGGTGTCGGTGTTCATAACTATGAATTCCACTCCCTTCACCTTGGAGCTAATCATATGGTTTAGCGCGTTTTTGCCTGAGCCACCGATGCCGATAACTTTAATTCTAGCGAATGATTCAACTTCTGGATTAATTTTAGCCATATATTGTATAGACAGAATTGATTAATAATAAGGTATTGAACTTTCTAGAGACACTAAGTCAAAAGAAGATTACGTAAGTACATAATAGCAGATATTTATAAAAAGCAAATATTTGACAAAAGTAATTTTTATGTGCTAATCCCAATATTAATTGGGACGCCCGATCAAATAATTTTTGATTTAGGGCAAAAGCTGAGATAAGAGTGATTTGAAAAATCCTTTTACTTGTTTTACATTGTCGCCAATTCCTACGTGTATATTACTATTTGTATTTCCATCGCCAGATGATAGAGCAAGACCGAACGCTGTATACCAAGACCAGTCACGAATTTTTAACTTGTTGGTTATAGAGCTATCAATAGGTCCGACACGACATGGCAATTTTAATTGACTCTTGGCTATCTCTTCTATCCGCCCGATATGTGCACCACCACCAGTGAAAATTATTCCAGCTGGTAGCAATTCACTTCG
>CAYHMN010000050.1:0-3359 GCA_964357795.1 uncultured Candidatus Saccharibacteria bacterium
GCCATTTTTTTACTTCTCCGGTTTTTTAAAACTCCGGCAAAAACTAATTATAATTCCTGCCTTACGAGGCCAGGTGTAGAGATCCCCGATTAAAACGAGAAACTTACTACTAAAATAATTCTACCACACGGGTAAATAAAAGCAATTTAAAAGCAATTTAAAAGCAATATTTTACTCCTCCTCTTCATCCCCGACGGCGCCAGATTCGATAGAATCTATGATATCTCCTATTTCCCCTTCGAGAATTTTTGGCAAATTATGCCAAGATTTCTTGATACGATGGTCTGTCACTCTGTCTTGCGCATAGTTGTATGTACGGATTTTCTCTGATCTGTCTCCACTACCTATCTGGCTCTTTCTCTCAGCACCATATTTTGCAGCATCTTTTTCTTCTTCTAGTTGTTGAAGTTTTGCGGTCAATATCATCATAGCTTTTTCGCGATTTGCCAGCTGACTGCGTTCGTTTGTGGAACGAACATCGAGCCCAGTAGGTTTGTGTATTATTCTGACTGCTGTCTCCACTTTGTTTACATTTTGCCCACCCTTTCCTCCAGAACGAGAATACTCCATATCAAATTCGGCAGGATTTACCACAAAAGATATTTTCTTTTTTATTGGAAGCACTGCTACTGATGCAGTGGAAGTGTGCACCCGGCCATTTTTCTCAGTCGCGGGAACTCTCTGAACTCTATGAACCCCTGTTTCGTACCGAAGTTTTTTATAGACATCTTTACCTTTTATTTCAAAACTTGCTTCTTTGTAACCATTCAACTCACTTTTTGATTCGTAGTTTACGTACCATTGCCATCCTTGAACCAAAGCAAACCTTTCATACATATGAGCAAGCTCCCACGCAAAAAGACTGGCTTCGTCTCCACCAGCTCCTGCTCTAACCTCAAGCACTATTTCATTAGGGAATTCTTCCTTCTCTTTTTCTTTGTCTAAAATATCTTGTATTTGTTTTTCTAAACGTTCTCGTTCTTCTTGAATAGTCTTGAGTTCTTTCCCTGCTATTTCATGAAGCGATTCATCACTATCTAGCATTTCTCTTACTTCAGCTTCCTCGCGCAAAACTTTCTCCAGAGTAGTAGCTAGATAATTTGTATTGTGATTCTTTTTTAATTCTTCGAGATCAAGGCTCATAAATCTTACAAAAAAAATTTCTGAAAATAAACTTTACAAGAGCATTCTCCTTACGGCCTAACGTAGCAAAGTTTGATTTGCAGAAATTTCTATTTACTTTTTAGCTTTTAGAGTGGCTGCGCGTCTCTTGTTGAACCTATCTACTCTTCCAGCAGTATCCATGATCTTTTCATTACCAGTATAGAAAGGGTGACATTGACTACAGATTTCAACTCGTATTTCAGGCATAGTAGAGCCAACTTCAAAAACAGCTCCGCAAGCGCAAGTTGCTTTTGTTTTTATATCATATTTTGGGTGTATATCTTTTTTCATAAGTTTTACTATATTAGCACGAGTTTTTACTAAAGGCAAATCATTAGTTCTGTAAAAGGTCTATATTTGCTTGGATTTTAGCTTTTAAATTCATAACGCTTTTACTATATGAGCAAGATGCGCCACCTGAACCATAGTATTTACAAGCCGCTTTTTGTTGGGCGGCTGCACTAGTGCCTACAGCTCCTAAGTCAGTAAGGTACATAGATGAGGCCATAAATGCATCTTGAGCGGCCCAAGGATTTGGAGTATGCCCTAGAGCAGCTGAAAGCCTAGGGATAAAGATCTTCCAAGTAGAAGCGATGAATTGCGCAGGACCCATAGCTCCTCCATAACCAGCGACTCCAGCAATAGGGCAAGATACAGGAGTTTTAAATGGATCTAATCCAAGAGATTTTGTGATATCAAGGAATGGCTGTACGTCTCGAGTGGGCTTCATAACATTTGCAAAGGGAGTACCAGTATTTTTACCTGCACCAGCTCCTGTAGTAGTGTTTGTAAGGTAACACTGTCCGACGTTTGCTCCGAGGTTACTCTCTTGGGTTATGATTGCGAGCAGAAATGCTGGGTCTATGCCGGTAGATTTTGAGGCTGAATTAGCATAAGTAAGGGCAGTCCCGAAGTCGATCTTTTGAGTGGTGTTAGCCAATGGGAATAAAGCCGCACGGATTTTCGCAGCTTGGGCTTTCTTCTCAGCTGCTAGTTTTTGATATTCTGCTTCTTTGTTTTTGGATATTGCTAGTAAAGCTTTCTTTTCTGCTTCAGACTTAGCCACTACAGACTGAGCATTTTCGAGTTCTGCTTTTGCATCTATCTCTGCATCTTGCTTTGCCTCTAGATCTCTTTTAGCGAGTTCTGTTTCTTGTTTTACTACCCGAACGATACCGAGCGAGTCTTCGACTCCTTGCTTGATAGAAGCATAAGACTCTACGTCATTGTAGAAATCTGAAATACTTTGATCAGATAAAAGTAAGTGCATTATGTTTGCATCATCAAATTCATTTGTATTTCGGAGTAATTTTGCTAATGCTGCATGCTCGCGATCTATCTTACTAGAGAGTGAGCCTATCTTGTTTGCCTTTTCTTTAATATTTACTTTTATTTGAGCGATAGCTAAAGCACGAGCTTTTATCTTTGCCTTTAGGGCGTTTATCTGGCTTGTGAGGTAATCTACATCTCCTTTGATAGTACCTGTGGTTTTCTGTTGCTTCTTCTGCTTTTCTATAAGTGCTGCGAGCTGGGCTTCTATGTCTGCGAGCTCATTCCTGCAGTAATCTTTGTCAGCTTGGCTTGAGCCACTGGTTAATTTAAGACAGTCAAAAGCAGCATTTATCCTTGGAGAAACAAGTCCAAAGAATGTAAATGCTGTAATACTAAGTATAAAAAATAAAGCCATGACCTTTTTGTGTGCCATGACTCTATTATAACATATTTAGAAATAAATTAGGAAGTGGGCTCAGCTTCAGGGGCTTCTTCTTTCTTACCTTTCTTTTCAACTTCGATAGCTGATAGATCTATTGGAGCCTCCTCTTCTTTTTCTTCAACTTGTAGAACAATAGAAGCTACTATTTCTTCAGGATCTGTAACAGCTACTACTCCAGCTGGCAACTTGATATCAGAAACGAATATCTGGTCTTGGTCTGTAGCTAGTTTAGAAAGGTCTGCTTCGAGGTTATGAGGTAGATCAGAAGGAAGAGCTTCTACTTCGAGTTCGTGTAATACTTTTACGAGATTTCCTACGCCACTTTTTACAGCAGGAGAAACTCCTACGAATTCAATAGGGATACTGACTTGAACTTTCTTCTTCATGTCGATAGCCAAGAAGTCTACGTGTATTGGTTCGTCGGTAATAGGGTCTACTTGTACTTCATGAATAAGCACATCTACATCGCCTCCATCTGTAG
>CAYHMN010000051.1:0-3162 GCA_964357795.1 uncultured Candidatus Saccharibacteria bacterium
AATCTGAAAAAGGTCCATTTTTCGACATTGCTATAAATCCATAAGTAGGAGATCCGCCAGCAATCCATGCCTTATCAGCTGTTGTATCAAACCCTAAGCCAAACAATTTATCTACAAATGCCCAGAGAAATATAAACGCCATCACAAAACGTAACTTTAGTAACACAATTTTTTGTATATTCATATACTATCTATTATACCACTTAATGTAATCTTGCAAGGTTACTGTTTGGGATAACTCTAGATAGAAGCTATAATTTTCTTAAAAAATTAAAACCAAAATAGAAAGCAGAACAACAAAGCAAGCGAAAAATCCTACGATTTTACCGAAGAATACTAAGGCTTCTTGTTTATGGCCATCCAAGTATAGAGTAAGAGGTTCAGATAAAAATAAGAATCCCATTACAGCAGCAGATAGGACAAAAAGACTCAATGCCAGCATAGGATTTAGTATCGTTTCTTTCAATGCAAGATGTGATGTAAAGTTAGCAATTGAAACTATAAGGACGATATATACTGTGGCTACGAATGAGTATAGAATTGGTTTTTTCATAACATGACTATTATAGCAGATTAATGGTTTTCCGCCTGGGACGAAGTTGAAACGGTATTGACAGAGCTATAAATATATTATAATGTAATTTCAGCAATAGTTCTTTCACATACTTTTGACCTCGATTGTGATTAATTGAATAACTTTGAGCTTCGTTATCGGAGACCAAAATCATTCAATTAATTTTTTAACAATAAAACGTCAAACCATGAAATTATTTGCAATTATCGCTAAGTTCTTGCCATTTTTAAAAAGACAAGAACCAAGTATAGGAGTTAAAGAAGAAATTCAAATTCCTATTATTGAAACAAAAGAAGTAAATGATAAGAACGAAGAATTGGAGGAAGTAATATTACGTACAAAAACTTTCCAAAATGCTCAGATAGGATTACTTTCGGGCAATCCGGACACAATGTTGTTTTGGTTTTGTATGCTTGCCGGATGTCCCAGCATAGGACCAAAGATAAATATTTTCCTTCACGATACTGTGAGTCCCAATAGTAGTTTAACCCGGTATTCGAAAAGTCTTCTTAATTCAATTATCAACCGGGCTGGATCTTTAGATATACCGTTTTTTAATTTTACAGTACGTGAAGATGAAGCTGATATTATTATAAAAATATCAACCAGGCATAGAAAGGTTGATAGAGTACGACGCAGGATTATATTTATAAGATGGACTTCAACTGACATAGCAGAGAAAACTTTTAAGGCCGGAGCAAAAAAGGCATCTAAGAAAAATATTAAGCTTTATAAGCTCAATGTAATTGAAGCCGAGGGTCTGAAAGAATTTGGAACAAATTCAGATGAGGTTGCAAATAATATTTTAATGGCTAATGGATTTTTGAAAGAATGCGCCTATTTGATATCATACAAATCAATACTGGCAGCAGCATAAAATATTTAAGAAATTTAAGGCAAACAATATCACTTCAGAAATGAGTGATATTTTTTATTGGCTTTCCGTCTGGGACGAAATCGGAACAAGATTGTTGACAATTAATGAGGAAATTGTAGTATAGGTACAAAACAATATTAATCATCTTAAAAACTAATACTTATGTTGTTCAGCATACAAGAAATAGCCGAACAACTACAAAGTAGTAGGTTCGGTAAAAAAGTTGTTTTTTGTTCAGGAAGTTTTGATATCCTTCATGAAGGGCATCTTAATTTTCTCAGGCAAGCTAAGAGTCACGGCGACATATTGGTTGTTGCAGTTAATAGCGATATTGTTGTAAGTAGTCGTAAGGGACCTACAAGACCGGTAATGAGCGAAAAGACAAGATCGGCCATTGTCTGTGCTCTTGGTGGAATGGTAGACTTTGTCTTTATAAAGCAACCCAATCAGACAAAAGAGGATATTATATCTATCCTTAAACCAGATGTCGTTGTTTTTTGTAATGATAATTTTAGATCAGAAAAACATGTTGAACGTTGTATTAACTTAGAAAGATTATTCCCCTATGTAATTTTTATTATTTCTGTAGAAGATAAAAGAACAGAAGGGTGGAGTACAACAGAAATTATCGAGAAGATAAAAAAATCCTAAAGATCTGTATTATCTAATTGAATTTTAATAATAAACTGACATGACCAAAAGTCCTCTGTCAGTTTATTTTTTTATATATAACTTACGAGCTTGGGGACAGGGATTCGAACCCCAATTAATGGCTTCAAAGGCCACTGTCCTACCATTAGACGATCCCCAAATACATCTTTAAAATACACTAAAAATAGCGAAAAGACAATGGAGAAGCAATCTGGTAAAATAGAAATTATGAAAACATACAACAAAAGATTATATAAAAGCACAGATAATAAAGTTATATCAGGTGTCATGGGTGGACTAGGGGAGTATTTCGATATTGACCCAGTTGTCTTTCGAGTAGCCTACTCGGCTTTCTCATTTTTTACTGGAATAATTCCAGGAATTCTTGCATATATTATCATGGCGATAGTCATGCCAAGCCAACCAAAAGTCATATTTGAGCAAGCAGAAGTAAAACAATAGATATTGACAAAACTAGTTTCTGGCTATATAATATAGGAGTTATGAAAAATTATATAATACTTTCAATATTTATTATGTTTTTTGGTTTAGGGCTTTTATCAACTCCTGAGACATCTGAGGCAGATTTTAGCCTATCTATAGGCTTTGGTATTGGTGGTGGTTATGGCTATGGTGGCTATGGTCCATATTACGATATGGGTTACGGTGGCTATAATGATTATTACCCACAATATGGATACAACAATTCATACTATGGTAATAATGGATACAACAATTACGGATATAATCAATATTCTTACAATGGATACAATTCTTATGCCTCTCCATATGATTACGGGTATAACAACTATTCTTATATGAGGAATTCTGGATACAATAATTATGGTGGTTTTAATCCAGCCTATGGTTACAACAACTACGGTGGCTATGGTGGAAGCTATGGTCCCAAGATTTGCATGACCAACGTCCCTTGCTAATAAGCTAAACAAAAAATCTCCCCAGCGGGAGATTTTTTGTTATTCATCAGATTGTGGTTTATCTAGCGTTAGCGTTTCTATACTCATAGCATCACCGGTAATGCGCATCACATCTTTGTCTA
>CAYHMN010000052.1:0-3033 GCA_964357795.1 uncultured Candidatus Saccharibacteria bacterium
ATAATTTAGATAAAGAAACGAATCAGATTCTCGATGGAATTAAAAAATTACTATCACTTTCAAAAACTTCAGGCTATGGAATAGTTCTCAATGGGGATCCTTTAAATCGCTTGCCAAACAATATAAATATTTCTATTTCTGGTATTTCAAGTGAATTGCTTGTCATAGAACTTGATGCGAAGGGAATTCAAGTCTCTGCCAAAAGTGCTTGTAAAAGTGACGAGCCCGATGAATCCTATGTCATCAGTGCTATCCGCAAAGCCCAAGGTGTCGTACCAAACTCCACCGATGGCTCACTCCGTATTTCATTAGGTAGGCAGACAAAAAAGAGTGATATTGATGCACTCGTTACTGCTCTCAAGGATATTTTGAATAAATATATAGAGTGGAAATAGGCTTGACTGCTATGGTATACTAGGGGATATGGATATAAAGGAACTAAATAAACCTCAGCTTATACTACTAACTCTCCTCATAACCTTTGTGGTGTCTATCGCTACGGGTATTATTACAGTATCTCTTATGCAACAAGCTCCGAAAGAGGTTCCCCAGACTATAAACAACGTCATCCAGCGAACTATTGAGAAAGTCACCACTGTAGAAGCTCCAGCTCCCGCAAGCCCTTCTAAAACTGATGGAAAAGAATCTACTCCATCATTTGCAGATGGAAATGCAATGGTATCTATCTATTCAATTACTTCACTAGCGCAAGTAGTGACACCTACTGATCCGAAACTTCCAGCTGAAGAACCGAAGGCGCTCGGTCAAGGAATTATTATTTCAGATGTAGGTCTTATTCTTGCTGATTCAAGTATTCTCACTGACAAGGGTGATATCTATAAAGTTGTTCTCAACAAAGTAGATTTTGATGCTACAGTTATCAAGAATTTTGCCAACGGATTCTCAATACTCAAAATTACTCAGAAGAAAGTAGAAGAAACTCCAAAGGCAGATGTAGCTAACCAAGGAGCATCTGCAGGCGCATCAACAGGAATAAAACCATAAAAAAAATATATGCCACCATTTAATCATTTCACAACTAAAGCCAAAGAAGCCATTCGTAAAGCCCACGAGCTGGCTATTGAGCGTGGGCAGAATCATGTCAATGCTCTACACTTACTTACATCACTATTACTACAAGAAGATTCTCTTGTAGTGTCTATTCTAGACAAGATGGACGTAGATACAATGTTGCTGACAGATAACTTGATAGAAATGATAGAAGCACCAGAGAGTCGCAATACAATCTCACCTTCATATCAGTTATATCTTACTCCAGATTTAGCATCTGCGATTGAGAATTCAAGTAAAGTTGCAAGTACAATTAAAGATGAGTTTGTTTCCACTGAACACCTATTTATATCACTCCTTGAGACTCCAGGTGAAGCTCGTGAACTACTTGCGCGTTTCAAAATAGATAAAGATCAAGTTCTTCGAGTCCTAGAAGTATTTAGAAGTGAAAATATTACTGAAGCTGGTGGCACGAAGAAACCTAAGCTTTTAGCAAAATTTACTCGCAATCTTACTGACCTTGCCCGTGCCGATCGGCTTGATCCAGTCATTGGTCGCGATACAGAAATTATGCGCATGATGCAAATTCTTTCTCGTCGCACAAAGAATAATCCAATACTCATAGGTGAGGCTGGTACTGGTAAAACCGCAGTAGCTGAAGCTCTTGCTCAAAGGATAGCCAAGAATGATGTTCCTGAAAGCCTTCGCGATAAGGAAGTAGTATCTCTAGACCTAGGACTACTTTTATCTGGTACCAAATACAGAGGAGAGTTCGAAGAGCGACTTCGGGGTATTATGAAAGAGATAGAGAAGTCAGAAGGTAAAATTATCCTATTCATAGACGAGATTCATACCATAGTTGGTGCTGGTTCTGCTGAAGGCTCGCTAGATGCTTCCAATATGTTGAAACCTGCGCTTGCACGTGGTGAACTTCGTGCTATTGGGGCCACAACTCTCAAAGAATTTCAGAAGCACATAGAGAAGGATCCAGCTCTTGCTCGTCGTTTCCAGCCTATATTTATAGATGAACCAAGTCCTGAAGATGCGATTGCAATACTCCGCGGTCTCAAAGAAAAATACGAGTTATTCCACGGTGTCCGTATTACTGATGATGCAATTATCTCTGCAGTTAATTTAAGTACTCGTTATATTACAAATAGATACTTGCCAGATAAAGCAGTAGATCTTATAGATGAAGCTTCATCCGCTCTTCGTCTTGCACTTGAGAATAAACCCCAAGTTCTTGAAGATGCTCACAGGAAAATTATGCGCTTTGAGATTGAGAAGGAAGCATTAATGAAGGAGATATCACGAGTTTCCAATAAATCTGAAGATGCCAAAGATACCAAGGCCCGTGTTCGCGATATTGATAAAGAAATTGGAAATTTGAAAGAGAAAACTCGAGAGCTAGAACTCAAGTGGAAGAATGAGAAGGAGACAGTAGTAAGTATCCGCGCTATCAAGAAAGAGTTGGAGTCACTCCGTCTTGAAGGTGAGAATGCTGAAATGCGAGCCGATCTTGCTCGTGCAGCCGAGATTCGCTATGGGGAGATACCGGAATTACAGAATAAATTAGAAACGAAGTTGTCACGCCTAAAGAAGCTTCAGAAATTCCGCCGAATATTAAAGGAAGATATCACAGCAGAAGATATTGCCGAAGTTGTCTCTCGCTGGACAGGTATCCCACTTGTAAAAATGCTGGAAGAAGAGCGTGCCAAGCTTGCTCATATGGAAGATGAATTACGTAAACGCGTTGTCGGTCAAGATATTGCGATTGGCAAGATTGCCGATGTGGTTCGTCGTTCTCGTGCAGGAATTTCTGATCCGAACAAGCCAATCGGTTCGTTTATCTTTCTTGGTCCTACTGGTGTTGGAAAAACAGAGCTTACCAAGGCGCTCGCCCAGTTCATGTTCAATGACGACAAAGCCCTAATTCGCGTAGATATGAGTGAATATATGGAGCGCCACAGCATCAGTAAACTCATAGGTTCACCACCAGGATATGTTGGTTATGAAGAGTCA
>CAYHMN010000053.1:0-3029 GCA_964357795.1 uncultured Candidatus Saccharibacteria bacterium
CTGCTCGTCGCTCAAGAAAATAATAATCGGATTACCTCATTTATTTTCTAAGCTCCTGCGCAAGGCTTTACTTTCAAACTAATTTCAAAGTCTTTTGATTAATACAGCATTTAGTATAGCAAAATAAGGGTTTTTGGCAATTGACCATAGCTTGACATATAGGCATAAAGTGTGCTATAATTCCCCTAGATAGTTCTTTGAGACCTGATTTCATAAGGGTGGTTTAACTCGTTTTGGATGCTAGCTATAGTTTCCAGCACGAATTAAACCATCTTAAAAAATAAAAACTATAGTTATGAAATCACTAACAAAATGGATAATTATTATCCTTATTGCAACCTGCATCTTTTCAATGTCTTCATGCGAAAAGGTAGGGGTTACCGTAGGTGGCCAGATTGGCCCGGTATACGTACAACTATCATTTGGCGGAGGAACTGGTGCTTACTATGGATACGGAAATGTTCCGAACAATGTTAACACCTCCGTGGTTTATATTGTTTCCAAACCGCTAGATCAGACTGCGATTGCAGTATTTGATCAAAATGGTCGGCAGATGGGTACTGTAACTTGTACATCAGGAGCTTGGCAACAAGCAAACCAGATGTTCCAGTTTTTACAGAATTGGAATTACAATGTTAGGCCCTGTGCTGTTCTGGTTGAATGGGATCAGAAATGGACCAGTGCTCCATGGACTGGTAAAATAATTGGCTAAAAATATTATTGAACCTTTAAATTTAAAACTTAGTAAATAATAAATTTGCCAGGTTCAATAATCAAAAAGAGCTTCACGTTTGTGAAGCTCTTTCTTTTTATCTGGATATTTTATTGTGTCTCTAGGAAGTTGAAAACTTTTTCGTTCTCTAACATGTTCTCTATGTATGCTCGGGCACGCATCGGGTCTGCATCTTTATACATAGTCATAATATTATTCACCTCTTTTTCTATTTCTTCTTCACTTGGTTTTAGATTTTCTTTTTCTGAAATAGTGTGGATGACGACTTGGAGCTTTGCACGTTTTTCTGCATCGGCTCGCCACTCTCCTCGTAAATCTTCCTCTTTCTTTCCTATCTGAACTAAATAATCTTCAAATTTTAATCCAGCATTTGTAATATCTGCTTGCAATCGATAAAGAATTTTATCTACTTCTGTATCTATAAGAATACTTGGTATGTCGCCAGAAGTTTCTTTCAATAATTCTTCTACTACAGAAAGGCGAAGTTTATCTTTCTCTACTGTCTCTTTTTCAATCTTCATATTTGCACGAATCTTTTCTCGGAATGCATCTGCAGTAGCGAAGTCGCCAAATGTTTTCGCAAATGCATCATCGAAAGCGGGAAGCTGTTCTTCTGAAAGCTCTGGGTGAGCTTCATCGTTATCTTGGTGATCGTGAGCTGGCATGGCTTGGTGGGCGCGCATTTTTCGGAGTTCAAGAATCGTCTTCTCTACTTCTTTTTCATCTACGACAACTTCAACTTTTGGCTTATCTTTTAATATTTTGCTTGCAAGCTTTTTGTAATCTGGGAGTTTCATTTCTGGGAGAACTGCGGTGACTATTTTGAATTCCAAATCTGAACCTTTGGCAATCTTGGTGATAGTGACTTGCGGGCGACCGATGGCATCTATCTTCTCATCTTGGATTATTTTCGGGTAAGCATCTGAAATAGCAAGCTCTGCCATCTCTTCTAGAATCATCATTTCATTTACACTTTCTTTTACCATACTCGCCGGAACCTTGCCCTTACGGAATCCTGGGAGCTCAACTCGCTCGCTTATATGAGCAAGCGCCTTGTCTTCGTATTTTTGAAATTCCAAAACTTCTAACACGCCCAATATTTCAACTTCGCTTTTTTCAAGTTTCTTAATTGTTGTCTTCATATATTTTATTTTTATTAGTCTTCCAATTTTGGAGCGTAGTCTTTCTGATATCTTTCACTACATTCTTTTATTACTTTCATTGCTTCATTTATATCGTGGAATGTCTCTACTACGCCAGTGCCTGGTTTCTTGAGAGCTTTGTAATTTTCCCAGTAGTACTTTGTTTCTTTTTCCCAGTATTCTCCTAAATCAGTATATGATTTTATGTGATCTGAGCGTTTATCATCATTTAATACCGCTATAATTTTGTCGTCTACTTCACCTCCATCTATAAACTTCATGATACCAATGACTCTAGCTTCAACTAGCGAACCTGGTACAAGTGGTTCTGTTATGTTTACTATCTCAACATCTAGTGGGTCGTTGTCTTGATCCCATGTACAGGGGATTGCGCCGTATGTAAATGGATATGCAAGAGATGAATAACCAACTCGGTCAAGCTTAAGCTGACCACTTTCTGTAATAAGTTCGTACTTATTTATACTACCTGCTGATACTTCAACAATAACATTGAGTGTTCCTTTTGATTCATCTGCAAATGGAGGAAGGACATGCAAAAGATTGAGCATGTATTTTGATGGTTTGTGATTTATATTTGCCATAAATTTATTTTAGTTAATTCGTTTTTACGAATAATAATTATTTACCTGTCCCATCGTCTACAAGACCTTCATCCAGAGAGACATCGGTATCTTCTTTTATTATATCACCCTTTACTTCTTCACTAGAGACTACTTCATCAGAAGCAACACCTTTGATATCTATTCTCCAGCCTGTGAGCTTGGCAGCGAGGCGAACATTCTGTCCACCTTTGCCGATAGCAAGTGATAATTGGTCAGCAGAAACTTCTACCACAGCTTTATGTTCTTCTTCATTTATAACTATATCTAATGCGTGAGCAGGAGAGAGTGCACTCCCGATGTATTCAGTCATGTCAGCTGACCAAGGGATGATATCAATTTTTTCTCCACCTAACTCACTCATAACTGTCGTGACACGAATTCCTTTCTGTCCGACACATGAACCAACTGGGTCTACATGATCATCATTAGAGTAAACTGCAATCTTGGAACGTGAACCTGCTTCGCGAGCGATAGCTTTTATCTCCACTGTACTGGATGCAATTTCTGGAGCTTCCATTGCGAATAATCCTT
>CAYHMN010000054.1:0-2950 GCA_964357795.1 uncultured Candidatus Saccharibacteria bacterium
GGGAACAAATCCGTACAACTATTGCTTATAACGATCGCCCAGCTGTTATAGTAGGTTCCCATGCCGGTATCTCTGTTGGTCCTGATGGGGGAACTCACCAAGCTATAGAAGATATAGCCCTAATGCGTGTTATTCCTCGTATGACAGTTATTTCTCCTTGTGACACTATTCAAGCCAAGAAAGCTACACTCGCTCTCTCTGCCAATCCTCGTATCGCTTATCTACGTTTAGCGCGAGAAAAGACACCGATTATCACTTCGGAAGAAACACCATTTGAAATAGGAAAAGGGCAAATATTGTACCGACCAGAAGGTATTGCTCATGTCGCTATTGTGGCAACCGGCGGACTCGTAGCGAACGCACTTCGCGTGGCTAAAGATTTTGAAAAGAAAGGTATAAAAATAATCGTTGCTAATATCCATACTATTAAACCCATTGATACTGATTTGTTAATACAACTTGCTAAAGAAACCAAAGCGATCGTCTCTGTCGAAGAACACCAAATAGCTGGCGGACTTGGAAGTGCTGTGGCTGAAGTTTTGGTACAAAGTTATCCAGTAGCCATAGATTTTGTTGGGGTGAGAGATTTATTTGGACAATCAGGTACACCACTACAGCTCATTGAACACTATGGTATGGGACGAGATGGTATTGCTACTGCTGTAGAGAAGATAATGGAGAGAAAGTCTTAGAGTAAGAGTTTTGGCGTGTAGTCTACTGGGGCTTCAGCAAGATGGTGTTCTACACGATCGAGAGTTAGAAGTCCTTTTTGGGCACCGACGAATTGAACTACAGACATAGAATTGATTGGACCCCAGAGGAGCGCTTCTTTTACTGTTTTGCCCATAAGAAGTGCTACAGAGATAGTTGATGAAAAAGCATCTCCTGCACCAGTACGTTCATAAGGGGCATGTGGGTAAATAGGCATGAACCAAGATTCAAGACCATCTGATGCGTATGCACCTTTTATTCCGTCACTGACAAATACCAATTTGGGACCAAGCTGGTGGATGAGTTGCATTAGTATCTTAGGATTTTTTTCTTTAGTCTGAAGTATCTTTTGGGCCTCTTCCATATTACAGAAAAAAGCGTAGGTATGTTGGTAAATAGGAGTTAGGATTTCTGGAGCAAGATTCATTTGGAATGTTCCCGGCTGGAACACGAGCTTTACTTCAGGATGGGCGATGACATAGTCTGTTATTTCTTTGTGATAATTTTCAGTATTTTGCCCTAGAGATGATAGGTAGATCATTTTGGGAGGTATCATATCTTTCGGAAAAGAAGTAGGGAAGTTTGCATGTTTAACTAAAATAGTTCGATCAACATCATACCAAAGTACATAATGGTAATTTGTAGGTATACCTTCATGACTTTGGACATATGTTGTCATGACATTATTTTTTTCAAGTTCGGAGAGACAGTTGTCTCCGTGAAAGTCCTTTCCAACATGGGCCATTAAGGCACTTTTTACGCCTAAGCGAGAAGCAGAGACTGCGGCGTTGGCACTATTGCCGACAGCTCTTATTTCTTCTGCTGATTCATAAGGGATCTTATCTCCAAAGCGCATAGAGAGTTTGCAGTTATGCTCATCAATATCACAATAAACTGCAGCATCTTTAATTCGGATAAACACGTCAGTTACGATGTCGCCAATTGCCAGAAAATCTATTTGTTCATTCATGGGGATATTATAGCAATATGTTACAATTTGGCTATGCAGTCACAAGACAAATCACTACGAAGCTATATTCAGGAGGCTAAAAAACAAAAAAAGGCTATCGGGCATTTTAACTTTTCTAATATAGAAGGGCTCTGGGCTATTGCCTATGCTGCTAAAGCTGTGGGTGTACCAGTTATTGCAGGTGTTACCGAGGGAGAACAGGACTTTGTTGGTTTACATCAGGCTGTTGCTCTAGTTAACACTATTCGGAGAGATTTAGGTATTCCAATTTTTTTAAATGCTGATCATCACTACAGTATAGAGAGTGTTAAGGCAGCTATAGATGCTGGATTTGATAGTATTATTTTCGATGGAGCCAAGCTTTCTATGGAAGAAAATATAATACAAGCCAAAAAATGTGTGGAGTATGCTCGTGCTTCAGGAAGGGATGTATTGGTTGAAGTAGAGCTTGGCTATATTGGACAATCATCGAAAGTATTAGACGGTGTCCCCGAAGGAGTGTCTCTCGATATGCTGACAACGCCAGAGGATGCCAAGCGACTGATAAAAGAAACAGGTGCAGACATGTTGGCTCCCGCTGTAGGTAATATTCATGGCATGTTCAAAGGAGGAGTAGACCCACGCCTCGATATCGGACGGATCAAAAGCATTTCTGATACAGTTGGTGTTCCACTCGTGCTTCATGGTGGTTCTGGAAATGATGAAGATTTTGATGCAGCTATTGAGGCAGGAGTTTGTATTGTTCATATTAATACTGAACTTAGAAAGGCCTATGCTGATGCACTCAAGAAGCACTTAGTAGAACATCCTGAGGATGTAGCGCCATATAAATATGCTGCCGAAGCACGTTCTGCTATGCAAGCTGTTGCGGAAAAAAAGTTACGAGCTTTTTCTAGAATGAAATAATATGCAAATAGATACACTCAAAAAAGTTTTTAAAGGAGACATTGAAAATGATACAAAAACACTCTCTATGTATTCTCACGATGCCTCCTTATTCGAAGTGGTTCCGGAAGTAGTTGTTTTTCCAAAAGATAGTTTTGATGTCCAAGCACTGGTGAAATTTGTTAGTGATCAAAAAAAGAGTAGCTTGAATATTTCTCTAACTGCTCGTTCGGCTGGGACAGATATGTCGGGTGGTCCATTGAATGAATCTATCATTATGGATACTACTCGTTACCTCAATAAAATTATTTCTATTGATACAGAAAAGGGGATAGTTGAACCTGGTTGTTATTATCGAGATTTTGAAACAGAAACCCTTAAAAT
>CAYHMN010000055.1:0-2507 GCA_964357795.1 uncultured Candidatus Saccharibacteria bacterium
ACGACCTTCTTTACCGATAATTTTACCCTTGATTTCGTCATTTGGAATGTTTACTGATGTTGTCATCATCTCAGATGCAGTAGAAGAGGCGAGTCGATTGATACTTGCAGCTAAGATATCTTTGGCTCTCCTGTCTAGCTTCTCTGTATTTGTCGTCTCCATTTTTTGCATTCGCACGAGCAAATCTTCTTCATATTTACCCTCAACATTTCTAAATAAAGTTTCACGGGCATCATCTACAGAAAGGTGTGCAATTTTCTCTAACTCTTTCTCCTTCTCTTCTTGCATGCCATCTACACGCTCCTTTATCTTTTTCACTTCTTCAACTTTCAATTTCATGTTCTCTACCTCACGATCAATCTCTACTTGACGAGCATCTAAAAGCTCCTCCTTCTTTATAAGGCGATGCTCTGTGCTCTTCCACTCCTCTTCTTTCTTGGTTGCTGTCTGTTGCGATTCCTCAACTTTTTCTTCTGCTTTCTTCTTTGCTTCATCTAGCACTCTCTGGGCTTCTTCTTTTGCACCGAGCATTATCTGCTTGATTTCAAGTTCCATAGAACCTTTCTTACCAAGCGAAATGATAAGGCGCAAATAATACCCAACAGCCACGCCTACCAAAAGGGCGAGACCTGAAATTATTATTGCTGTTAAACTCATATATTAAGTTGTGAATACTAGTTTAAAACTATATCATTGGTAGATATTTTGAGTGCGAAAAATCGTATTGTCTGAAGATGCTCGCTTTGATTTCTGATTGATTTAAATTCATACCACGGAATATATTTTAAAAGTAGACACGGTACTAATCTGTTAAAATTCGATAAACTCATAATACCGTATAATGGTATTTTTGTCGAGAGCAAGCTGTCCTGCTTAACTTTTCCTTGGAAGCTTGATGAAGAAGGTAGTGCCCCTGTTTTTTCCTCTTGAAGTGGCATAGATTTTACCCTTATGTCTACGGACTATAACTCTGGCCATATATAGGCCAAGTCCCATACCATCGGTATTCATCTTCTTGGCACGTTCGCCACGATAGAAGCGCTTGAAAATATTGTTCCTGTCTTTCCATGAGAGGCCAAGACCACTATCCTCAATCGCTAGAACTAACTCGCCATCTTTTACTTCAGCTTTTATGACGATAGTGTCACCATCTTTAGAATATAAAATAGCATTTTCTAGTAGGACTTGGATGACAAAAGAAATTTTCTTCGTATCTATAGAAAGAAGAGGGAGGTCATTCATGACTGGCATTGAAAGTTTAATTTTCTTTTCATTTATTTGCACACTGTATTTTCTTATCGCTTCTTCGAGTATTTCGCGCAAAGAAACTGCTTTTAAATCGTAAGCAGAAGTGTTGTGAATGTCTTTGATACCTGCGAGAGCATCTATAATTTCCAAAAGCCTGCCAACTCCGTTTCCTAAATCTTTGGATATTTCTATTTGTTCCTTACGAGGAATTTCTTGGCCTAGAGTCTCACTCATCCACTTGATGCGAGTAAGGGGAGTGCGGAAAGTGTGATTCACAATAGAGATGAAAGATTCTTCTGTAAAGTTTCTCTGGCGTTCTCTACGCAAGAGAGCGATAAGTAAAAATGCTGATATTAATAAAAGTAATGTTTGCATATTTATATATTACTACAATAAACTACATTAAAATAGTCTCTTGAAAAGCACACATAATTCCTTACTAGGAATTTGCTCTGCTCGTCGCTCAAGAAAATAATAGTCGGATTACCAACTTTATTTTCTAAGCTCCTGCGCAAGACTTTTCAAGAGACTATTTTAATTTCGTATTTACTTGCTATTTTTTTGGTTTGGAAACGATGTCGTCTATGAGTCCGTACTTCTTTGCTTCTTCGGCGCTCATATAGTAGTCGCGATCTGAATCTTTCTCTACTTGGGCGAAAGTTTTACCAGTATTTTTAGCAAGAATTTTATTGAGAGTTTCTTTTGTTCTTAAGATATGCCTTGCATTGATTTCTATATCTGATGCCTGACCTTCAGCTCCACCCATAACTTGGTGAATCATAACTTCGGAGTTGGGAAGAGAGAAACGCTTGCCTTTTGTACCAGCTGAAAGAAGGAGAGCACCCATAGAAGCTGCGATACCTACACATATGGTAGAGACATCTGCTTTCACGAAGCCCATAGTATCTAGAATAGCTAAGCCTGCAGTGACTGAACCACCAGGGGAGTTTATATATAGGTGGATATCCTTCTTGGAATCGGTATGGTCTAGGTAAAGAAGCTGAGCTATGACGAGGTTGGCAACATGGTCGTCTATCGGGCCACCTAGGAAAATAATGCGCTCATTAAGCAGGCGAGAGTATATATCGTAAGCTCGCTCTCCGAATTGTGATTTTTCTATAACTGTAGGTATAAGCATAATATTTTGAAGACTTTGAAATTAGCTTTGCTCATAAAGCACACATAATTCCGAGCTCGGAATTTGCTCTGCTCGTCGCTCAAGAAAATAATAATCGGATTACCTCATTTATTTTCTAAGC